>CABSEG010000037.1 GCA_902476645.1 uncultured Lachnospiraceae bacterium | reverse complement strand
GTAAAATAATGGCGGTCGGCAAGGATTATCTTGCCATGAAATACAAAGAGCAATACGGCAGCGAAAGATGCATACGCAAAGGCGTCTCCTGCCGTCTTGGAAGAAGACCCGATAAGGGAAGAAAGGCGGAAGAAAATGTTTGCAATTCGTAAAGTAAACCAGGATATCATTTATGTGGGGGCAGATGACAGACGTCTGGAGCTGTTTGAAAACATGTTTCCCATTGACAGAGGGGTTTCGTATAATGCGTACGTAATTAAGGATGAGAAAACGGCGCTTTTGGACACTGCGGATGCCTCTGTGAGCAGGCAATTTTTTGAGAACCTGGAGGCTGCGCTGGAGGGCAGAAGTCTGGACTATTTGATCGTCAACCATATGGAGCCGGATCACTGCGCTCTGATCGGGGAGGTGCTCTTCCGATATCCGGACGTTCAGATTGTGACAAATGCAAAGAGTTTTCAGATGATCTCACAGTTTTTTAACGTGGCCCTTGAAGAATCAAGAAAGATCGTGGTGAAGGAAGGGGATGAGCTGGATCTTGGAAAGCACAAGCTGACCTTCGTCCTTGCCCCCATGGTGCATTGGCCGGAAGCTATGATGACTTACGATAAGACTGACAAGATTCTGTTTTCCGCAGATGCCTTTGGAACCTTCGGAACCAACGACGGACGCATTTTCAATGACGAGATGGACTATCAGGCAGACAGCTTCGTACAGGATGCCAGAAGATATTACACAAACATTGTGGGAAAATATGGCGCTCAGGTGCAGGCCGTGTTAAAAAAGGCAGCTACCCTGGATATTCAGATGCTGTGCCCCCTGCATGGACCGGTTTGGCGCACGGATCTGGGCTTTGTGCTGAACCTGTATCAGAAGTGGTCTGCATATGAGGCTGAGGAGCAGGGTGTTGCAGTATTCTATGGCTCCATCTACGGAAATACCGAATCAGCCGTTGCGGCCCTTGTGATGCGTCTGGCAGAACAGGGAATCCATAACATCCACGCATATGACGTTTCCAAGACAGATATCTCCTATCTGATCGCAGAAACCTTCAAGTTCCCGGTGATCGTTCTGGCATCACCCACCTACAATGCCGGAATCTTCCCCAAGATGGAAAACCTTCTGGCAGACATGAAGGCGTTGAACGTGCAGAACAAAAAGGTCGCCGTGATCGAAAACGGAACCTGGGCTCCTACCTGCGCAAAGGCAATCACAGAGAAGCTGGGAGAGATGAAGAACGTGGAGCTGATTGGAGAGAAGCTCACCATCAAATCCTCTTTGCGGGATGAGGAAGCTCTGGAACAGCTGGCGGCAGCCATCGCACAGGCTGTGAAGGAATCCTGATCATTCAGCTCTGTAAGGTAAAAAATAAGAAACTCCTTTTCACTTTGTATCGTGAAGAGGAGTTTTTTGCGTCTCATCCAAATCCATATTTTAACAAAAGATGAATCTCATATTATTAAATAAAATCACAAATTATTTTAATGATCTGCTTGCGTTCTTTATTGCTTCATGGTAAGATAAAAATATAGAAAGAATTATTTGTACGAAATAGAGTATTTTGTAGTATCGGTTGGTACCGGAGGTTATAAATGGGTAAGGTACAGCGGACAAAATTAAAAGAGGATCAGACAAGTCGTATTCGAAGACGAGAGCAGCTAGTTGCTGAGGCCAGACAGTTTAATCTTTTAAGTAATGTATTTATGTCAGTGGCGTTAGATGATATACGAGCTTGTCAGCACGTATTAAGAGTGTTGACAGGAGTTAAGGATCTTGTGGTGACGGAAATTCGTACCCAGTATCGTGTGTCTAAAATTACATCTCACGATGCAATCTTAGACATTCTGGCAGAAGATAATAATAGAAAACTTTATAACATAGAAATACAAAGGACAGATGCCATTGACCATGCCAAGCGTACCAGGTTTTATGGAGCCATAATAGATAGTGAATTTTTAATGAAGGGGAAAACGTATTCGGAACTTTCGGATGTGTATATTATTTATATTAGCGAAACAGATTTATGGAAGGCTGGATACGCAACCTATCCAGTTGAGAAATTCTTTAGAAATACAGATATACCTTACGATGACGGACAGCATATTTTGTATGTGAATGCTTCCGTAGATGATGGAACGGAAATGGCTAAGCTGATGCGCTATTTTAAAACTGCTGATCCGAATGATATGAGTCAAGGAGAGCTGTCAAAGCGGGTTCATTTTTTAAAATGTGAGGAAGGAGGCTATGATATCATGTGTGAAATCAGCGAGAAGATTTACAGAGAAGGAGAAGAGGAGCAGGCGAAAAAGACGGCTCTGAACATGCATAAAAGAGGTTATTCGGATGAAACGATTGCTGAATTATTGGAGGTAAATGTTATAAAAATCCAACATTGGCTTGCAGAAAATATGTCATTTGTCAAATAAAATGGAGTGCAAATGAGGAAAAAAATTCTTTCAAAGTTGTTTAGAACTCCTGTTAGCTATGGAAAAGAATGGTTGACAAGAAAAACGGATGTTGATATAATAAGCAGCAATTGGAGACAATGAAGTCGAAATGACGTTCATTGTCTCCTTTTTTTGTATGTAAAATTTTCAGATATGTTACACAAACATTAAGGAGGAATTTTTATGCGATTGAATCCGAAGGAACAGGAGAAATTGATGCTCCACATGGCCGGGACCCTGGCGAAGGAGAGAAAAGACAGGGGATTGAAGTTAAACTATGTGGAAGCTGTGGCCTACATAAGCTCCGAGCTTTTGGAGCTTGCCAGAGACGGAAAAGAAGTGGTGGAGCTGATGGCGCTTGGCAGGGAAATCCTGAAAAAGGATGAGGTAATGGAAGGCGTGGCAGACATGGTTCATGAAGTGCAGGTGGAGGCCACGTTTCCGGACGGAACGAAGCTGGTAACCGTTCATGATCCCATACAGTAAGGAGGAATTGAGCATGAAAATCGGAGAAATTTTACCATTGGACAGAGAGATTACCCTGAATGAGGGAAGGAAGACCATGACGCTGACTGTGGCCAATACGGGGGACAGACCCGTGCAGGTGGGTTCTCATTTCCACTTCTTTGAGGTGAACCGCTGTCTGAAGTTTGACAGAAGCCAGGCTTACGGATATCACCTGGATATCCCCTCCGGCACCTCGGTGCGTTTTGAGCCGGGGGAAGAGAAGGAAGTGCAGCTTGTGGAGCTTGGAGGAACAAAGCGGGTGTTTGGACTGAATGATCTGACCTGCGCCCAGGCTATGGATTACACGAAACAGGCTTCTCTGGAAAGAGCGAGGCAGAAGGGTTTCACAGAGTAAGGAAGAAGGAGGAGACAAGATGAGCGTTAAAATTTCCGGTGATAAATATGCGGCCATGTATGGCCCAACCGTAGGAGACAAGGTACGGCTGGCAGACACCAGTCTCGTGATTGAGGTGGAAAAAGACTATACCCATTACGGGGATGAGATCAAATTTGGAGGCGGCAAGACGATCCGTGACGGTATGGGTCAGTCTGTGAAAACCCGAAGCAGTGACGGAGATCTGGATCTGGTCATCACCAATGCCTTGATTTTGGATTATACGGGAATCGTAAAGGCAGATATCGGCATCAAGGATGGAAAGATGAAGGCAATCGGTAAGTCAGGAAATCCGGACGTCATGGACGGGGTAACGCCGGGCATGACGGTGGGAGCTTCCACGGAGGCTTTGGCTGGAGAGGGAATGATCGTGACGGCGGGAGGAATCGATACGCACATTCACTTTATCTGTCCTCAGCAGGTGGAATGCGCTCTGTATTCAGGAGTAACCACTATGATCGGAGGAGGATGCGGCCCTGCAGACGGAACCAATGCCACCACCTGTACGCCGGGGCCCTGGAATATGAAGCGGATGCTTCAGGCGGCAGAGGAATATCCCATGAACCTGGGCTTTCTGGGGAAGGGAAACTGCTCGGATGAGGAACCGCTGAAGGAACAGGTGGAAGCGGGGGCCATGGGACTGAAGATCCACGAGGACTGGGGAGCCACACCGGCTGTGATTGACCACTGCCTGAATGTGGCAGACGCATACGATGTGCAGGTGGCTATCCACACGGATACCTTAAATGAGGCAGGATGTGTGGAGGATACCCTTCATGCCATCGGAGGAAGAACCATCCACACCTACCATACGGAAGGGGCAGGCGGAGGCCATGCGCCGGATATTATCAAGGCTGCGGCAGCGCCCAACGTGCTTCCTTCCTCCACCAACCCTACCATGCCTTTCACGGTGAATACCTTGGATGAACATTTGGATATGCTGATGGTTTGTCATCACCTGGACAAAAAGATCCCGGAGGATGTGGCCTTCGCAGATTCCAGAATCCGTCCGGAGACCATCGCGGCAGAAGATGTGCTTCAGGATATGGGGGTTTTCAGCATGATGAGCTCGGACTCCCAGGCCATGGGACGCATCGGGGAAGTGATCACCAGAACCTGGCAGACCGCCAGCAAGATGAAGGATGAAAGGGGCGCGCTTCCCGAGGATGAGGGGCATGGAAACGATAACTTCCGGGCAAAGAGATACATAGCCAAGTACACCATTAACCCGGCCATCACCCACGGAATTTCTCAGTATGTGGGCTCTGTGGAGGAAGGAAAATTTGCGGACCTGGTGTTGTGGAATCCCGCCTTCTTTGGGGCAAAGCCGGATATGATTATCAAAGGAGGCATGGTCATCGCCTCCAAGATGGGAGATGCCAATGCATCCATTCCCACCACTCAGCCCGTTTTGTATCAGCCCATGTTTGGCGCCCATGGAAAGGCAAAATATGGCACCTGCCTGACCTTTGTATCCAAGGCAGCCTATGAAAATCAGGTGAAGGAAGCCTACGGCCTGGAAAAGACCGTGGTACCTGTGTCTAACTGCAGAAACATCGGCAAAAAGGATATGAAATGTAACGACCAGATGCCGGAGATCACTGTGGACCCGGAGACCTACGAGGTGAAGGCAGACGGGGAGTCCATCACGTCCAAGCCGGCAAAGAAGCTGCCCTTAACGCAGCTCTACAGCTTATTCTAAAGAAGAGAGGAAAAAAGAATGTTAGGAGTATGTTTACTGTTTGTGGGCATCGTACTGATCAACAATGGAATCTGCGGACTTTGCAATATTGATAAAAAAGCGGCCTCTGTGATGAATATTTTCACAGGCGGACTTTCCCTGTTTATCAACTTTACGAACCTGGCTCAGGGCAATTATTATGCGGCGGGAACGGGACTGTTGTTTGGATTTACGTACCTGTTTGTGGCTGCCAATAATTTGTTTCATCTGGACACCAAGCCCTTTGCCTGGTTTTCCACCTTTGTGGCTATCAATGCGGTGATTTTTGGAACGCTGGAGGGCTTTGTGGGAATCCCGGCATGGAATATTCAGCCGGACTGGCGCTGGGCAGCCATCTGGTATCTGTGGGCCATCCTGTGGGGAACCTCCTTTGTGGAGGACATCATGGGCAAGAAGCTGGGCAAATTCGTGCCCTGCCTGCAAGTATTTGAGGGCGTGGTCACGGCCTGGATTCCGGGCGTATTATTGATGACAAATTATTGGTAGGAGAGATGCTATGCTTTGCGATAAAATACTGGGAAATGTAAAAGATACGCAGGTGGGGAACCGATCTGTGGATTATGTGGATTTTTACTGGGATGAGGCCTTTAAGAAGATTCATAAGAAGGTGAGTCAAAGGGGAATGGAAGTGGGCATACGCCTGGATGATTCCGTTCTGACGAAAGGAATCCGGACGGGAGATATTCTCTTTGAAGATGAAACTCAGATTCTGGCGGCCAGGATTCTGCCCTGTCAGGTGATTGAGATTCGCATTGACAGAGATCATCCAAGGATGACGGCAAAGGTATGCTATGAGATTGGAAACCGCCATGCCGCCCTGTTTTGGGGAGAGGACGGGGAGTCTTTTCTGACTCCCTACACCCAGCCCATGCTGGAAATGTTGGAAAAGCTCCATGGAGTAAAGGCACATGTAAAAGAGGCGCAGCTGGATTTTGATGCCAGGATATCCGCCAGCGTCAATTCTCATACCCATTGACAAAGAGGAGACAGGATGGACAGAAAGAAGAAATTTTTGCTGCTGCAAGTCAATGACGCCCTGTTCCCCATAGGGGGTTATTCCCATTCCTACGGCCTGGAAACCTATATTCAGAAGGAACTGGTGACGAATGAGGAGCAGGCTGAGAAATATGTAAAGAGCAAGCTTCAGAATCTGCTCTATAACGAATTATTTTACTGTCGCCTTGCATGGGAGGCGGCAGATGTCTGCGATCTGGAAAGGATTGAAGAGTTAGAAGAGCTCTTTGAGGCAGGGCGGGTTCCAAGAGAGATCCGGGAGGCCTCCAGAAAGTTGGGCTCCCGTTTCGTCAAGACCCTTCAGATTCCGGGAGTGGACTACGAGAAACCGATTTTTAAAGCCTATACCCAAAAAAGAAAAGGGAAGAGCATGAATCACGTCATCGCCTATGGAGTCTTCTGCGGGGCCATAGGAGTGGAGCGTGAGGAATGCCTGGAACATTATCTGTACGCGCAGGTCTCAGCCATGGTGGTAAACTGCGTAAAGACCATCCCTTTAAGTCAGACGAAAGGTCAGAGGATTCTGGTTGCCTGCTATGAGCAGATGGGGGAGCTTTTAGAGAGAGTCACGCAGCTTCCGAAGGAGCTTTTGGGTGCGGGCGCTCCGGGATTTGACATTCGGTGTATGCAGCACGAGGCTTTGTATTCAAGAATTTACATGTCATGATGCTTTTGCGTGTCTTTCAGACTTTGGAAGAACAAAATATTATGGAACGAAAGGTCATTCATGTCATAGAAAAGGAGAATATTATGTCATACGTAAAGATAGGAGTCGCAGGACCGGTAGGGTCCGGCAAGACGGCGCTGATCGAATGCCTAACCAGGCAGATGGCCGGAAAATACAGCATTGGAGTCATCACCAATGACATCTATACAAAGGAGGACGCGGAGTTTCTCTGTAAAAACAGCGTGCTTCCCAGAGAGCGGATTATAGGTGTGGAGACGGGCGGATGCCCCCACACGGCCATCCGGGAGGATGCTTCCATGAATCTGGAGGCGGTAGATGCCATGATGGAGCGATTCCCGGATATTGAGCTTTTATTTATTGAGAGTGGGGGAGACAACCTGTCTGCCACCTTCAGTCCTGAGCTGGTAGATGCCACCATCTTTGTCATCGATGTGGCAGAAGGGGATAAGATACCAAGGAAAGGCGGTCCCGGCATCGTCCGATCCGATTTGTTGGTGATCAATAAAATTGATCTGGCTCCCTATGTGGGAGCCAGCCTGGAGGTCATGGAGAGGGATTCCCAAAGGATGCGAAAAGACAGGCCCTTTGTATTCACCAATATACGGGGAGGACAGGGCGTGGATCAGGTTATGGAATGGATTCAGAAAAACGTGCTGCTGGAAGGATGTTAGTCTATGGAAAATCAATTTGGAAAAACCTCCCTATGCAGACTGAGGGCTGAAAACCGGGAGGGAAAAACCGAACTTGCACAGGTATCTTTTACCGCGCCTTTTAAAATCATGTCTCCTTTCTATGACAAATCCCACTGGATGCGAGTGTTGCTGTTAAGCGCTTCTGCAGGCATCATGGAAGGGGATGTACAGGAGTTTGATATTCAGGTGGGAAAAGATGCCCGTATGAGCTTCTCCGCTCAGGCCTATGAAAAGATTCACAAGATGAAGGAAGGCTGTGCAAGAAGGAAGACGGCCATTGCGGTGGATGCAGGCGGAGCCTTAGATTATCACTCTCAGCCGGTGATTCCCTTTGCCCAGTCTGCCTTTTCCAGCATGCTGAAGGCCAGGCTGGAAGATGAAAGCGCTCTGTTTTGTTATGAAGAAATCCTATCTGGCGGAAGAACCGCCTGCGGAGAGGCATTTGATTATCGTTTGTATCACAATCTGGTGGAGGTAAGGCGGGCAAATGCTCTGATTTACCGGGACAACTGCTTTTTTACTCCGGAAACGATGGATCTGACAGGACTTGGCATGTATGAAGGCTATCACCACTACGGTACTTTTTTGCTGTTCGGGAAAAAGGTCAGTCAGGAACAGATCGGAAAGATCCGAAAGCTTCTTTCGGAGGATGGAGAGTGTGAAGGCGGGGTGACCGTGATCTCGGAGATGGATCTGGCAATTCGAGTGCTTGGAAACCGGGCGCAACATCTGGAAAAATTGTTTGCCCATATCAGGGCTCAGTGTATAGGGCACTAGAAGAGGATTATCCAAAGGAATAAATCTCCTGCAAACGGGAATACTGTTTGCAGGAGATTTTTTTAAAAAACAGGGAAACCGGAGGGGCGCCATGGGCAAGCATGTACTGATCTTGACCACAACCCATGAATTTCTGGGAAAGTTTGAGCAGGACAATGTAAAGATTTTACAGCATATGGGGTATACGGTACATTATGCTTCCAATATGAGGGAACCCCATTACGTAAATGATTGGGAACGGATAAAAAACATGGGGGTGCTGGCGCATCATATTGAGATTGCCAGATCTCCTTTTTTGTTTCGGGAAAACAAAAGGGCTCTGCATCAGTTATTGGGCCTGATTAAAACTTATAAGATTCAACTGCTGCACTGTCATACTCCAGTGGGCGGCGTATTGGGAAGGCTGGCCGGCCGGCTGTATCGGGAAGAAAACCTTGTAGTCATTTATACAGCCCATGGCTTTCATTTTTACAAAGGAGCACCCCTTTTAAATTGGATGGCCTATTATCCGGTGGAGCGATGGTTGGCCAGATACACAGATATCCTCATTGTGATCAATCAGGAAGATTTTGAGCGTGCCAGGCATTTTCGGCTGAAAAAAGGAGGGTGCCTTTACCGGATTCCGGGAGTGGGTCTGAATGTAAGAGCTTACGCCCCCCTTTCCGGAGAAGAACGCCAAAGAAGGAGAAGAAAGCTTGGGATTGGAGAGGAGGATTTCTTTTTGGTTTCTGTGGGAGAATTGAATGAAAATAAAAACCATCAGGTGGTATTAGAGGCTTTGGCGAAGCTAAAAGGAAAGGGGCAGGGAAGGAGGATCCGTTATGGCATCTGCGGAGACGGATTTTTCAGAGACCGACTGAGGGAACAGGTTCAAAGACTGGGGCTTTCCGGACAGGTAACGTTATATGGATACTGTCCACGGATTTCCGTCATACTCGGATGTGCCGATGCTTCCGTGTTTCCATCCAGAAGAGAAGGACTTGGCATGGCCGGGCTAGAGTCTCTGGCTATGGGGGTGCCTGTCGTGGCGGCGGATAATCGTGGGACAAGAGAATATATGAGGAACGGGAAGAATGGAGTTGTTTGCAGATATGACGATGTGGATGGATTTGCCAGGGGAATGCTGTATATTATGGACATGGAAGAGCAAGAGCGAGAACAGATGAGGCAAGAGTGCGTAGACACGGTACGCCCCTTTCAAAAACGAAAGGTAAGAGACAGAATGTGCAAGATCTATGTATGCGCTGACCAGAAGGTACAAGAAAAATGAGCGAAAAGAATCTACCAAAGATTAGTGTCATTATGAGTATTTATGAGCCGGAGGAGGAGCGCCTTAAGCATGCTGTAGAGTCTATTGTGAAGCAGGAGTTCCAGGACTGGGAGCTTTTGATCTATGATGACGGCTCCAGCCAGGAGGGAGCCTCTTTGATCCAGCGTATGGCCAGAATGGATGGACGAATTCGTTATCTGCGCGGAACCATAAATCTGGGATTGGCTTACGGTCTGAATTTGTGTATTCGCTATGCCAGAGGAAAATACATTGCGAGGATGGATGCAGATGACGTGGCAAATCCAGAAAGGTTGTCCAGACAGTATGTTTTTTTAGAAACGCACCCCTGGTATCACTGGGCAGGATCCAATGCTTTTTTGGAAAATCAGAAAGGAATCTTTGGAATCCTGAGGGTTCCAAGAAAGCCTGTGGGAAAGGACTTTTTGCCCCATTCTCCCTATATCCATCCCACGGTAATGTTTCGAAAAGAGATTTTGATAAAAAGCGGAGGATATTCCGCGCAAAAAGATGTTTTGCTTTGTGAGGATTATGAATTGTTTTTTCGCCTTCATGGACAAGGATACCGGGGCTACAATCTGCAAAAACCATTGCTTCGGTATTGGGAGCCTGTGGAGTCTTATAAACGAAGGAGAGGAAGGAGGAGACTTCGTGAAATGAAGGTACGCTACCAGGGATATCGCAGGCTTGGCATGTCCGGGCTTTTGCCGTTTCTTTATCTGGGAAAGCCTTTACTTGCCGGGCTGGCGCCAACCGGAATCTATACGTATCTGAGAAGAAACCGATACAAAAATCCGTGGAAAGAAAGGGAATGAGGAGTATGAACGGCAAAGAATCTAGGAAATACGAACAATATGTGGACTGCCTGAAGGAAAATCCCAGACTATATCTGCCAGTCGGCGGTCTGAAAGAGCACAGGGAAGATACGGCCTGGGTGGTCAGCACCCATGTGCTTGCGCCTGTCCTTGCCGGGTTTGTTCTGTGGCTGTTAAAGGAGGCGGTAAAGAACAAAAAGGAACGGCTCTATTTTCTTTCCAGGGACGGCTATCTGATGTACCGGATGACACAGCTGTTCTGTGAGAAAATGCGTCTTCCTATTGAGTGCAGGTATTTAAGCTGCTCCAGATATGCAGTGCGTATTCCCATATTTTTTCTCAATCAGGAGGAGGGGCTTGATTATATCTGTCGGGATGGTCTTTTTGTCTCTATAGAACGGATTTTACGGAGAGCCGGCCTTACAAAACAGGAACGGCAGAAAGTGATCAGACAGGTAAAGCTTCCTGGCTCCTCCGAGGAGCCGATTTCCAGGCGAGAGCTTGAAAAGGTGCGCAAGAAACTGTACGGGTGCCCTTACTTCCTAAATACGGTGAAGAAGCATTCCAGGGAGGCTATGAAGGGACTTGCAGGTTATTTAAGGCAGGAAGGGTTGCTGGACGAGGTATCGGATGCGCTGGTGGACAGCGGATGGGTGGGCTCCATGCAAAAAACATTGCAGGAAGCCCTGAAATATTTAGGGAGAGAGCGGGAACTGGAAGGTTATTATTTTGGCCTGTATGATCTTCCAGATGGAATGAAAAGGGATACCTATCACTGCTATTATTTTCATCCTTACGGAGGTCTTCGGGAAAAGGTCTTTTTTAATAACTGTCTGTTTGAGGCGGTCTTTACAGCGCCCCATGGTATGACCCTGGGCTATCGAAGAGAAGGAGAAGTGTATGTTCCATGCTATGGAACGATGGGTGAGGAGAGAAGACAGTTTGTACGGCAAACGGAAGAATGGATGATGGAATATGGGGAAGTCCTGGCAAAAGAGATGACAAAAAAGCGTCTGTTATCCCTCCAAATCTCAAAGGAGCGTAAGACTGCAAGAAAACTTTTGTATTTATTCATGACCACACCTTCTGGCGAAGAGGCGCGCATCTATGGGCAGCTGTCTTTTTCCGACGATGTCCTGGAGGAGGAAGGACAACCCATTGCGCCACGTATGACCCAGAGGGAATTGAGAGCAAATCATATACTGCCAAAGCTTTGCCGGATGGCAGCCCTGAAAACGCCTACAGTGGTAAAAAGCGTCTGGTATGAGGGAAGCGCTGTTCTGGGAAGGAAACATATTAAAAGGCATATCAGACAGCACCTGCTTTGGCAAGCTGTCCGTTTTGCCGTAAAGGCCATGGAGCAGACCGGACAAAAGAAAGGGGGAGAGAAAGATGATTGATGGGGTCAGAGGCAGGCAATATCTGTTTGTAATTCAGCAGCTCACATCCAGGGAGTTAAAGCGCAAATATGCGAGATCCTATCTGGGGATTTTCTGGAGTATCCTTAATCCGCTTCTGTCTATGACAGTACTTTCTCTGATTTTTTCCCAAATGTTTCGAAGATCCATAGAAAATTATCCGATTTATTATCTGACCGGCTATCTGCTATGGCAGGCATTTACAGGAGCTACCAGCACAGCAATGACCACGCTTGTGGATAATAAAATGTTGCTTTTAAAGGTCAAGTTTCCAATGGAATTACTTTTATTTGCCAGAGTATACACCGCAATGATCAATCTAATGTATTCGCTGATCGCTTATGTGGTGATGCTGTTTGTATTTCAAATCAGGTTGAAATGGACGATGTTGCTTTTGGCTGTGATCTTGCTTTTGCTATTTTTATTTTCTATGGGAGTTTCTTTTTTTCTGGCCCTTGCTTATGTTTCCTTTGGAGATGTGAAACATTTGTATTCCGTAATTTTGACCTTATGGATGTACTGCTCCGCAATTTTTTATCCTGCGGATCAGCTGGAAGGAATCATGTATACCATTGTATTAAACAATCCGATCTACGTCTATATTCACTGTCTGCGAAAGGCTGTGATGTATGGAACGCTGCCAGAACAGGGGGAATGGATGCGGATGTTAGTTTGGGGGATAGGCACATATCTGGCGGGGGCCCTTTGTTTTAGGCGCAACAGACAGCGTGTGGTACAAAAACTCTGACGGGAGGCAGCCATGAGAAGAAGAAAAGAGTCGGGAGAGACCAGAAGAATGCGGCCAAGAACGGCGATTGTAGTGGAAAATGTGAGTATGCAATTTAAGCGGAGGAAACAGGAAGCTTCCAGTATAAAGGAATTATTTATTCACACACTGCGCGGACAGAGGGAATACGAGTGGTTCCAGGCGCTGGACCGGGTCAGCTTTACGGTGGATAAGGGAGAGGTTTTAGGCCTGGTGGGGACGAATGGATCTGGGAAGAGCACGCTGCTCAAAATCATCGCAGGCGCGCTGTTGCCCACCAGCGGGAGGGTGGATGTGGACCGAAAAAAGGTTCAGATTTTAACGCTGGGAACGGGGTTTGATCCGGAACTGACGGGAAAAGAAAATGTATATCTGAACGGGTCCATGATTGGCTATACCAAGGCTTTCCTGGATGAAAAGTATGAGGAGATTGTTAGATTTGCCCAGCTGGAAGGATTTATGGAGGAAAAGGTGCGAAATTATTCCTCAGGTATGGTATCCAGACTTGGATTTTCTATCGCTACGATCCAGGATACACCAGAGATACTGATTTTGGATGAAGTGTTAAGTGTGGGAGATTTGTTTTTTCGCAAAAAGAGCGAGGCACGCATAAAGGAAATGATTCACGGAGGTTCCACGGTGCTTCTGGTATCCCATTCCACCGCAGTCATTCGCAGCAATTGTACAAGGGCTATTTGGATTGAAAAGGGGAGGCTGCGGGCAATGGGAGACCCGGATCAGGTTTGCCGGGCGTATGAAAATATGGAGGATGGTTTGTAAAGCATGAAGGAGCGTTTGTATGATATCCTGGTAAACCGCATACCTGGTATCCGCAGCCTGTATCTGGAAAAAAGAAAGGGTAAAAGGGGCATGGAAAGGGCAGGCGTCCTTTTTTATCTGTTCTGGCTGAATATAAGGTACTATGTGCTGTTTCATCGAGATCTGAGGGAGGAGCTGGGAAATCCGGGGAAGGAGAACGTCAGTCTTTACACAAAAGGAAGCGAGTCCTCCATGGTGCCTCGGATGGATGAAGAGACTTTTGCAAGAGAGCTGTCGGCATTTGATGTGGTTTCTTTTGACGTGTTTGACACACTGCTGTTTCGGACCTTTTCCGACCCGACAGATCTGTTTTATCTGGTGGGAATGGAGCTGCAGTACCCCAATTTCAAACAAATCCGTATGGAAGCGGAAGCCGTCGCCCGACTGAAGAAGGTTCAGGAGGAGGGCACTAGAGAGGTGACCTTGAAAGAAATCTGGGATGTAATGGAAAAAGAGACCGGAATTCCGGGAACGAAAGGAATGAGGGTGGAATGGGAGTGGGAAAGGCGTTGCTGTTTTGCCAACCCCTACATGAGCAGGGTAATTGAAAAGTTAAAGAAGGCAGGAAAAACTCTGGTGACGGTATCAGACATGTATTTGGGAAGGACGGCTCAGGAGGAGCTTCTTAAAGGATGCGGCTATGAGAAATTTGATTCGTACTTTGTATCCTGTGATCTCAGCAAATCTAAGAGTGAGGGAACGCTTTTTGAGCAGGTAAAAGATAGGTATGGTCAAGATCTCTCTTTTGCCCATGTGGGAGATCAGATGCATTCCGATGGGAAGCAGGCCAAGGCCCATGGCATTCATACCTTCTTCTATCAAAATGTGAATGAGACGGGCAACCGATATCGAACCTTTGATATGTCTTATCTGACCGGGAGCCTGTATCGGGGAATGGTCAATGTGCATTTGCACCACAGTTCTCAAATATTTTCCAGGGAATATGAGTATGGGTATGTCTACGGGGGACTGTTTGCAGTGGGATATTGCAGATTTCTTCATTCCTATGCCGACACTCACGGAACCGAAAAGCTGTTATTTCTTTCCAGGGACGGATATGTTCTGTTACAGGTATACCGAAGGCTCTATCCGATGGAAGAGGAAAAGGCAGTTTATGCTTATTGGTCCAGAATGGCGGCGGCAAAACTTTGCGCTGCCTACTACAAGCGGGATTTTTTTGAGAAATTTCTCTATCATAAGGTCAATCAGGGCAAGAACCTGGGAGAGATCCTGGAGGCGATGGATTTGTCGCATATGCTGGATGAGCTGTGCGGCAAGGCAGATATCTCCTGGGATGAAAAATTGACGCATAGAAATGTGGAAAGCGTCAGAAAATATTTATTAGATTCCTGGGAACAAATCATCGCCTGCTATGAAAAGCAAAATCAGGCGGCAAGACAATACTATGAAAAACTTTTACAAGGGTGTAAAAGCGCCTTGGCTGTGGACGTGGGATGGGCAGGAAGCGGAGCTGTATCATTAAACTATGCAGCAAACCAGCTCTGGGGCCTGCCCTGCAAGATAACCGGAGCAGTGGCCGGAACCAGCCCCCTGCAAAGTCCAGGTGCGGATGTAACAGATCCTTTTTTATTCCAGGGAACACTGGTCAGCTATCTGTATTCCGCTCAGGAAAACAGGGATCTTTGGAAATTTCACGATCCTGCCAAAAATCATAACCTGTATTGGGAATTGCTGCTGGGAGCGGATCATGGGAGCCTGAAGGGCTTCTATCCGGATGGAAAGGGCGGATATATGTGTACCTTCCGGGGGCAGGAAGCGGACGGAAAACGGATTTTGGAGATCCACCGGGGAATACTTGATTTTACGGAAGATTTTATCCAGATGGAAACGCGTATCGGTCACAGAGTAGAGATCAGCGGGAGGGATGCCTATGCGCCTGTGATCTGTCTGGAAAGTGAAAAGAACAAACACTATATGGAATATTTTGAGGATCTCATGGACGAGCCTTTCGTGGGCTGACGAATGGAAAAGGAGAGATTTATGGTTTTATATCATGCAGTGAGCTCTTATCAGCTCCTGGAGGTGATGCTCCATCGCATGACCTTCCACGAAAAAGAAAAAGCAGTATTGATTTTGCCAGATTTTATTACAGATAAATACCCCCAATATAAAAGATTACAGGAAAGAGGCCTTTTTGATGAAGTATATCTCTTTCCCTATCTTAGGATTCCTCATAAGGACGAAAAGCAGGTTATGGAGGATGTAAACTGGTATTATAATCATCTGATTCCCCATAATATCCTGGAGTTTTCAAAGATCTATGTGGCTGGAGCCCACTTCTATTTCTCACTGTATCTATTACGGCACAAACAAAAGTTTTCTTTTTTTGAGGACGCCGCCGGGATGCTAAGCCATGCGGAAAAGCTATATCAGGATCTGCGAAAGATCTATCCACTTCATGCAAACATCGCAAAAAAATACGGACTGTTTGATGGCAGCAATGACTTTGTGGAACAGATCATCTGTTTAAAAAAGGCACAGACAAAAGAACTTATCGATAACAAATATCAGGACTTTTCGGTGGAAGAAATTTTAAATCAGTTGTCTTTTTTTAAAAGAAGAAAGATTATTCGTTTTTTCGTGAGAAAACGCCTGAAGGAAGAAGCAGATGCCATCCTGCTAACTCAGAGTTTTGTGAATCTGGGCATAATGAATCAGATAGAACAAAAGAAAATGTACCAAAAGATGAAAGAACAGTTACCGCTCCCCAACCGACTGTTGATCAAAAAGCATCCTGATGACGATCTGGTTTACACCGATATTTTTCCTGAAGCCACAGTAATCCAGGCTATTTTTCCTGCCGAGTTGCTACCTTATGTTTTTCACAGGAAGCCGGATACCATTTATACTTTTGATTCAACCGGTTGCGAAAACCTGGAAAAAAGTTTTACCATTGTAAGAGTGGAGAGAGACGGATATGAAAAGAGACAGAACCTTGATCATTGCCAACTCAGTGTACCAGCTTCTGACAGCGGTACATATGAAGAGGACGATGCTCAGAGAAAACAAGGCAGATTTGCTTATCACAGACATCACCCCAAAGCTAAAAGAGTATGTGCCACATCTGAAGGAAACGGGTCTTTTTCAGAGAGTTTTATTTGGACGGACCATGGAATTAAACAGAGTGTATGCAACCGAAAATGAGAAGCAGCTCTCAGAGGTTTTTTCTCAGATTCAAAGAAGAATGCTCTGGATATTAGACGAAGAGTTGGGCGAATATATGTATATATATTTTGCGAATTATGACATTTTTTTGCGGATGCTAGCCTGTCTTTTCTATGACTCAGAGTGTGAATTTATCTGCTATGAAGACGGATTTTCTACCTATATTATCGACTATTTGAGAAAAGACAGAGCAGCCATAAATCGCCACCCAGAGGGGGGAAAAATCAGAAACAAGGTAAAAAAAGTACTGCTCTATGAACCTCGGTTGGCCATGCGTGGAGATGGATTAACGAATCTGTCACTGCCTAAGATCAGGCCGGATGATCAGCAGACCAAGGAAGTGCTTAACCATGTGTTTGACTATCATAGACCAAAGGAACATGCGGAGTTTTTGTTTTTGGAGCAGTCTTTTCGGGAAGAAGGGATTCAGACCAATGACATTGAACTGATGCGGGAATGTCAGACATGCGTGGGTACTGGAAGGTTCTTTGTCAAGCCGCATCCTAGAAACAGAGAAAATGTACCCTTTACTCTGGGCTTAACCAGGAAATATACTTGCGACGTGCCCTGGGAATTGTTTTTGTTAAACGAATATTCCAGGGAAAGATTCACAGTACTGACTGTCTGTTCCAATGCCGCTTTGACCAGCCGGATTGTGTTTGGTATGGATCTGAATACGGTTATGCTTTATCCTCTATTTCATGGGAAAATTTTGTGGAAAGAGGATGAGATTCTGTTGCAGTATTTGAAACGGTTTCGAATACAGTTTGCGGGAAAAAATTACTATGTCCCGCAGACTATTTATGAACTACGCAGGATATTGGGATACTTAGGAGGGCATAATGGGTGAGGTAAAAGTATCAGTTATTATTCCGGTATATCAGGTGGAAAATTATTTAGAGCGAGCAGTAGATTCAGTGCTTAATCAGACATTGAAGGAGATGGAGATCATCTTGGTGGATGACGGAAGTACAGATGCATCCGGATCGATTTGTGACCGTTACGCTATGGAATATCCAAGTATAATCCAGGTTATTCATAAGGAAAATGAGGGTCTGGGATTGGCAAGAAACACAGGATTGGATGCAGCAGTGGGGACGTATGTAGCCTTTCTGGATTCCGATGATACAGTGGAACCACAGATGTATGAGAGGATGTATCTTAAAGCAGAAGAGGGTTCCTATGATATGGTTATGTGCGATGTGAAAATTTTGTTCATAGAAGAAGGGCGCTCTGAAGTTATTTCATCCTATCATACAGAACAGGTGGAGGTTTCTGACTATATTGCAAATGGAAATAATATCACCTATAGCGTCAATAAGCTGTTTCGGAGAACAATCTGGGAAGAAAACCGCTATGAAAAAATGTTGTTCGAAGACATTGCGTTGATTCCTTCCCTGGTGACCAGATATACGAACATCGGTTATGTCCGGGAAGCCTATTATCACTATTATCGGAGAGCAAACACCCTTTCTACCACTAAGATTGGGAGAATGGTAGAGGTTACGGATGCATACAGGAAATTTCTGGATCGGTGTAATTCCAGTTACCGGGAAGAGTCTGTTTACTGTGCAGCAAAACAGATACTCTGGAATATGACAAATTCCAGAGTCCTGTTTCAGGCGGACTTTATTGATCTTTTAAAGTCCTATGAGAGTGATTTCCTTTTGAACTCCTATATTGCTAAAGACAAAAAGACGAGGGCCATCCTGGACTTTTTGAAAAAAGAAGTGATTCCGGAGAACATCTTTTGTCCCTGCTTTGGCAGGCCGGTACCATCTGAATATAAGAAAGAGCTGGAAACAGACTTTCCCAAGGCAAAGCTTCTGATATTAGAGGAGAACAGTCTTTCTGAGGAAGAATTGCCAGAACAATTACAGCGGGCATGGGAGGAAGGAAAGCGCTCTTATGTGGAGGAGTATATGGGGTTAAGGGCTCTGTACGAGAAGGGAGGGATTGTCCTAATGCCGTATATGAGGGCAAACCTGAACCTGAAAAAAATGCGTCTGAATCGGATTTTTTTCGGTTTTGAAGATCCGGAGGAGATGACTTCCGGGTGTTTTGGGGCAGTGAAAAGACATTATGTCATACAGGCACTTTTGTCTTCCTATCAGGGAGATCATATTTTTAATAAGACTTATGCTCCCCTTGCAGAGCGCATTCGGGACCTGTTGCTGATTCATTTTCAATTAAAGGTGAACGGAAAGACCCAACTTTTAAAAAAGGAAATTCAAATTTATCTTCCAAGCATATTGGCCTATGACATGAAAGATGGTGAAAATTGCTGCAAACATGAAGCAGATGGAGTACCGGAGGGTTATGAGCTGGTAAGCGATCCGGTTTTGAAATTTTGGTCAGACCGCCTGATGGAAAATTGGAATCTGTATAAGAAAGCCAGAGCCGGACAGGGAAATAAGGGAACCGTTCCTTTAGAATCCGGGGACGGAAACCGCACTCATGAGATCACAGAATGGGAAATCCAGGAGCGCATCCGGCAAGTGACGGATCAATACGAAAACTCCACATGTTGGAAACTCACCAGACCGCTTCGGGTGTTGGGAAACCTATTTCGGAATAGAAAGGAAGCACATTTGCAAAAGAAGGGAGAGCAGATATGAAGGTGGTAGCCATTATACCGGCCAGATATGAATCCAGCAGACTAAAGGGCAAACCGCTGGCGGATCTTTGCGGTCGGCCTATGATCTGGTGGGTCTATCAACAGGTAAAAAAGGCAAAACGTATTTCCGGGGTCTGGGTAGCGACAGATGATGCCAGAATCATGGATACTTGCAGACAGTATGATCTCGCATGCGTGATGACCAGCGCAAAACATAAAACCAGCACTGAGCGTATCTATGAGGCAGCCGGACACATAAAAGCGGATGTGTTCGTGTGTGTAAATGGGGATGAACCACTCATTGAGCCAAGACTGGTGGAACAGGTAATTCCTCAAAATGGTGAGCCTTTTTTTGCGCGGAACCTGATGACGAAAATACATCATCCTGTGGAAGCAGTGGATGATTCGAATATCAAAGTTGTGACGGATACAAAGGGATATGCCATGTATCTGTCCAGAAGCCCGATTCCCCATCCCAAAGCCAGTCTTCAATATGACTATTATAAGCATTTGGGCGTATTAGCTTACTCTATGGAAGCGCTGCGCTTTTTCGCAGAGACAGAAAGGGGAAAAGTGGAGGCAGTGGAAGATATCAATGAGCTGCGCTTCCTGGAACATGGAAAAAAGCTGAAGATGATTGAAGTGGAGGCAGAGACACTTTCTGTGGATACACCGAAGGATCTGGACTATGTGCGTCATATCCTCACAGAAAAACTGGAAAGGGGTGAACAGAGACTTTGAGCATTCAAATATTGGATTGTACCCTGCGGGATGGAGGCTACATCAATGACTGGAAGTTTGGGAGAAAGACGATTACATCGATTTTGGATAAGCTGGAGAGTGCCAGAATTGACATTATTGAGTGTGGGTTTCTCACAGGTATGGTTCAGAATCAGGAGAGTTCTCTGTTTGAGAGTGTGGAAAAGGCGGAGGAGCTCCTCCCTAAAAGGGAAC
This sequence comes from uncultured Lachnospiraceae bacterium, assembly GCA_902476645.1. Classification (GTDB taxonomy): domain Bacteria; phylum Bacillota; class Clostridia; order Lachnospirales; family Lachnospiraceae; genus CABSEG01. Next base: position 5,983 of record CABSEG010000037.1, on the reverse strand, counting down.
GAAAGGCTATGTACGTAGCCATGATAGCCATAGGAGAAAAAGAGTTGCATCCTTCCAGATTGGCTTACTGTAGCGGAAGGGGAATCGGAGGCATCCGGCTGACCTTTCACAAAAAAGAAATTAAAAAAGCGTTTGAGTGGGCCGGTATGATCATGGAAAAAGGATATCAGGTCTTTATGCAACCGGTGGGTACAGTATTTTACACGGATTTGGAACTTTTGAAGCTGGTAGAGCAAATCAACGAATTGCATCCCTTTGCGTTTTACATCGTAGATACCTTGGGCAGTATGTATCGAAATGAGGTTTCCCACAGGTTTTACTTGATAGATGAAAATATGAAAACAGATATCCACATTGGATTTCATGGCCATAACAATCTGCAGCTGGCCTTCTCCAATGCCCAGGTTCTGGGAAAGATTCAGACGAAAAGAACTCTGATTCTGGACTCCTCCGTGTATGGAATGGGCAGAGGGGCGGGGAATCTCCCCACCGAACTAATTACCCAATATATAAATAAAAAAATCCATTCCAGATATGACGTGACTATGGTGATGGATATCTACGATGAGTTTATCAGTGCAATTCGAAAGGAGTATGAGTGGGGATATACGCTTCCCTATCATATAGCGGCCACTAATCTGTGTCATCCCGGCTATGCGGCATACCTGATTAATAAAAGGACGCTGACTATGAAAGATATTGAACGACTTATCTTATCTATTCCGAAAGAAAAGAGAGTCCTTTATGACAAAGAGCTGATTGAACACATGTACGGACAGTTTCAGAGCAGAAAGATTGACGACCGAAGCGCTGTGGAAGAACTGAAACGGCTGGTGGCGGGGAAAAAGATCCTTCTGTTAGCTCCTGGAAAAAGTCTTTCTGAACGCTTTCGGGAGATTGCAGATTTTAGAAAGAAGGAGCATCCCTACACTATTTCTGTAAATTTTGTGGATTCCCGGTATGGGATGGATGCCTGCTTTGTCAGCAACCACAAGAGAATGGATATGATATGGCGGGAAATTCACAGTATGAAAGGAATTCGAACAATTCTTACCTCCAATGTTCCGGCAGACGCAGAGGACGGTCTCTGTGTGGATTACGACAGCTATACCAATGGAGACGAGATGGTGTCGGACAATGCAGGCCTCATGCTCTTAGAGTTACTGAAAAAATGTCAGGCAAAAGAAGTCTATCTGGCAGGATTTGACGGTTTTTGGCGTAAATACAATGGAAACTATTACAGCCAGGAACTGAATCTGTCTGTAAATGAGGAAGTTGTACAGGAGAGGCAAAAACGAATCAGTCAGCAGCTGGAAATACTCTCAAGAGAAATGAAGCTTCAGTTTTTGACTCCGTCAGTTTATGAAAACATAAGCGGGACACAGATGGACAAATGAAAATAACATGATACGAGTATCAAGTAGGGTAAATTTGTTGAAAAACAGGCATATATGAAATGGCTTCTTATATTTATGTCAGTAAATGGTTGCGTTTATCCATAAAATATAGTATAAATTGAAGTAAGGGAAGAGAGAAACCGTTTCCTGTACTGCAAAAAAATAGTTTCAATATGATATCCAGATCTGTGGAAAGGGGTGAGCTTTTAATGAAACTCTACGAGTCAGAATTAAAGGTTTTAGAGGTGCTTTGGGAACAAGGTGACATGAGAGCTGCACGCGTTTGTGACGTTTTAGCAGAGAAGGTAGGATGGAATCCCAATACAACGTATACTGTGATGAAAAAATGCATACACAAAGGGTATGTGGAGAGAAAAGATCCGGGATTCTGGTGCCATCCCCTGATTACAAAGGATGAAGTTCGAAGCAGTCAGACAAGAGATTTGGTGAACAGATTATTTGGCGGGTCCGGAAAAAAGCTTTTCCAGGAAATGATCAAGTCTGAAGACTGCCTGACAGATGAAGAGAGAAAAGAAATCTATGATCTTCTAGTGAGAAAACAAAAGGAATATGAGGAAGAAAAGAAAAGAAATGGAGAGAGGTAAAGCCGGGCTCATCCCGGCAGAGCTACCTCCTTTTTCTTATCACAGGAAGAAAGAATATTTTTTCCTTACTTGAATACAGAGAAATCAAAGCCAAAAGAAGAAAGCCGGACAGAGAAAAGAAGATGCCAGTCCGTTTCCAGGGAGCATGAAACGTTAAAACGATATCATGCTCTCCTTTTTTGATAGGGAATCCAACGAAGGCTTTGTTGACGATCTCAATCTTTTGCGGTTTGCCATCCACCAGGGCAGTGTATCCTTTTTGGTAAGGGAGGGAGGTGACAAAATATCCGTCTTGTTCCAGATTGATTTTTCCTGTGAGAACCTCCTTTCCGGTTGGGGTGTCCATCTTAAAGGGAATGACGGAGGGATTACCGAGATCCTTACCGTCCATTTGATAAGCCTCAAACTCCAGGATACGGTAATGCCCCGGGGAAAGAGTGACCTTAAGGCTGTTCCAATCCTGGGCGGAGGAGAGCACATATGTAAACTGATGGTTTTTATTTGGATAAGGGGCATTGGCATTTGAAAGCTTGTTTTTCGTATGGTTGATGGTGATGGATACCTCCTTGCCATCCAGGCTTTCCACCTGAAAGGAAAGGATCAGGATTTGATCTGAGAAGGAGGTATTTAGAGGAAGACAGAAGGAAGTTTCCTGCTTTACCTGAAGCTCAAAAGCATCTTTATTCGTAGCCTTACACTCGATAGCGGCTGTATTCGGAATCGAGAAAGAGAGGGGGAAAGGCTTGATTTTAGATGCATAATCATTATCCTGACTTCCGGGAACAATGGTGTTATTCGTAAGGGTGTCCAGAGTATAGGGGAAGGAAAGACGATCAAACTGCTCCTCCCCCATAAGATTAAGGCTGGCGTAGGCAACAGGCAACACATGGGTATTTTCAGCCAGCACATAACTGCCGTCTTTATCAGAGCTCTCTTTTAGAACCTGATACCCATAGGGTATCTTATCCGTATGAGTTTCCAGGTAACGTACCCCCATCAGGTACTCAAAAAATGGATTGGCCTCTGCCAGCAGTGCCACCCGGTTGTTGATACGGATGGGATTTCTAATGATATCATAAAAAAAACGGCTGTAGAGTGTGTTTGTGTTTGAAGAGTAGACAGAAGTCTTATTGGCCTGGGGAACAGCCAGATAGTTGGCATTGGCCAGGGGTTCCACCAGACAGTCAAAACGAGCATTAGGATCCTGATAGACTGCGGCAATTTCTTCGGAAGAAAACTTAGTCTGGCGGTTCTCTTTTTCCGGAACAAACACATCCATGCGGCCAGTCTGCAAGTACAGGATCGCCGGAGCAATGGTCAAAAGCAGGCAGAGGGCGGGATTCAGGCGTCTTTTTGTGAGTATCAGAAAGCACAAAAGAAGCGCTGCATCCACAAGCATCCAGGGGCCGGGCTTTTCCCAAAAAAACGGAACCAGACAGAGTAGATATGCCCAAAACCTGTGATAAATTCTGCCTTCTGTAAGTCTTTTTAAGGTCAGAACGCAGGAGAGCAGAATCAAGGGTAAAAAGGGAATCAAAATTTTACTTCGCACATACAGGGTACCATTTAGTACATAGGCTACCAGATTTACGCACATACACAGCAAAAGGCAGAAATTCAGCTTCCTAAGATCCTTCTGACGGATACCCAGAATCAGGGCATAGAGACAAACCAAGGAGGTACCGCACCCATAGCGGCTGTAAAGAAGAGAACGGAAAGAGACCTGAATGCCCAAAATATCTCTTAAGGTGGTGGTGCCGGCATCTTTCTTAAACTCCAGCAGTACAAAGGCGGTGGGCAAAAGGAGTACGCCTGCCATAGAAACGGAAACGGCTACGCTAATAAGAAAGCGAAGAAACAACGTTTTTGTGACTCCCAGATACCACAGATAGAGCAGACAGACAAAAATACAGGCAATGGAAAAATAAAAGCTGTGCAGATACACGAAAAAAAGAGAGAGGATGAGCCCGCACATGCGACCGGTCTGTTTGAGCCGGTTTATGGATAACAAAGAAAGAAGGAGGAATGGGAAGTAGTTCACGAACATAATCTGCATATGGGCGTGAAAAAAACAGGTGGAACATGCCATAAGGAGTCCGCCTAAAAAAGCATAGAACGCTTCCAGATTTTGTTTTCTTAAAAAATGATAAAACAGTAATACACTGGACACCACGCCCCCAATGGAATAGACTATGATGATGGATTTCATAGACACCATTGGAAGCAGGCATCCGATCAGGATATCCGGACGCAGGTAACCATAGTATGCATAGGAATAAAAATTACTGCCAGCGCCCAGAGAGGAAAAATCCGGAAACAGGGTTTTTTGGGCATAAAAAGTTTTGCGAAATGCATCGGCAATGCTCACATGCTGACTAAACCAGTCTGTATTCGAGCCGAATAAAGAACCCTCCGGAACGGTCAGATATAAAAGTAGCAGAGTAATCCCGGCCAGCAGACAAGGGAAAAAGTAGTTTTTAGAATGCATGTCAGTTACCTCTCTCAGATTTGATACGGTTCAGTCGGTGAAATCTCAAAAAATCATTATAGTACGGCTTAAAGAGAAAGAAATTAAGAAATCATAAAAAAATCTTAAAATCCGTTAAGAAACCTAAGAAAGATGTTGGAATCTTTCAAATAAAGAAGACGAGTGTGGGAAGGAACGCAAGATTTTCAGGCTATGGAAAAGAAATTTGGAAAATGAAGAGATATATTGCTAAATTCTTGACAAAATCATTTTCTTGATGTATATTATATAACATGAATACAAAATCTTATTCATTTTTGTATTTCTTATCATTTTTATAGTAGAGTAGATGTTATACGTAAAGTGTCACAGGGGGGGAGGCTTACTGTGAACGAAGGCAATAGCCGCGTTATAATATCGCTTCCGCTACTGCGTAGATAGTAGGCATACAGTGTGTGGTTACTACCTTTACGCGGCATTTTTTTGCCCAAAAATACGATGGTTGCCGCAAAAAGCGGTGAAAAGGAAAGGAGATTTTTTACTATGGGTTACAAATCAGACATCGAAATTGCACAGGAAACTACCATGCTTCCCATTACGGAGATTGCAAAAAAGGCAGGTATTGATGAAAAATATCTGGAGCAATATGGCAAGTACAAAGCAAAAATCGATTATAATCTTTTGAAAGAGTCCAATGCACCGGACGGAAAGCTGATTCTGGTGACTGCCATTAATCCGACTCCTGCAGGAGAGGGTAAGACTACGACTACGGTTGGACTGGCAGACGGAATGCAGAAATTAGGCAAAAAGGTTATGGTTGCCCTTCGTGAGCCGTCTCTCGGACCGGTATTTGGTGTAAAAGGCGGAGCAGCCGGCGGCGGATATGCACAGGTTGTTCCTATGGAGGATATCAACCTTCACTTTACCGGTGACTTCCATGCAATCGGAGCAGCCAACAACCTGCTGGCAGCTATGATTGATAACCATATTTTCCAGGGAAATGAATTAAACATTGACCCGCGCAAGATTACTTGGAGAAGATGCGTGGATATGAATGACCGTCAGCTTCGTAACGTGGTGGACGGACTCGGCGGAAGAACCAACGGCGTGCCAAGAGAAGATGGATACGACATCACCGTAGCCTCCGAAATTATGGCAGTTCTCTGTCTGGCAAGCGATATTACAGATCTGAAGAAGAGACTGGCCAGAATTATTATTGGATATACATATGGAAAGCCCTCAGAGCAAAAGCCTGTAACGGCGGGGGATCTGCACGCGGAAGGCGCTATGACAGCTCTGTTAAAGGATGCTTTAAAGCCCAACCTGGTACAGACTTTGGAGCATGTACCTGCAATCGTACACGGCGGCCCCTTCGCAAACATTGCTCATGGATGTAACTCTGTGACCGCAACGAAGATGGCTATGAAGTTGAGTGATTACACGATTACAGAGGCGGGCTTTGGTGCCGACCTGGGCGCTGAAAAGTTCCTGGATATTAAGTGCCGTATGGCAGG
>CABSEG010000036.1 GCA_902476645.1 uncultured Lachnospiraceae bacterium | reverse complement strand
CCTGCGCGTCTGCCAATTCCGCCACTTCCGCATATACAATTAATCTCTCAAATCATCTGAATGACTTGCAGGATTTATAATACTACAAAATCCCCCTCCTGTCAACAACAATTTTCCATCTGTCAAAACAGCGAAGCACTGTTCCGTCCACATAAGAGTATCGTCTGTAAGACAAAAAACGATCCCCTTCTATAATAGAAAAGGATCGCATAATCTCTGACTGCGGAAGGCGGGACTTGAACCCGCACGATATTGCTACCACAGGCACCTGCGCGTCTGCCAATTCCGCCACTTCCGCATCTCTTATAAAGTTTTTAGCAAGTCCTATTGATAACTTACGTTCTTTATCTTATACCAGAATCGTCTCACTGTCAACATTTTTTTCGAAATTTTTCGAAAAAAATATTTATTTTATCTTTTTCAATTTTTTCTTGACTTGCTTTTCATGTGATGGTATAATTCTGTATGTTCGCAAGATGTGAACCAGATTGCGGGAGTGCTGGAATTGGCAGACAGGCTAGACTAAGGATCTAGTGATGGCAACGTCGTGTGGGTTCAAGTCCCATCTCCCGCATCATAATTGGAAATCTTCAATCAGAATCGATTGAAGATTTTTTTATTATCATCTCAGTTTAAAAATACGGCAGGTTTGGAATATACAAACCTGCCGTCATACATTTTTCTTTTATGCCAGTTTGCTCTTTGCGATCTCAGCCAGTGTTGCAAATCCTTCTGCATCGTTTACTGCCATATCAGCCAGCACTTTTCTGTTCATGTTTACATCTGCCAGCTTTAATCCATACATAAATCTGCTGTAGGATAAACCGTTGATGCGGGCCGCCGCATTGATACGGGCGATCCAAAGCTGTCTAAACTGACGCTTTCTCTGCTTTCTTCCGGCGTAGGAGCTGGCCAGTGCTCTCATCACTGACTGCTTTGCCACACGATACTGTTTGGATCTGGCACCTCTGTAACCCTTTGCCAGTTTCAGAATTCTATTATGTTTCTTCTTAGCGTTCATTCCGCCTTTAATTCTTGCCATCTCTTATTTTCCTCCTTCGCCTGTTCTTATAAATACGGTAAAATCTTCTTCATGTTCTTGAAGTTGGTTGCATCCGTAATTGTCGCTTTTCTCAGGTTTCTCTTTCTCTTGGTAGATTTCTTGGTTAAGATATGGCTCTTGTAAGCTTTATTTCTCTTTAATTTTCCGGTTCCCGTTTCTTTGAAACGCTTTGCGGCTGCTCTGCTTGTTTTAATTTTTGGCATTTTATATCTTCCTCCTCATTCTTCATTGTTCTATTTTAACTATTAAGCTTTAAGAACGCTTCTCAGTTAAAAACATCGTAAGACTTCTGCCTTCCTGCTTTGCAGGCTTATCTACCACTGCCACATCCTCGAGCTGCTTTGCAAAATCATCCAGAATATGACGGCTGGCATTCATATGAGCCATCTCCCGGCCTCTGAACCGGAGTGTGACCTTTACCTTATTTCCTTTTAAAATAAACTTTCTGGCAGCACTGACCTTGGTGTTCATGTCGTTTACATCAATGTTTGGTGAAAGACGCACTTCCTTCACTTCAATGATCTTCTGCTTCTTTTTGGCTTCTTTTTCTTTTCTTGCCAGTTCATATCTGTATTTTCCGTAATCAATAATCTTGCAAACTGGCGGTTTAGCCGTAGGAGCGATCTTTACCAGGTCCAAATCCGCCTCCTGTGCCTTTCTTAGGGCTTCTCTGGCAGACATGATGCCCAACTGCTCCCCGCTTTCTCCAATCAAACGGACCTCTCTGTCTCTGATCTGTTCGTTAATCATTAAATCGCTAATTGTCGTACACCTCCATCAAATGCTAAATCTCTTTCCTCTGCTACCAATGCTCCGGTTTCAAGGGCCGGTCCCTGTCGCCTCTTCCTCCATGTGAATCCCCACCTTGTGTAATCCTTCCATGGCATAAAAAGGGTGGATAGCCAGACTATCCACCCATGTATCTTCTTCGCAATTTTAACAAAAGTCATCTCAAAAAGAAAACCCTTGTATTTTCAGGTCTTCTCCAAACTGCTATTTGCATTGGAGACTGCCTTTGCTATTCAGAATGATAGAAACCAATAGTCACTTACTCGTGCTATGGTGAGAGCGGACACTCTGCTTCAATAACCTTGCTTACCTTATCATATTTATGCGAAGCTGTCAACTGGTTTTCCATATTTTTATTTCTTTTTCTCCTGTTTTATACAGAATCTTGTTACCGGTGGCAATTATATTCCGAAATGATCTTTCTGTAACGCAAAAAGCGGGTGTCGTTCAATCATCTAATTTGATGATTTTGCGACACCCGCTTGCTTTCTGAGACGATCGCTCAGGCTTTATCAAACGTACTGCACTCGGTCTGCTCACATTCGCAGGCACCGGCACCGGCAATTCCGATTTTATCGGCCTGACATTTGTAATCAGAGTTGTACCGGCACTGACAGGCCTCGCAGTCTACATCAATGGTCTGGGAAGGAGTTCCCATAGAGTTTCTTCCGTTTTCCTGGGTACGCTCCCTGAAACTGGAACAGCAGGTTTCCTGCGGTCTGCAGGCTTCCTCGCCCCCCACCTGAATTTCTCCTTTGCTGCAGTACATCCCGTCATTGTATACGCAACGCTGGGCAGAACAAACTAATAATGGCATGATACTACCTCCTTTCTGTTTGCATGAGATAGTATCTGCATTATCCAGTGCTTTATACCCTTTTTTTGATTTTTTACAAAATGCCTATGCCTCTTCCACTTCTATCTTTCGAATTTCTTTCGTGCGGATCTCCTTGCAGATATCCTCTATAAAGTCATCCAAATTTCTCTGTCCCTCATCGCCCTTATAACGGCTGCGCACAGATACCAGATTCTCTTCTTCCTCTTTTGCGCCTACCACCAACATATAGGGTACCTTATCCAATCTGGTCTCCCTGATCTTGTAACCAATTTTTTCAGAGCGCTCGTCCACGCTTGCGCTGATGCCATTTTCTTGCAGCTTTTCCAAAACCTTCTGGGCATAGTCCAGATGCTTTTCTGAGATGGGCAGCACACGTACCTGTTCCGGGCACAGCCATGTGGGGAACATGCCCGCATACTTTTCAATCAACCATGCCAAGGTTCGTTCATAGCATCCCATGGAGGTTCTGTGTATAATGTAAGGACGCTTCTTCAATCCATCCTTATCTACATAAGTCATATCAAAACGCTCTGCCAAGAACATATCCAGCTGAATCGTAATCATAGTATCTTCTTTTCCGTATACATTCTTGGCCTGGATATCCAGCTTTGGCCCATAGAAAGCAGCCTCGCCTTCTTCTTCGGTAAAGTCGATGCCGATGTGGGTCAGAATTTCTCTCATATTCTGCTGTACTTTATTCCACATTTCCTCCGTCCCCAGGTATTTCTCCTGGTTGTTGGGATCCCACAGAGAAAGACGGTAGGTCACATCCTCTTCCAGTCCCAACGTGGTCAGACAATACTTTGCCAAAGCCACACAGCCGCGGAATTCCTCTTCCAGCTGATCCGGGCGTACAATCAGGTGTCCCTCGGAGATGGTAAACTGCCGTACACGGGTTAATCCATGCATCTCGCCGGAGTCTTCATTCCGAAACAGGGTGGATGTCTCACCGTAGCGCAGAGGGAGTTCCCGGTAGCTGTGCTGTTTTGCTTTATAAACATAATACTGGAAAGGACAAGTCATGGGGCGCAGGGCGAAAACTTCCTCCCCCTCCTTGTTCTCATCGCCCAGAACAAACATTCCCTCTTTGTAATGGTTCCAATGATCGGAAATCACATACAGATCCTTCTTGGCCATCAGAGGCGTCTTGGTTCTCACATAGCCCCTTTTTTCCTCCTCATCCTCAATCCATCTTTGCAGAGTCTGGATGATCTTGACTCCTTTTGGCATAATCAAAGGCAGTCCCTGACCGATTACGTCCACTGTGGTAAACAATTCCATCTCTCTGCCCAGCTTATTGTGGTCCCTCTTTTTGGCCTCCTCCAGCATTCTCAGATGTTCCTTTAGCTCATCCTTCTTGCTGTACGCAGTCCCGTAAATCCGGGCCAGCATTTTGTTTTTCTCGTCTCCTCTCCAGTAGGCTCCAGAAGAAGAAATCAGCTTAAATGCCTTCACTGGTTTGGTACTCATCAGATGCGGTCCCGAGCACAGATCCACAAAATCCCCCTGTCGGTAGAAGGAAATCACGGCATCCTCCGGCAAGTCCCGAATCAGTTCCACCTTGTAAGGCTCTTTTTTCTCCTCCATAAATGCAATAGCCTCTTCCCTGGACAAGGTAAACTTCTCAAGACTTGCCCCCTCTTTGATGATCTTTTTCATCTCTTTTTCGATCTCATCTAAGTCCTCTCGGGAAAAAGGTTCATGGTCAAAATCGTAATAAAAACCGGTATCAATGGATGGCCCAATGGCCAGCTTGGCCTCCGGATACAATCTCTTTACCGCTTCCGCCAATACGTGGGAAGCAGTATGTCGTAGTGCCGCAAGTCCCTCCTTGTCATTAGCTGTCAGAATATTCAGCGTACAATCCCCATCCACAATGGTACGAAGATCTACTACTTTTCCGTCTACCTCTCCTGCACAGGCTGCCCTGGCCAATCCTTCGCTGATGTCCATGGCAATCTCATATACAGACTTACTTTCTTCATACTCTTTTTTACTCCCGTCTTTCAGTGTGACAATCATGTTGGTTCCCTCCTCATAAACGTAAAAAATCCCTTTCCGTATCTATAGATACAGAAAGGGACGATGCTTTTCACTCATCGCGGTTCCACCCTCTTTGAACCGACCGTATGGGTCTGTTCCGCTCATTCGACGATAACGGTGTCACCGGACTGGATTAGAGCCACTCAGAGCTGGTCTTCAAATGCTTCCTAACAGGACACTTCCACCTTTTTGTCCCTCTCTGGGTTATTCCACATCCTACTGGTCTCTTCTTCGTGTTTTCCTATCTAACCCTGATTATAGCATCCAAATCCATTTTGTCAACCATTAAATTTTCTGTCAGGAAGTCTCCTGAATTATCGTGGTAGAAGAGGTTACGTCTCCCGGAACGTCTTCTGCCCCGGTCTCTTCCGGGGAAGCTTTGCCCAGCTTTTCCTCCACAATCCCCGGCACCTTTCCTTTCAGGAAATACCCCCAAAGGCTATTGGCGTTGTTGTCAAAATTGACAGATACAGAATATCCGTACTCTTTCTCACTCCCCAGCGACGTATAAAATACAAAGCAATTGTACACCATGGAATCCAGGATTTCACGCATCTGTTTCGGATCTGTAAAGGTAACTTGCTCATTAGATCCGTCCTCATCCCGGTAGATCTCTACGACCACGGAGCTGACCTGATCCACATCTGCCTGATTTGGAACTTCATACCCAAATTCCTTTAACAGGGCAATGGTGTTTTTGCAATCCATCATGACCGGATAACTTTCCGTCATCCCATAGGACTCACCCGTGTCTGCATCTATAAACTCAATGTCCAGGGTGGCAATCTGTCCATCCTTTTGCAGATCCTGGTAAGTAACGGTAAGCAGCTCCTCTTTGTACACATCCACTAGCTGATTTCTCTGGGCCTCTGTCAGAATCAGATTTCTTCCCCCTTCCCAGGAGGTTAACGTAATGGCTCCCACCTTTCGATGTTCCATTTTGTACAACGGATAAACAGCCTCTTTAAAGTCTTTCCGATCGTAGAGTTTTTCCATCTCACGATCCACAGACTCTTTTGGGAGCATATAGGTGCGATAAACGCTTCGTCCGCTTTTCAGTTCGTATTTCACGGCAACCCGCTGACCGTCCGGATCCTGACGGCCCACAAGACTGACCCCTTCTTTTGCCAATGCATAAATAGGTTCAAAATCCTTTACAGCACTTTCATCCAAGGCATATCGTTCCCCATAATAGGTGGCAGAACCATTGTCTGTCACTTCTGTCTTATATGCATAAGAACCGTTAATGGGATCATAATATACCGCCATGGCAGAAATATCGTCCTGATTCGGCAGATATCTGTCATACCCAAAGACATCAAAACGGAAGACCAGGATGATCCCCACCGCCAAAGCCAGGGATACCAGCATCTGTGCTTTGTGATGAAATACCTCCCGGATATCCATATGATAGATAAATTCCATCAAGGCCGACAAAATCACCGCCCCAAATACTGTCCCTGCCAGAAGCCAGGAAAGAGGATTTCCGGAAACCATCATACTCACATAAAATCCGACTCCGATGGAAAGGGGAACCACCACCAGTACTTTCACAATTCCTTCCGTCTTTGGAAACGCCATGGAATGTTCTGCGGCCTCTGTCTTGCGAAGATTGTAAACACCTACGCAGATCATAGTCACGGCAACAATGGACACCAGAAGGATTCCCACCCCCAGCCATTTGCTCCCCACAGAAGCGTCTGCTGAATACAATCTTTTCTCCAGTTCATAGCAGAAGCTGACGGGAGAAAAATAGGAAGTAAGCGGATTGCCCCAATCGCTGTCCAGAGCCGTCTGGAAAAAGCGGGTAATCAACGCGGTTCCAATCAGGCTAACCAATATTCCGTAGCTGATAAACACGCCAAAGGCCAAAAGAGCTACCACCAATTTTCCCGTCATCATCATAGCCAGAATAGCAGTGGCATAGATCAGTATAAAGTACAGCAAATGAATGAAAAACGCTTTCCCTGCCAGGCAGAGAATGCTGCCCGAGAAAATGCCATTTACAGCCCCCACCGCAAGACTCAAAAGCAGGCATACAAAGGCCGGTACCGCATAAATCAGCAGCCCCGAAACGTATCTTATCCAAAAAAACCGGGCTCTTTTGATGGACAGGCTGTGGTAGAAATCCAGCTTCACTCTGGAATGAAGGTATTGATATCCGGTAAATGCACAAACCAGCGCAAGAAACATTAGAACAAACACACCGGCAAAATTTCCAAATCCCACCTGTCCCCGGTAGTACTCCATCACCTGTTCCATTGTAATGTAGTGGCTTTTCAGATCAGACATCTGATTGCCCAGACTGATCATCAGAGCCACCGGCTGCACGATAAACAGTGCAAGCGCCGTCAGGGCCAAAAGCCAGCTTCTGTTCCTGATATCTTCTTTCATGAGCTTAAAGAACGAGATTTTTGATGTCATAACCTGCCACCTCCGTTTCGCTGATAAATATTTCTTCCAGAGTTAATGGAAGCACCTCTGAAAACAAAGGCTTCTTCTCCTCAATGCACATCATAATTTCCTGCTTTGTCCCCCTTGCCACAATTGTCAAAAGAGAGCCTCTCTTTTCGTGTTGCAGTACATGAAGCTCCGTCAGGATCTGCTCCTCCAGTACAGGATCCTGAATGACACACTGCACCTTATGAATATGGAATTTCATATCTTCCAGGTCTTTAGACAACAAGATACCGCCCTTATGTAAAAGACCGATATGATCGCAGATATCCTCCAGCTCCCGCAGGCTGTGGGATGCGATTACGGGAGTAAAGTCTCTCACCATCAGTTCGTTGGCAAAGATACTCTTTACTGCCTGACGCATGACAGGATCCAGACCGTCAAAGGTTTCGTCGCAGAGCAGATACTTTGTTCCGGTACAGACACCCAGAAGAACTGAAACCTGCTTTTTCATCCCCTTGGAAAAGCTGTTGATTTTTCGGTTGATATCCAGTCCAAATTTCTCCACCAGCTCTGAAAATCTCTCTCTGTCAAAGTCAGGATACACAATGCTGTAGTAATCCGCCATGCTCTTTGCCGTTGCATTCGGCAGAAAATAGGCCGTATCTGATAAAAAACAAATCTTTGACTTGGCTCTGGGATTTTCATAGATATCCTCCCCGTCCACCAGCGCCATCCCGGTATCTGCCCTCAATACTCCGCTGATAATTCTTAAGAGCGTGCTCTTTCCGGCTCCGTTGGTACCCACCAGGCCAAAAATGCTTCCCTCCCGTATGGTAGCAATAATATTATCCAGAGCCTGAATATCGCCAAAGGATTTGTTTACTCCATTAATTTCTATCATGTCGGGCCTCCTTATAATATTCTTCTGCTTTCCTTCGAAATGATTCCCAGCTGATCCCAAGCTCCTTTCCACGCAGCGCCAGCTCTCGCAGGGTTTCATAAAATGCCTCCTGCTTTTTTACCTTCAGTTCGCTGTTGCCGGATACATAATTTCCCCGTCCTTTTACCGGGTAAATATATCCTTCTTTCTCCAACACGGAATAGGCTTTCTGGATCGTATTTGGATTGATCGCCAGGTCAACGGCCAGTGATCTCACGGAGGGGAGCTGACTGTCCGGTTCCATTGCCCCGGTAATGATCAGCATTTGGAAACGGTCTACGATCTGTTCGTAAATGGGTTTTCGATTTTGATAATCAATCACAAACATAATGCCTCCACTTCCTATCGTTTTAAGTGTACCATGCATGCTAGCACACTTAATTTATAACATATGCCTGATAGCCGTACAAGAGACTTCACGATTTCTTAAGAAACACTAAGGAAAAAGACGCAATTTAGAGATTTCCCATCCATCTTTCTTTTAACACGGCAAAAAACTCCCGCACCAAATAATGGGGCAGATACACGCCCTCACAGGGAGCCCCAATTCCAACAGGCGCCCGATAGCCTAACTTTTTAGCCAATTCAAGAGCACGGTAGAGATGGAAATTGCTGGTGACAATTCCTACACGTACCGCGGATGCAGGCAATAATCTTTTGCTGAACTTTAAATTCTCCAATGTGCTGGTGGAGCGTTCTTCCATAATCAGGCGCTTCCTTTCAATCCCCGCCTCTGACAGAGCGCTCTCCATGGCCTTGGCCTCGGTTATTTCCTCCCCGGCGCCCTGTCCTCCGGAAAGGATAACATAGGTTCCAGGATGACTTTTCAGGTAATCGAATGCCTTCTCAATTCTCCTTCGCAAAGCGCGACTTGGCACCTTTCCACGCACCTGCGCTCCCAAAAGAATCAGACAGTCCAGTTCTCCCGGGGCCTTCTGCCTCATTTCTTTCAGAATACAGCCTTCCACTGCCAGGAAAAAAAGTCCCGCAAGGAACAGAAGGGCAGTAGCGAACTGCCAAGCCCAATGGGGAAGCAGTCTCTCCATTGGCTCCAGGCATCCGAAGCAGATGCCTGCAACCAGCCAAACAATTCCGAAATCTGCCTTTACGCAGGTCAGAAACAACCAGTAAAACAGGCAGATTCCTCCAAGCAATGTCCATAAAATTTCCATAAAACCTCTTAAAAAAGAGGGTACGACGGTGCCCCGTCATATCCTCTTATCTTTTATGCGTTTCTACCGCAACACTTTTTATATTTCTTACCGCTTCCGCAGGGACATGGATCGTTTCTTCCGATCTTCTTTCCCTTTACGACTGTGTTTGCCTTTTTGGCCTCCCGGTACAAAAGCTTCTTTTTTTCTTCATCAAAGATCTCGTCCCAGGCAGGCAGATTGTACAGCCAGTCTGCCTTAGCATCCACCATATTTTTGTAAAGCTTTTCCTTGTCAAAGGCCAGTGTCACTTCCGTATCCTCTTCCAGCTCCTCTATGGGGTTCGGAACCTTTAAGCTTTCGTCAATTCCATCCAAGAAGCCCACCATGGTCATCACGGGGATCTCATACTTTTCAGCCAGTTCCTTTACCGTACCTTTGACCACCTCATCGGGGTTGGCTAACAATTTCTCATAGATTCCTTTCTCAATCAGAAAATAATCTGTCCAAAACTTTTGCAGTTCCTTTTTATCTGTTTCCTGAGAGTAAGCAACTTCTCTCCATTTCTGTAATAAGCCCATGTGTCTTTACCATCCTTTGTTTCATTAGTGCATCCATTATATAACACTCTCCTGGATTTTTCAACCGGAGAAATCCAGGTTAAAAAAGTGAATGGCTGATGAGGAGAGGTCAATTTCTTCTCAAAGCCTCAATTGGACTGAGCTTCGCCGCCTTCCTAGCCGGATAGATCCCAAAAAAGATACCCACTGCGCAGGAAAAGAAGGTGGCCCCTAATATGGTGGATGCCTTAACTCCCGGCTCGATTACGCTTCCCATACTGGAAGAAAGAATCGCGCAGATCCCGTAGGCTCCCAGCAGTCCAAGGCAGATTCCCAGGATTCCTCCTATGGCCGTCAGTATGGCGGATTCTGCCAGAAATTGTGTGGTAATAGATGAGGTCTTTGCTCCCAGGGATTTTCGAATACCTATTTCCCTGGTTCTCTCCGTCACGGACACCAGCATGATATTCATGACTCCGATCCCGCCCACCAGAAGGGAAATGGCTGCCACACAGGAAATAAAGGCGGTTACCATGCCCATCATCGTATTAATACTTTTGAGCATATCCTGAAAACTTTCCACCTGATAGTATTCCTTTCCTCCACTCTGATGTCTGGACTCTAATATCCGAACGGCCTGATCGGAGATGGCCTTGGAATCCATCGTCTTGTCTGAAAACAGATATACCCCGTAAAAGGAATCCACTTCATCCCCAAATGTACGCAGTGTGGTGTAGGGCACTTGCAGCTCCACCGGCATCCCCTCATAGGTGTAACTGACAAAAGCGGTATTTTCTTTTGCAGCCATCACCCCGATAATCCGGTAGGACAAAGACATGCCATAGGCGGTGGCTTCGACTTCCATTCCAATCACATCGTCAGATCCAAATAGCCGTTTTGCATCGCTGTCTAAAATCACGCACACATTCCGTGCCTCTGCCACATCCTCCTGATCAAAATATCTTCCCCGCTTGATATTATAGGAATTGATTCTCTGATAATCCTGGCTTCCCCCGGAAAGGGAAACGTCAAACTCTCCTTTCTGGGTCACCGTGGTCGCACTGTCTCCCAACATGGGAGTGGCTCCTTCCACCCCCTCTGCCTGTTCCACAATGGCATCCAAATCCTCTTGGGTGATCATCTCCTGATCGGTTACCGCATCGTCGCTACAGCTTATGTACAGCTGCCCTCCGCCCAGTGCATCCGCCTCTGCGGTCATCGCATTGCCGGTTCCATCTCCGACAGACATAATCATAATCACGGAAGCGATACCGATGATAATTCCCAGCATGGTAAGGAAGGAGCGTCCTTTATTGGCCAGAATATTTTTCACAGCCATTTTGATATATTCCAATAAATTTCCCAATTTCTGCTCCTTTCCTATTGCTGCGCTGTTTCTTCCTCATTTTGCTTGGAGGCTGGCTGGGCTTGATCGCCTTCCTGCAATGTCCCTATATCCAATACTACTAGATCGCCTTCCTGCAAACCGCTGATAATCTGAATCTCATCATCCGATGCAATTCCTGTCTCAATGGACTGTTTTTCTATGACATTCTCTTTTAGTACATAGCAAAAGGAACCATCATTTCCCGTATTCACCGCCTCCACAGGAATCAGAACAGCATCCTCAGCTTTCTCTCCATAGATTTCCACCTTTGCTTCCACGCCGATAAAGATGTTCTCGTCCGGTTGATCAATAGACACCTGAACCCCGATTACCGGTGTGCCTTTTTCGTTAGGCGTGGCAATCCGCTCCACCCTGGAAACGGTGCCTTCGTATGTTTCCCCGGCCAGAGTGATGGCGGCCTTTTGCCCCTCTTTTACCTTTTCATAATCGTATTTGGACACCGTCACATGCACACTGACTTCATCCATACTCTGAAGCGTAAAAAGCTGACCGCCTTCCGCTGCGGAAGAGCCCTCCGCCACCTGGCACTCGGATATCACACCGTGAAATTCAGCGGTAATTCCCTTTTCTCCCTCTTTGATCCGCTCCTCAATGCTCTTGCTTTCCAGCTCCTGAAGATTGCTGTTGGCTTCCATCTGTCCCAAAGCCTCCCCAGACAGAGCAGGACTTTCCCCCTCTGAAGCCGCTTCCTTGGCCGCAAGGTCAGACTGAAGTTCCGCCAGCTCGTTTGTGGCAGTCTCCAGCTTTGACTGTAAGTCCTGGGTATCTGCCACTACCTCTCCTTCAGACTGCAAACCACCCTCTGCGCTTCCGGAAAGAGTGGGTTTTTGTTCCTCCAGGTTTTTCCTTCCCTCTGAAGCCTGTTTCAGACTGGCCTCGGCTTGATTCAACGCCGTCTGGGCTCCATTGACGGCCTCATTCTTTTCTCTCAAGGCCTTTTCCTTGGCTTCTTTTGTCTGCGGATTGGACTCACCATTCCAGGAAGCAAAGGCAATCTCATACTCTGCCTTCGCTGTGTTATAGGCAGCCTGAGCGCTATTGACCAGATCCTGGCATTTCGCTTCTGCTTTTGCGGCCGCTTTCACCTGCTTTTGATACTCCTTTGATGCCTTCTTGCAAGCCTCCTGAGCCTTCTTTTGCGTCTTTTCGGCCTCCTTTTCGGCATCCTGCTGTGCCTGTTTGCCGGCATCCGCTATGGCAGCTTTTAAGTCGGCTACCTCCTGCTCCTTGGCCGCCACCTGGCTTTCCAGTGTTTTCGCATCTGCAGCCGCCTGGGCCTGTCTGCCGGCAGCTGCGTTGGCTTTGTTAATGGTATCCTGATTTCCATAATCCGCTGCCTGCTTTGTAAGCTCTGCCTTTTCATTCTGTTCCTTTAAATCATCCAGATTGAAGGTGAGCAAGGTCTCTCCCTCATCCACCACATCTCCCACCTGAACATTCAACCGGTCTATCGTGGCATTGACCGGTGAAAAGAACACCTTCACCCGGTCGCTGACCACGGTTCCGCTGGCATCTAGCCGCTCCTCCACCTGCCCTGTTTTGGCGGTTGCAACTTCAACCTGAGGCAGCGAAGCCTCCCCTCCTGTGGCAGTCGTAAACAGATTTTTACCCACCGCCGCCACTGCGACAATTAAAAGAACCGCTCCAATTAAAATACCTAACTGCTTTTTCTTCTTCATTTTTTCACTCCTCATGGATCACATCTGATTCGATCTTCCCGTCTAAAATTCTTACAACCCGCTTTGCCTGTTCGGCAATTCCATTATCGTGGGTAATCAGCACCACGGTTCTTCCTCCCCTGTGCAATTCCTTTAAAATGTCCATAATCTCCCGACTGGACGCAGAATCTAAGTTTCCCGTGGGTTCGTCTGCAAGAATCACAGGAGGCTTGGGGGCAATGGCCCTGGCAATCGCCACTCTTTGCTGCTGGCCTCCTGACATTTCCGCAGGCTTATGGGACATTCGCTTCTCCAGTCCCACCATCTTCAGCGATTCCTCCGCCAACTTCTTTCGATGTCTGCGGTCGACTCCCCGGTAGATCAAAGGAAGTTCCACATTTTCCAACGCCGTCAGATTACTGATCAAATTAAATCCCTGAAAGATAAATCCAATCTCCCGGTTTCGAATGGCCGACAGGTCATTGTCTTTCATGGTGGACACATCTGTGCCATTTAGGTAGTACGTACCGGATGTGGGAATATCCAGACACCCCAGCATATTCATCAGAGTGGACTTTCCGGATCCGGACTGGCCGATGATCGCCACAAATTCTCCCCTTCCAACGGACAGATTCACATGATCCAGAGCCCTGACCTCGTTCTCTCCCGGATTATAGACCTTACAAAGGTCCACCACCTTGATCAATTCCTCCATAAACACTCCTCTTTTCTTCCTGATTTCCCTTTTAACCGGGATAGGTTTTGCCTGTTTTTCTATTATAAAATTTCTTCTCTAAAAAATATCTATTTTTTTCTTAAGATTTGTATAGGATTTTAAAACCCGGATATACTATGACTAATCTCATAAGAAAACAGTCGGAGCAAAGGCACCGGCATTCTTATCAGATTACCGCGTATGCTTCCTTGTTGGATCCCCCTCCAACGGGAAAAATCGAATACAAAAGATAAGATTAATACTTATCCTCCCCTTAAAATATCCCGTCTGCGGCAACGGCGTCGCGGGCGGGGTATTTCTCTTTTTTCCAGAGCAAAAGAAAACCCTATGCATTCGGTTTTATCCTCCTGCACAGAGTTTCTCTCCTGTTTCTTAAGATTCTCCGTTCGCCACCACTGGAGTGGGTCTTCTGCTATCGAATACCTGGGATGCGTCAAACATGCCGTCTAAGACATCCGTCTGTCCGGTACTGGCCTTATACAACATAAAACCATCCAGATCAATTCTTCCCTGTCTCACATAATTGTCCCGGATCTGTACCCAGTAAGGGGTAGAACCATCCACATTGCAGAAGAAATTATACCCTACGCTCTTATAGTACTGGAACTTCTCGTTATCCTGGCTGTAATCCTGCCAGTCTCCGATATCATTGCCGTGAGCAAAGATAATCGTATCCACAGGTCCCACAATATTTTGTACCGTGGCAACCCATTTCTCATTATCCGTCTTTAACTCTTCTACTGTGCGGTTCGTCACACTTAAATGCCCCCAGGTATGGCTGGCAAATTCCCAGCCACTCTCTTTGATCGCCTCTGCAATCTTCTTGGCTTCTTCCACCTCCTGATCCCAGTTAAAATCCGGATGTTTTGCCAGCCAGTCGCTTTGATCCTGGGTCAGTTTTTCTCCTGTCTTATATGCCACGTCCGTGCGGTAACCGAAAACGCCATCGTACCCGGTCAGGGCAATCATTCCTCTTGCCCCCTTATACGCTCCGTCGGGATGTTCCTCCAGAAAGGCATTCAATCTGGGTACCACATCAAAATCCCCCACCTCCTCGGTGCCGTCGGATTTCACGTAATGGCACTTTACCTTACCCTCTTCATCCAATACCAGCTTATCAGGATAGCCTGCAGCCTCGTAAGAATGGTAATAACTTAAGTCATCCACAGACAATACCACCGCTTTTTTGCCGGGAGGCAACATGAGATTCGTATTTTTCTCAAATTTCACATTTCCATTTTCGTCTTTGGTCTCTACCACCAGATCCCGCAACCGCACAAAGACATATCCATTATCGTACATTTGCTGCGTAATCTTGTCAAACTCCTCCACGGTGGTCATCCAGGCATTCATACCATCCACCTGGGCCTGCCCCAGCGTGGCCACATTGAAGGCCCTGTCCGTGTCATTGATCAGAGAATGGTAGAAAATATGCGGCACCTGATCCACATTTACAGGGACGCAGCTGGCCTTTGTGGACTCATAGCCGCTGATTGCCTCTGTAATCTCCGGATCCGACTCGTATCCCGGTATGGTCTTCAGCAAGTCTATAGCTCCGTCGTAATCGTATCCGGCCGCCATCAAATCAGCCTCCTCCATAAGTGCTGTCTTATCATCTGAAGGCCTGGTCTCGCTCTCTGTTTCCTTCACTGTCTGATCTTCCTTGGTCTCTTCTTCCTGACGAACCGTGGCGTTCACAGGTTTTCCTTCCTGTTCCGGTCCTTTAATCGCCCTAACGGCAA
Source organism: uncultured Lachnospiraceae bacterium (assembly GCA_902476645.1). Classification (GTDB taxonomy): domain Bacteria; phylum Bacillota; class Clostridia; order Lachnospirales; family Lachnospiraceae; genus CABSEG01. Next base: position 11,226 of record CABSEG010000036.1, on the reverse strand, counting down.
TAACCACCACCGCCACCAGCAAAACCAAAAGGACTGCAAATATGATACACCTTAGTATCATCGCCCGCCTGCGCTGCTGCCGTCGCCTGCGTCTGCGTTCAGCTGCCGCACGCATTCCCAGTTCCGTTTCTTCCTGTTTCCTGTACTCATTGCTCATTCGTAAATCTCCCCTTATGTTTTCGTAATCCAATTCATTTTCTCATCTTTTGGGGCGAATGACAAGTAAAATTTTCTTATTTCCGTTTCTGAAATCTTAAGATTCCTTTCGATTTCCTCTGTCATGAGATGGTTCCATGGAAGAAGGCTTAAGGATTCTCTAAAGTTTCTTAAATAAAACAAAAGAACATTGTGCGGTTTTTTTTCCTGTGCTATAATCTCCTGGAAAAGACAATCTGTATTGGAGGCATCTAGCATGAAGTTTTTGAAAAAGAATCTCCATATTTGGATTGTACCTGTCTATTTTATATTCTATATGGCGATGTTCGCTTTCCTTGAGGGGCGCCCGGATGAACGTATTCATATTCTCTATTCGAAAATAGACAGCTACATTCCGTTTTGTGAATACTTTATTATTCCTTACTTTTTGTGGTTTCTGTATATTGCAGTAACACTTTTTTACTTTATGTTTTGGAACAAAAATAAGGGAGAGTATTACGCTTATATTACCAATCTCGGCATTGGAATGACACTGTTTCTGATTGTGTCCTTTATATTTCCCAATGGACATGAACTGCGTCCCCTCTATATTGCCAGAGACAACTTCTTTACCAGACTGGTGGAATATCTCTATAGTATAGACACTCCTACGAATATTTTTCCGAGTATCCACGTCTTCAACTCTGTGGCAGCTCATATGGCAGTGATGAACTGCGAGACACTGAAAAAGAAACGCTGGGTCGTGCTTTTATCTTTTGTTCTGTGCGTATCCATCATCTTGTCCACCATGTTTTTAAAACAGCATTCGGTGATCGATGTTCTTGGCGCTTTGATCTTAAACTGCATCTGTTATCTGGTGATCTACCGCCCCTGGGCCACAGCCCAAAAGGCGGCAGTCTACTCAAGAGAATAGGCATTTTTCTTGGGGCCTGCCTGCGTAATAGTATCTTAACGCAGGTAGGCCCTCATACTTTTTAAGGCACTTTTTTCCAACCTGCTGACCTGGGCCTGGGAGATATTAATCTCCTTTGCCACTTCCATCTGGGTCTTTCCCTCATAGAAGCGCAACTCTATGATATGGCGCTCCCGCTCCCCAAGCCTTTTCACTGCCTCGCTTAAGGAAATGGACTCCACCCAGTTTTCCTCCCTGCTTTTTTTATCGCTGATCTGATCCATCACATAAAGAGTATCTCCGCCCTCCGTATACACCGGATCATACAGGCTCATAGGCGTCTGAATGGCATCCATGGCAAATACGATATCCTCCTTGGAAATTCCGATTTCTTCAGCAATCTCGTGGATTGTAGGTTCCTTCAGATGCTTCTTTACGTATCCTTCTTTGGCATAGATCGCTTTATAAGCGGTATCCCTGAGCGATCGGCTCACCCGGATGGAATTATTGTCTCTCAGATATCTTCGGATTTCACCAATAATCATAGGTACTGCATAGGTACTGAAGCGTACCCCCAACTCCAGATTAAAGTTATCTATGGCCTTCATCAGCCCGATACATCCGATCTGAAACAAATCGTCCGCATTTTCATTGCTGCTTCCAAATCGCTTGATTACGCTTAAAACCAGCCTTAAATTTCCCTTTATATATAATTCTCTGGCTTCCTCGTCTCCCGCCTTAATTCGAACAAACAAAGCTTCCTTTTCTTCATTGGACAGAATCGGAAGCTTTGCTGTGTTTACACCGCATATTTCAACTTTATTAAGCGCCATAGTTAGAACCCTCCTAGAATTAGTTTCTAGTAAGATGATTCTCACTATGGCGCTTACCTATACGCTTGAAGCCCAAATTTAATAAAGTTTTAGTCCTTGACAAAAAGAGGATACTTTATTCAAACCGGACGATTTCTTTTTTCAGGCGTTTCATAATTTTCTTTTCTAACCTGGAAATATAGGATTGAGAAATTCCCAGAAGATCTGCTACCTCTTTCTGCGTGCGCTCCTCTCCATCCGCGGTATTGATACCAAACCGAAGCTTCACAATCGTCTGCTCCCTGGAAGAAAGCTTACCGATTGCCTTTGTCAACAGCTTCTTTTCCACCTCTGTCTCCATATCCTTATAGATCACATCCTCATCTGTACCTAAAATATCAGACAACAACAACTCATTTCCATCCCAATCCACATTCAAAGGCTCATCAATGGACACTTCCATTTTTGTCTTATTATTTCTGCGCAGATACATTAAAATCTCATTTTCTATACATCTGGAAGCATAGGTAGCCAGCTTGATTTTCTTATCCGGCTTAAAAGTATTGATGGCTTTGATCAGACCTATAGTTCCAATGGAAATCAAATCCTCCACTCCCACACCCGTATTATCAAATTTCTTCGCTATGTATACCACCAATCTGAGATTGTGTTCGATCAGTCTGGATCTGGCCTCGTCTTCTCTGGGGGTACCCAGACTCTCAATCGCTTTGGCCTCCTGTTCCGGTTCCAAAGGTGCCGGAAGTACTTCACTTCCCCCTATATAATGAACGTCGTTTGGCCTGTGAAACAACAAACTTGGCCAGCTGGAAACCATCCGAAGCTGAAAATGATGCGGCATTGCAACCTTGATGACCATATTCTCATCCTCCTACTCATCTATTATCATCGGGTTCAATAAGATTCGATACTCTCCCTGACTGCTGACAGGCTCTTTGCTGATGGCCACCACAGGATGTTCGATTCTCTGGGCTGCGCGATCTCTTTGGATCTCCATAAAGTCCAGGGTGATACCTGGCAAAATTCCCCTCTTCTTCCCTATGGAATGGTAGGGGATATAAAAAATCTTTGCGTGTTCATCCAACAATTCTCTCATTACCTGTGCGTCCGCCACACAGACCGGCCTTCCGAAAATCGGTTCTTTCAGACGGTTACCGGTATCCCTGAGTCCTTTTACTGTCCTGGAACGCTGATGATAAGATAAAGTGACATCGTAGATACTCTGCGTTTTGTATTTCAGCCCCCGAACCCCCTCCAGTAAAAGTATCAGAATCAGAATGCTAAAGCATCCAGCCAATACTATCGGCAGCGTAATCCTGGAAAAGAGCATCTGAAAAATCCCACCGGTGAGGAACGTGATCCCATACAGATACAAAATTCCTTTGATCAGCTGTCTCTTCCCCTGGGTGGCAAACGCAATCCTGATCATCAATGCGCTGGTCATCACATACCCGAAACAAAAAGTGACAAAAAATCCCTGCGCTGGCAGCATCAGAAGTCCTATGGCTCCCATTGCCCCGGTAAAACTTCCAAGTAAGATCCTGCCGGGCCTCCTTTTCCAGTGAAGAATCTGCCCGGTCAGCAGCAACAATGTGAAATCCATGAATATATTTTCCAAAAAAAATATATCTACATAGAACTCATAATACACAAAACACCCCCTGTCCCCTGGAGTATCTTTCAAAACAAATACTATTATAGAGGAAAGGGAGTGCAAAGTTTGTCAAATTAAGACTGCAATATTTTATTTTTCATCGACAAATTCATCCGTTTTCAAACATTTCATGCAGGCTCTCAGCTCTTTTACCGGCATCTGTCCCGGAGCAGAAGGATTTCCAGCCATCCCAAAGGTGATGGAGGAGCCAAATATTTCTCCGCTGATTCTGGTTACCTTGCCAAGGTCTCCCATAGCCATGGTCACCACCGGTGTTTCGTTGTGGAGCTCCTTCATCGCCAGTGTAGCGTCCAGTAAAACCAGCACATCCCTTGGGTTCTTAGGCATCACTGCAATTTTGGCAATATCCGTTTCCACCTCCTGCATCTTACACAGCCTCATAATCAAATCTTCCTTCTTGGGAGTCTTCTGAAAATCATGGTAAGAGCCGATCACTTTCACCCCGTGTTCATGAGCTGACTCCACGATCAAAAAAGCTACATCATCTCCCCTGGCAATTTCCACGTCAACCAAATCCACGCATCCACTGGTGACGGCATCCAGATTCACTCTGGTATAATCCTCAAAAGAAGGATCTGCCTCTCCGCCCTCCGCCCTGGTGCGAATGGTAAAAAGCAGCGGCATTTCGCCCAACAAAATCCGAAGCATCTGCCACATTGCTTTCATTCTCTCCGGGCAAAACAATCCTTCAAAACAATCTGCTCTCCACTCTGCCATATCTGCCCCGGTCTCCAGTACACTTTGGGCTGCTTCTTTGATCTCCGCTTCCGTTTTTCCCATAAAAGGCACGCAAATCTTAGGCCTGCCTTCTCCTATAGCCAGTTCTCTCACTTGAACTACCTTACTCATATGTCACACCTCTCCTGTCGCCTTTTTATACCATGGTCAGCGGCACATTCTTCTTACAGGCTGTATTCAGCCGTTTTCCTTTCATAGGCTTATTATACCACAAAAAAAGCTCAAAATCTTCTGATTCTGAGCTTTTCTATTCTCTTTTCCGTCTTCTCTCTTTCTTTCTTAAACAGATCAGAGCCGCTGCCGCCACCACCAGGACTCCCACCCAGATGCCGATCTGCGTAGTATCTCCGGTCTTTATTGCCAGCAGTGGATTAATCACCTCTCTTTTCGGGGGCGTATTGGGATTTGAAGTAGAATCCTGCGGTTTATTTGGATCCTCCGGTTCTTTGGGGTTTTCCGGTTTATTGGGATTCCCCGGCTCTGTGGAAGGCTCATCGGATTCTTCGATTGCCTTATTCCCCATGGTAACCAGTTCAATCGTGGATTCATCTCCTTCTACATAAGACTTCGTAATACGAAATTCCACCTTCTCATCTGACTTTTCATACCCCTCCGGTGCCTCTACCTCCTGGAAATAGTAATTCCCATAGGCTAGCCGATAAACTTCAATTCTTCCCTGCTCATCTGTGGTCAGCTCCACATCTTTCCCGGATACGGTATGACAGATTTCACCATTTTCATCATAGAGTACAAAAACGGCCCCTTCCAGGCTTTCTCCGGTTCTGGAGTCGTATTTAATCAGGCGCACCGCTCCCCACTCCGGTTCACTTTTTGGCCTTGCTTTCACATCGTATTCCCAGATCATACCCGGGTCATAGGTAACTCCGTCATAAGTAACCTCTGATTCGTTCAATGCAGGCACACTTACCTGAAAAGGGTTCCCTACCCTGTAACCTTCCGGCATCCCTCCGGTCACTTCCAACCGATAAGTTCCCAGCGCCAGATCTTCAAATATTACAATACCATCTTCCCCGGTTGTCTTTGTGGTTTGAAAGAAGTCCGCATCCTGCGCTTTCACCTCTGTTTGATCCAACCTGGTCAGATAAGTAATCTGGTACTCCACACCCGCTGCTCTAAGCGGCTGATATCCGCTTTCATAATCAAATACACATTGTTCTACCGTAATAGATCCTGTCATTTCCTGATCAATCACAGAAAACGAATACGATCCCTCCGCCTGTGCATCCAAACTAAAAAGATGCCCGGAAAGTACCAAAAAACACAGGAGCGCAATGCTGCTTTTTATGATAGTAAAAAATCTCCTCATGAGTTGCTCCCTTTCTGTACCTTAAAATCTCCTGCGACGAATCATCCATCTTATGAACACACCCACCAAACCGACTTCTGTCATGCAGGACAGTACGCAAACCACAAAATACCAGTTTACTTCCGGTTCCACCTGATATGTCTCATCCAGCTGATCCGCTGTTTTCTCCGCATAGGGAATACGTTTTCCCCGAACCAACAGTCTGTGGCTGTTAATTCCATAAGGGGTACAGGTAATCAACGTCACATAGTCTTCTTCTTTGTCAATATCAAGTTCATGGGTAATGTGGGGTTCTGTGACCAGAATTTGATCCACCTCATAAGCCAACGTCTCATCCAGAACATAGAGATAAAAGAGATCTCCCTCTTCCAGCTCATCCAAGTCGGTAAAAAGCTTGGCTGAGGGCAATCCTCTGTGTGCCGATAAGGCCACATGGCTTCCTTTTCCCCCAACCGGCAGCGAAGTATTTCTAAGATGACCGACTCCCTTCTGTAAAACTGCCTCTGAAGTACCTTCATAGATTGGCAGGCTTACATCAATCTTGGGAATCTCAATATAGCCCAGGATATCTCCCACATCGAGAATATCCATTCTGCTCTCATCCTCGTCGCCATAAGCAATATATTCCCGGTCATTGGTGAGTGTTGCGTTATAGGCTCTTGCAGCTTCCCTGCGCTCCTCAATCTCATCATCAGACAACTGCTCTACCTGTTCCCGGTAGTTCCCGATTGCGCTGCTGGAAAACCGCTGGTTCACCCAATTGCTTACGGCAGGATAGCTGACGAGAGCTATCCCACCGACAAACACCAAACCAAGCAAAACGCTGCCTAGCTTTTTTCCCATATGTACTGCTCCATAGAATCTGTCAAATTATCTGGCTAAGTTCTTTTTTCTTCTCACCACGATCAGACCTAAAGCTGCCAGCAGAATCACGGCGCCGCCAATCGTGAATACATAAGTACCCATTCCACCGGTTCCGGGAAGATCAAAGTCCGCGTTGTTTAACACCTTTAACAGGACGTTCATGCCATCTACTCCAAAGGGATCTGCCACTTCGATATCCGCTTTTACCGTCGGATAGTAAGTCTGCACTTTCTCGTAAGTATTTTCACCTGTCATGACGAAAACAGAATCGGTTCCAAAGTTGATGTAGGTACCATCCTCGTAATCCGTCAGATCCTTAAATGCGACATAAGAACCATCTGCTTTCTGGGTATAATAAGTAGTATCCGCGTCAATTGGAACGTAGGTTCCTCTGTTCTCTGCGTCTGCCTCATGGAAGGTTACCTCTTCTCCGATTTTAATCTCAATCAGATCCTTCTGCAGGGTATAGCCTTCCACCGTCTTTGTCTCCTTCAGGTAGTAAGTTCCAGGAGCCAGTCCCCAAATATAAGCGCGTCCGTCTTCTCCTGTGACAATCTTATCCCCGCTTTTTGTTCCGTTTGGATAATAAGAATTTACTCCGGCATATGCTTCATTTGTAGATTCCTTCTGTGTTACAAAAATCTGCGTCTCCTTATCAGCCGCAAACAGATCAAATTCAACGCCTGCCACAGGCTCGTCATCCTTATTTACCTTGGTCAGATCGATTCCATAAGTATACACCTTCGGATCTACGATATCCTCTACGATCTGAGGTTCCCCTTCTCCGCCAACTCCAGAGTCATGGTTATAAATCAATGTTGCGTGGTTGGGATTGCCTTCCTCGGTTACGATACAGTTATCATTTAACTCCGCTGTATATTTTACCGTAATCGCGTCTCCGGCTTCCCCTTTGATCAGATGATTGTAATCATCCCCAACAAGCTCCAGAATGAATGTATAAGGCGCCGCATCGGTATCGGTGAACAGATCATACTGATCTGCCGGAATCAAAACGCCACCTACACGGACTTCCTGGATCCCGGTAAAGGTAAGTCCCTCACTCATGGTATCGGCGATGCTGAATCTGGACATGGTTGCCGCGCCATCCGGAACCTCTGTGGTTACCTGATAAGTAACGGTATCGCCTACACCCAGGCTCTCATACTTTTCGCTTTCCCCGTCCTCGTTGTCCAGAATATTCTTTTCAATAGATGGAATTTCTGTCTTATTCTTCGGGAACACGAAAACATCATACTGCCATAATTCCCCGGGGCCGTAATCCTTGTTATTCGCATGGATATCTGTTGCGTTGGTCATCGGCAAAGATACCAGGAATGGATTTGTCCTCTCATAAACGGCTCCCGGAACCTGTGTCTCCGCTACCAGATACAAGCCCTGATCCAGTCCGGTGGCAGATGACACACCCTCTGCATTTGTAGGAGCCATATCGGTACCATTCTCTGCCACATACTGCTCCAGAGCTGCCTTGGATTCTGCATTTCCATTTGCTGCTGCCAAAGCGGCATTCAGTTCATCAGAGGAATACTGTCCAGCTGTCATATCAAATACCGCAGCGCCATCCTCTGTCAGATTGTACTCCAGTCTCACCGGATCCTCATTGACATGAACTAAATCTGCAACCTTCAGGTAAGTAAATACAACACCTTCCAGAGGCACTGCGCCTTCGGGAATATTGGGCGGATAATGTCCATTTCCTTCCTGCGCTTCTCCTGAATAGCTGTATTTGTAAACGCTAAGACTTGTCTTCTGATCCTGATTAATAATACTTTCTGAATAATGAATACATCCCACGGTCTCCGGGACATCTTCACACTGCTCTGTGAAAACAGGCACTTCCGGAACTTGTTCCGCTGCTGAAGCGCCCATGGCAACCATCATTGCCAACATCAATGTCATCGCAATGAGGGCGCTAAGTTTCTTTCCTACTTTCTTCATAATCTTCACCTCATTTTTTTATTAAGTTTCTTTCTCTGAATCTGGATAATTCCAGTCGCTGCCAAAACAATTATCCCAACCCAGACATACCATCTTCCTCCGATTCCGCCTGCTTCCGGAAGTCCAAACTTTCTGGCGTTTTCTACCACATAGACAAACTCCCTTTCTGCATCCGGATCGGTAAGATCCCCGATTGATATCATCAAAGGCTTAGACAGCAGAATATAATCATCCTGCGTTTTCGTCTCCGTGACTCGGTACTCACCGCTGTCCAGGTCCTCAAACTGCACCTCCCCTCTTTCATCGGTAATGCCGGTCGCGACCTCTTTCCATTGGCCGTTTTCCTGCACCTCCAGCTTAAACGCAACATCGCTAAGCTTCCTGTTAGTTTCATTTGCATCTATTTTTATAATTTTAATTGATGCCAGTGCCTTACAGTTTGTCAGCGGAATGGTAATCTTACTTCCCACCGCTGTCTTTTCTCCACCCGGAAGTGTCTCATAGAGGATCTCCGTTACGGGATCTTGCGCCTCTCCTTGTATAAAGGCGCCAGACTTAAAGTTTTCCTCTACGGTATAACTGTATTGAAACAAATCTCCCTTTGCATCCACGTAATACATGGGCAACGGCTTGCCCTCCGAATCTGTCGCAAAGGTATAACTATATCCTTCTGGTTCTGTCCCTTCTGGAACTGTATGAGAATTGACTAATTTCTTTTCCCCATTCTCAGAGGAGGATTGGTATAACTGGAAAGTTACCTCTGGCAAGATGTCCTCTTCCTTGTTTCCCACCCAGGTCTTTTCCACAGCTACCGTAGTGTAAAGGGGCTCATCTCCTGCTGATACACACTGGGTCAGTGAATCCGCTTCTTTATCATACAATACCTTCACCTCTACGGCCCCGGTGATGTTGTTTCCATCTATGTAACTATTCAACTTCTCCTGGGCTTTCTGAAGACTATCATAGGTCTCCGTCACCGCTTCGGTACTGCCCTCCAGAGAATGATACGTAATCTCTACACTTTCGACCAGCTGATCTGTGACTGTTTCTGCCACATCACCTTCCGCATTCTTTAAATGCAGCTTTACCGGCTCTCCCATCTTCCAGGAAATATAGGTTTCATTCTCTTTTGCAGTAGCCTGAATCTGACGCCCGTCTCCACTGGAAAAATCCAGATTTTTCAATCCCCCTGAGAGATAAGGTGTCACGTCTTCCACCGTTACCGAATACTTTTCCCGGCTAAGCTGGTATCCTTCCGGTGCCTTTGTCTCCTGGAAATAATAAGTCCCAGGCTCCAGCCCTTTTACTACTTCCGTATATCCGGGCAGCGTTTTTGTCTCATATTTCTTGGTGGTATCATTATAGACACGAACCTTTCTTGTGGCCGTTTCCAATCCTTCCTGAATCAGAATGTCCTCTCCACTCTCCGCTTCACGATATAAACTGAATACAGCGCCATTTACTGCATTTCCTGTAAGCTTGTCTACTTTTTTCAACTGGACGTTTCCACTGTACTCTCCGGATGTCTCCACTTTATCAAATATGGTGAAGCTTGGAAGCATCGGATAGACCATAGAGGTTATATTTGTGCTGTAAATCCCGGTAAAATTCGTTGACATGGATTCCATACACTGATCCAGGGTGACATTAATAGCAAGCTCACAACTCTTGGTCAGATTTGTATATTTCACGTCTACATTTCTGTCCTTATTGGGCCCTTGATCCGTCTGTTCAATTACCACATCTGTGCCCACAATCGAATTCGCTTTTTTTGCGGACAATAACTTTTGGTTTACTGTGGGCTGTCCCGCAATATCAAAGTCCGTGATTGGGACGTATTCCGCATCGGGATCCATGGACTCATATTGGCAAAATCCTACCCGCAGATACCCTTCAAAACGCTCCGTGTCTTCCCGCAGATAGTAAAACTGCATATCTTTTGGCTCTACATACTGGATATCTCCGCGGCTTAAGTCCGTAAATACCAGAAACCCTAACTTTCGGTTACTATCGCTTAATTTCTTTGGTATACACCGAAGTGGGTTATCTAAAAATTCCATAACCACGGCGCGATATCCATATCTCCCATAGTCTTCGCAGTAGACATAGCCTCCGTAATAGTACTCTTCCTCATTGCAGGCATTTGCCACAGGCATTAAATCTGTAATTAAGTTACCGGACAAATCTATAGAATACGATCTGTTCGCCGTTCCTGCGATCTTTAAATACTGGATTCCCGTAATATCCCGGATCTTCTCTTCATCCGGATCGTTAAAGTCTTTCGCTCCGTTAATCGGCCCCTGATACGTCTCCAGGATTTCCTGAACCGTTTCCGGAGGATCATCCGGATTTCCCCCCAACCATCCTTCTGCGTGCTTTTTCCCACCATATTGAGTATAATTAGCCAGGGAATCATAAATCACTTTACGGAAATTTTCATCCGGCACCAAACTGACCAACTGCGGATCATTCGGCGAATTAATATAAGCGCCTGCCGCTGCCCTGGAGGTCCTTACCTGCCCCTGTTCTGTCTCTGACGAAAGGGACTGACCATCCGTTTCTTCTACTTTCTGAGGTTTCAGCGTGTCTGACTGTTCTTCCGTTTGAGTTGCGCCAGTTTCTGAGAGATCCTGTACACTGGTTTCTTCGCTTCGGCTTGTCCTCTCCTGTATGGATGTCTCCGATGCCTCTGCCCGGATGTCCTGGTCTAACCCGCTATCGGCCTCTTCCAACTCATCCCCGCTTCTGGCCTTTTCGCTCTCCTGTGACTGCTTACTTTCCCTCGTCT
>CABSEG010000035.1 GCA_902476645.1 uncultured Lachnospiraceae bacterium | reverse complement strand
TTCAGACGCACAGACTCAGGAAAGTGAGACGGAAGATCCCACCCCGGTGGTAGAACAGACGGTTGCTGATGAGGGCATTGACAAATTTATCACCCTTGGAGAATATAAGGGACTGGATTTAACAAAGAACGTCATAGCGGTTTCTGATGATGATATCCAGAGCCGTATTGACTCAGACCTGAAAACTTATGCCTCTGAGGTGGCAGATGGCACAGTGGAAGACGGAGATATCGTCAACATTGATTACGAGGGAAAGATTGACGGAGAAGCCTTTGATGGGGGAAGCTCTCAGGGATACGATTTAACCATCGGCTCCGGATCTTTCATCGATGATTTTGAGGAACAGCTGATTGGCAGCAAGACCGGAGAAACTACCGAGGTAAACGTTACCTTCCCGGAAGATTACGGCAATGAAGAATTAAACGGCAAAGATGCTGTTTTTACCGTAACCATCAACAGCATTAAGCGTCCGGATAAGGAAATCACGGATGAGTGGGTTCAGAAAAACAGTGATTATAAAACAGTAGACGAGTACACAGACAATATTCGTACTGAAATGGAGACCTCCAATGAGGAATCTGCTCTCTCCACCATGCAAAACGAGGCGTTTTCCATGGTCTTCAGCAGCAGCACGCCGATCCAGTATCCCCAGGATCTGGTAGATGAGTACACCGAGCTGACAAAGCAAAGTTATGAAACCTATGCTTCCTACTATGGCATGGAATACGATGAGTTTGCCTCCAGTATGGGGATCACGGATGTATCTATCGCCAATGCGGCAAAGAGCAGTGTAAAAACAGAACTGATTGTAGATGCTATCTGCGAAAAAGAAGGAATCAGTACCGACAGTGATACCTACAAAACACAGCTTACCAAAGCATTAGAAGAGAACGGCTACTCTGATTATGACGCTGCTATTGAAGCGGGTGTTGCAGAGCGGGATATTGAGCGTACCGTAAAATATTACTGCGCTCTGGATGTGATTATCAGCAACGCCAATGTGACAGAGGCAGCCGAAACGGAAGCTGCCCAGACAGAGGCAACAACCGAAACGGAAGCTGCCGAGTAGGCAGCATATAAATGCGGACAGAGGGATTATCCCCTGTCCGTTTTTTTACCTCTATTCGGCTCCTCACCTGCCCATTCAAGGAGCTCTTCCTCAGAAAATCTCCATATGTGTTGAAGAGGCCCGTTCCCTTTTCCAAGATTCAGTCCGGCTCGAATCGCCTCTGTTACGTACACCTTGGCGTGGGCAACTGCCGTTTTCAACTCCTCCCCGGCCGCCAGGCGGCAGGCAATCGCCGAAGATAGCGTGCACCCGGTTCCATGCGTATTGGAATTCTCAAGTCTTGTTGTCGTAAACCAGGTCTCTTTTCCCTCCTCTGCCAGTACATCCGCGGCTGCTCCTTCTAGATGACCTCCTTTCACCAGGATGGCTGTTTCAAAAGCCTCGCTCATCTTCCTGGCTGCCCGCTCCATTTCCTCTTCAGAGCGAATTTTCATACCACTAAGAAGCTCCGCCTCCGGAAGATTGGGCGTCACAAGACGCGCGAAAGGCAGCAGTTCTTTTTTAAGCGCATCCCTCGCCTGCTCTTTTAAAAATCTGGTGCCGCTGGTGGAAGCCATGACCGTATCTACCACCACATTTTTCATATTCCACCTGCGCATCTGTTCTCCAATGGCCTGAATCTGCTCCTGACCGCACACCATCCCCACCTTTACCGCATCCGGAGGGATATCCTCCACAATCCGCAAGATCTGCTCTCTTATCTGCTCCTCAGTAGCCTCCCACACAGCAGACACTCCAAGAGTATTTTGCGCTGTCATCGCCGTGATCGCACTCATGGCATACATGCCATGCATCGTAATGGTTTTGATATCCGCCTGGATTCCGGCTCCGCCGCTGCTGTCAGAGCCTGCGATGGTCAATATGGTCTTCATATGGGTTCCTCCAGGGTTTCCTTCGCCGTCTCCTTCAGGCCTCTGACGGCCTCCTCAATTGCTTTCTGTCCAAAGACGGCCGATACCAAAGCCGCACCTGCCACACCTGTACCCCGCAACTTCTTTAAGTTCTCCCGGTTGATTCCTCCGATGGCCACCACAGGAATGGGTACCGCTTTTGTAATCTCCTGAAGGGTCTGCCGGGTCATAAGCTTGGCATCCTGCTTGGTGCTGGTCGCGAATACCGCGCCGCACCCCAGATAATCTGCTCCCATTTTCCACGCTCTGACAGCCTGCTCTACCGTTCTGGCGGAAATTCCTATAATTTTCTCCGGCCCCAGCATTTCTCTGGCTATATCCGCCCTGACATCGTCCTGTCCAAGATGCACTCCATCTGCTCCTGCTTCCTGTGCGATTCGAATATGATCATTAATAATCAACGGGACTCTATAACGTTTTGTCAACTCCAGAATCTCTTTCGCTTCCTCCAAAAACTCCTCCTCCGAAAGTCCTTTCTCCCGAAGCTGCAGGCAGGTGACTCCTCCTCTGAGTGCCTCTTCCACCTGCTGCTTTAAAGTCTTCTCTCCAACCCAGGCCCTGTCTGTCACTGCATAAAGCAACAATTTTTTCGCCTCTATCTTCATCCTCACTCCTCCTATTTTCTGCTCTCCAAAGTCCCTTTGATGACGGGAGATACCGTCTGCTCCAACATTAGCTCTGGAATATCCAGAGGAGACATCTCCCGAATGCCATTTAGCAAGGGATTTGATGTCACTTCCTTTAGCATTTCTCCAAGCCCGGTCTTGATTAGCTCCTTCCCGGGCGTTTCATCAAACTGGATCCGGATTTCCCCTTCCCCGAAGAAAATTTTCAGCTTTCTTCGGGCTGCTTCCTCCAAAAAAGCGATATCCAATTTCAGCACCAGACGATCTTCTTCATCTGTGCAAAACTCACCTTTTACAGCTGTCAGATAGGGCTCCCCATGGACCGAAATTTCATTGATTGCCGCCCTGTTAAACCCCAACTCCAAACGCTTGCTTAAGGCTCCCGCTTTGATCAGCAGATAGCTTTTTCCACCCTCGTACTGAAAACCGAGACTGCTGATTCCGTCTGTAAAGTTATTATGAAACACCTGCATTATCAAAGGGAATAAGCCTGCCTGTTGCCGTTCCAGCCGGTAGAAAGCGCCCTGTAACTTACGCATCTGTATCTGAGGCTGCGGCTGCTTTTTCTGGGTCTTTCTCCCTTTCTTTCCTCTTTTCCAGCCGCCCCATCCTCTTGCATGCCTCACCTCCCGGACACTCTCAAGCCATGCGCAAGTTCGTTGAAATTCATCATAGGCCACCGGATTTTCCGGTAATACGGAGGGCGGCCGAAAGTCTCCTCCAAAGTAAGACTGTACCACGCTCATCAGTTGACTCTTTACAAATAGTTCTCTGCTCCCTGCATTGGTTACGATCACCATGTTAAGATCCGGGTAGATAATCACATTTTGTCCCAGCATCCCATTAAAGAGGAAAGAGCCTTCCCTGTCCCCCATCCAAACTTGATATCCATACCCCCAATCACTCATCTTCGATGGGGTGTCCATTTTTTTCCTGACAGACTCCCGCACCCACGCCTCGTCAATAATCTGCTTTCCCTTCCACCTGCCCCCATCCAGATAGAGCTGGCCCAGCTTCGCGGCATCCTCAGGGCGCAAAAACAATCCCCAGCCCCCTTTTGTTATTCCTTTTGGACAGGCCTCCCAGAAAAACTGTTCGATTCCAAGGGGGGCAAACAGGCGGGGAGTCAGATACTGATCCATAGGCTCCCCGGTAATCTCCGTTACAATAGCGGAGAGAATATAGGAATTCATACTGTTGTAATCAAATTTCGTCCCGGGGCTCTCTGATACGGAGGCGTCCAAAAACCCCTTTACCCAATCATCTCCCGTTACAATCCCCGTCTCCCGGAAATTGACGCCACTGCTCATGGTCAGCAGGTGTTCCACTGTAAGATTCTTCTGTCTCATCCCTGCCAGAAGACTCTTTTTACTCTCCAAAATCCTGACCACCTTGTCTTCCAGAGTCAACCTCCCCTCTCCGATCAAAAAGCCAATGGCCATCCCTGTGATACTTTTGCACAAAGAATGGCTGATATGCCAGATCTCCTTCCTGTAAGGGGCATAGGCGCACTCCCCAATGACGGCTCCATTTCGAAGCACCATCACGTGATGTATATCCGTATGTTGCAAGGCAGCTAGATCCCGGAAAAAATCAGATAACATCCTGGACGAGATCCCTTGTTTCTCTGGGGACATTCTGGGAAAAGGCTGCTGATCCTCTTTTGAAAAGGAAAAAGCCGGTTTCTGAGGCGTGAATGTGACTTTGCTCAGATGACCGGTTTTCCCCCTGATCATAGCTCTCAGTAATTCATATACCGCAATTTGCTCTCTCATGTGCATCCTTTCTCGATCATTGTTCTGAATTTTCTTATGAAAGAACAATAACATAGATCCATCCAATGCGCAAGGCGGCCTTTTCATTCCTAACGATAACGGATACGGACTCCTCGGAGTCCGTCCTCTCGTTTCGTGGATCAAAATGGAGCCGCTGCTCCATAGATGCTGATCCATCTATGTTACAGTGGCTCCAATCCTGCATCCTCCCTTAGAATGCCGCAATCTTCTCAGATGCATACTGTAAGATCAGAGTGGCATCTTTGGTATCTGCCTTTCCATCTCCATTCACATCTGCGCTTTCCAGTTGTTCAGCATCCAGCTGATCCATCTCAGCATTATAGCGAAGCAGTGCTGCACTATCGCCTGTAGCTATCTTTCCATCCTTATTCACATCGCCCAACAGACGAGCTTTCACAAGTTCCTCTGCCAGAGCTTCTGAAGCTGCGCTCACCTCTGACTGTACGGCATCCGCATCATCGTATACGGTCTTCGCTGCTTCAAGCGTTGCATTCAGGCCGCTGATGCTGGATTCTACATACTGAGAAGCATTGGCAAGAATTTCTTCTGCCTTCTCAATGACAGCTGCCAGAGCCGCCTTGTTGCCTCTCATTTGCAAACCACGAATAGCCTCCGCCAGTCCCTTGTATGCTGCTGCCAGTTCGCCCTCTTCTCTCTGAGAATCTGCCAAAACTGTCTTCGCTTTCTCTACTGCTGTCTGCAAAGCATCCCAGCTTTCAGAGGTGTATTTCTCTTCCTCTAAGTTCTCCACTGCTGCCAGCAGAGTTTCCAGAGAAACCAGATCCTCTTCTCTTGCAATCTGTACAATTGCGTCAATCAGGGATGCTGTTGTCTGGTTTACCTGATCCTGTGTGGCTGCTGTATCAATCAACATCTCTTCCGCTTCTTTCATAGCTGCTTTCAGAATTGTCAGGCTGTCTTCCTCATATTCGTTTTCGTTATCTAAAATAGCCTGAGCTGCCTGCAAAGCGGCCTCAAGATGTGTCTTCTGCACACCGTATTCCAGACTGCCAAAGGCTGCCACTAAATTAGCCACTGCCTTGTCAATCTGCTCTCTCGTGGCATCTTTATCTGCCTCCACAGCCTTTGCCGCTTCAATGGCTGCCTCAAGAGTTGCCCAACTCTCAGACGTGTACTCGTCTTTGTTGAGGCTCTCTAAGAACGTAATCCAGATTCCCAGATCGGTCATAGGCGGATTCAACTCTTCCATCCGCTCCACCGCCTGTGCCAAAACATCCGCGTTAGCAACCTTTTCCTTTTGCTCTTCGCTCAGAGCATCATAAGCGGCTTTCACCTGTCTGACTTGTTCTGCGTCCTCTCTGGTCAGCTCATCCAGTGCCGGCAGATTGCGAATCTGCGTAATCACGCTGCGTACCGCTTCCATTTCAGCCGGGAAGGTTACCTGATAATCGTCTGCGTCATACCAGAATACCACCATTTCAGAATCCGGTCCGATCTCTCCATTGACTTGATTTAAATCTGATTCATAGCGATTCTTGATCTGTTCTGCGCTTAGCGCTGTGTTATAAACATGAGCTGCTGCCATCCGTCCTCTCAGACGCTTGGTACTGTTGTTCGGATCATAGTTCTGACCGATTCCCAGCGGATAGTCTGCAACATGGATGGAAGTAGAAATTTGCTTACTTCCAACTTCCTGTCCATTTACATACAAATACATCCAGGAGCCATCGTAGGTGGCTGCCACATGATTCCAGGTATTGGCCTTGAAGCCTGCCTGGGTAAATGGGATATCAATTACTTGCCAGGTATTATCATAGATATAAAACTCCAGACCGGAATTTGTGGTCTTAATGCTCACCTGGTGGTCGCCCTTCATGATAAATCCATTGTCTGCACTCAGATCAGAAGGATTTACCCAAACTTCCAAAGTAAAGTGGCTGTTCCCGGACAATGCCTCATTAATGGCTCCATTTTCATCCGGAACCGGGAATCCGCCTTCGAAAGAGTATCCGAACGGAGAGGTTTCATCCCTGAAAATCACCGCTGAATCCGTAATATCCGCATGATTCTCATACGGACTCTGATCTAAGATAGAAGCCTTCGCTCCTTCCAGAGTTTCAATATAATCCTCTGCTTCTTGAAGCATATCCAGTTTGGTGACCAGTGCCTTCTGGGCATCCGTCAGGCGCTCATACTGGCTTCTGGCCTCTTCCACATCTTCTTTCTGGCTATAGGATACCAGGGTTTCCACTCTCTCAATCAGAGCGTCCACCTGTGCCGCCATCTCCTGATTAAAAGCATCCTCGTCAAAGGATTCGGCATCTCTCCACTGTTTGCTCAGTGTCATCAGATCCGTGTCTTCTCCTGTCATATACGGTACAATTGTATAACTGTAAGAATAATCTCTTCCGTCATTGAACAGTCTGTACTGATCCAGAGTTCTTGGACCACAGCTTGCTCCTCCGGTACCCTTGGAAATAAGGTCCACACTCAAAATAGTGTAATCCGTCTTAGGCAACTGATAAGTACGATCCGCATTCTTATAATCCGTCGTCTTAAAGTGCAAAGCGCTGGCCTCCAGCAGATCTTCTCCCACTACCATAATTCCAACGGGAGACTCAGGATCTTCCACTGCCATAAACCTTACCCCTGTCTTGTTGCCGGATGACTGAGGTTTCGGATAAGGGTAGAAAGAATCAGAGACCGTGGATTCATACAGACCAACCTTAGATCCCGTCCTTCTGTCAATCAGAGAATCTTGAGGGCCTTCCCCATACCAGGTAATGTTTTCATATCCTTGAGGTAATGTAATCTCTGCTCCAAAGCGAACCAGTTCCGGTGCCTCTGCGCCCGGATTTAATTTGGAGTATACCTGCACTTCGCCGGTGCTGTAAACCGTATAGCGCAGTACCTGCTCAGAGCCCCTTGCATTATTCAGGCTCAGCGTCACGTCAATGTGATAGCAGGTCTGGTCTTCGGACAAGGATGCCTCCAAAGATTTCACCGTCATATCCGTATTCGCAGATTCCCACATACGGTCATTGTTGATGACGCCATCCTTCCAATCGTTGTCAATAATGCCTCTCCAGTAGTTTGGAGTCGGGCCATTTGTGATCACGGTAGTTCCGTTATACTGATAGTTCTGAATCAGGCCGGTGGCCTTGTTAAAGTTCAGCTCAAATCCCTCACCGGTCAGCGTCAGGATATCTCCGTCTTCGCTGGCGCTGATGCTTCCCGTCTGCTGCGGTTTTTCAATGTGCTCTACCTCTGCTGGTACTTCAAACTGTTCATAAGCTACCACATGTCCCTTATTCGCCCACAGAGTATCCTCCTTCAGGCTTACGGTCAGATTCAGGAAATACTCTCCATCCGGAGCGGTCTTTTCGGGCATCTGGAACGGAACCTCCACGGTAATCGTCTCACCAGCCGGGCAGGAGAGATCTTGCAGAATACCGCTGTCGATCACTTTTCCGTCTTCCAGCAGTTCGTATTTCACCTCGTATTCAGATACATCTGTCTCCATAGATTCATTATACAGGGAAACCAGATGCTTTTGCAGATCAATGGTATCCGCTGTAAACCAATACTTCTGGTATACATACTTCACTTCATGTAACTCAGCCTGTACGCTGCGATCCGGTCCTACCAAACCGTTTTGGCAAAAGTTTCCATCATTGATGACATCTCCCCAGCATCCGCCGTAGGCATAATATTTACCTGCCATTTCCTCATTTCCAACGCTGGCGTAATAGTCATAGTAATTTCTGTCCTTCGTGTCGATCTTGGTCTGACTGTAGTCCAGCCACATTATCACGCTGTCGTCATCGGACGCAATAGCATAATCGCCCTGTCCCCAATCAGCCTGCATCTGCTGTGTAAGTTCTTCCGGAGTAAGCGCTTTTGTATAAATACGCACATACGCGTACTTGTTCTTTCCATCTCTGGAGCCCATATGATTTGACTCATAGCCCACTCCGAAGGGCTGATCACTGGAACTGATGGGATCTTCCACTGGTTTTGTTTCTCCGCCGTCTACATATTCCAGTTCACTTCCGTCGCAGTACACATGCATCTTACCGTTTTCAATCACTGCCGCAAGATTGTGCCAATTGTTCTCCCAGTTATCCGGAAGTCTAAAATCATTTTGCACCCAACCGCCATTGTAGATATAGAAAGCCAGCTTACCTCCATACGCCCGCATAGCTACCTGATAGTCGCCCTTTGCCAGTATGGTGTTGTAATAGCTGGGATCGCACTCCTTCGGATAAACCCAGGTCTCTAAGGTGAAGTCATGATCTCCAGAGAGTGCCTCATTCAGAATGCTGTTGGCATCCGGATCCACTTCCCCTGAGAACAGAGAATTGCCATCCAGTGCCTTTCCATTTGGAGAATCCGCGTCATCCACGATCTTTCCATCCAGCGTACCAGTCAATTCATTGCCGCTCTGGTCTGCATTGACAATTTCCATCTGGGTTCCTCCCGGGAACTCTGTAGCAATAGACTGGTCAACCCAATCCCAGATAAAGCCTCCCAGAATATTATCAGAACTGCGGAAAGCCTCCCAGTACTCAAACAGGTTTCCTACGGAATTTCCCATTGCATGAGCGTATTCACACTGAAGATATGGCATATGGTTTGCCACTTCTCCCTTGGCGTATACGCCATCCACGCCTGCATACATCTGGCTGTCCACATCTGTTCCGCCACTTCCTCCCAGTCCGCAGTAATGAATCGGACGAGTGGAGTCGATGGGTTTCATAACCTCTTTGATTGCCTTTTGAATCACCTTGGTTTGGTTGGTGCTTCCACTCTCATTTCCGAAGGACCACATTAAAATGGAGGTACGATTCTTTTCGATATTCATATGCGTATTCAGTCTGTCGCGTATGGCAACCTCCAGATGCCGTCCCATCTCGTCAGAATCAATACCATGGGATTCCACGTTACACTCCGCCATAACAAACAAGCCGTACTTATCACAGAGATAATACAGGTATTTGTCGTTTGGATAATGAGAGGTACGAATGGCATTGATATTGTACTGTTTCATCAGCTCAATGTCCTTTTCATACAGCTCTTTAGACACATACCGCCCCTTCATGGGGTCATTGTCATGCCGGTTGGTTCCGCGGAACTTAAATGTTTTACCATTTAACAGCACGGTCTGATAATAGTCTGTAATATTATTATAATTTTCATCAATCACCGTTTTTGTAAACTCAATCTCCCGGACTCCCAGCTGCTGACTGATACTCTCATAGTATGCGCCCGTATCCTGATTGTACAACGTCATAACCATGGTATACAGATACGGATTCTCATCCGTCCAAAGGTTGGGATTTTCCAGTTCTCTGGACAACTGCAACGTTCCCTTCTCGCCGGAGCTTACACTATCAAAGCTTCCCACCAGAGGCTCGTCCTCAAACAGGTTCTTTCCCTCAGCATCAAACAGCTTCACGTCCACGGCCATGCTCTCCTGGGGCACGTCCTCTACACTTAAGTTCTGCAGGTCGATGCTAAGATTTAAGTCTGCGTTTACATAGTTTTCGTCCAGATCCGTCTCTACCTTGTAGTCTTCCAGATAAACGGACGGTGTGGAATATACATAAACGTCGCGGAATATACCGGCCAGTCTTATGTAATCCTGATCTTCCAGAAAGCTTCCTTCACACCAACGAACCACTTTCACCGCAATCAGGTTATCCTGTCCATCCTCATTCAGGAACGGCGTAATGTCAAATTCTGCCGCATCAAAGCTGTCTTCGCTGTAGCCTACCTCATGTCCGTTCACGTACAGATACATGGCAGACTCCACACCCTGGAAGGAGATAAATACCTTTCGGTTCTCTTCCATCCATTCCTGATCCACATCCAGTTCATAGCGATAAAAGCCAACGGGATTGGTTACCATGGGCGCTTCCGGTACTTTTGTGGAGGCATTGCCATATACGCCGCCCCACGGAATCGTGATATTACTGTAAATGGGGAAATCAAACCCCTGCGTCTGCCAGCTTGCGGGCAGTGTTACAGTCTTAAAACCTCCATAGTAAGCCGTATCATAGGTTCCAACGGTATTGTCCCCTTCATATTTGGGAGCCGTCTGCATGTCATAGTCTGTCTTGTAGAAGTTGTCCGCAACTCCGGAAGCTTCCGCGTCATCCATATTCTTATAGACTGCCAGATCCCAGTTATTCCCTTCTCCGGTGATCAGCTTATAATAATTGGAAAGCTCCGGCTTATAGTCAATCGCTCCCTCTTTGGCTTTTTCCACCGTGTCATAAGGAATCGTCTCTGACGAATGGGGCTCTAAACGGTTCACCTCTACCACATCCGCCCAATCTACGCCATCGCTGGTGATCCCCTTCCATTCGTCTCCACTGAAGTAAGTCTGCCCAGGCTCTACTTCACTGTAGGATGCTCCACTGTCTGCGGAAATGCCGTAGTCCCACGCATCTTCTACCGCCTTTTCTTTTTCTCCCTCGGGGGCTGCAAATGCCGTACCGGTCATACAGCATGAAAGTGCAGTGCTAAATGCGAGGGCATACGCCATTCCCCGTCTCCATCGTTTCATGTTCTTCCCTCCTGTCTCTTTGCTTGTATTAGCAGTTTTGCCGAAATAGTTACGCAAAATATACCTATTCTTAGTTATTTTATCAAAGAATATCCAAGGCTTTTTTTCCAAATTATTACATTTATGTTAATATTTTATATTTATTTAATATATCTTATGCTTTATTACAAAAAGAGGGGCGCTGCCCTCTGACGTCCTTCGTCAAAAACAGCGTCCCTCTGTCCTTTTCTTTTTAGAAAGCTGAGATTTTTTCAGATGCATACTGTAAAATCAGCGCGGCATCCTTCGTATCTGCCTTTCCATCTCCATTTACATCAGCGCCTTCTAACTGCTCTGCATCCAGGCTGTCCATCTCCGCATTGTAACGAAGTAAGGTCGCAGAATCACTGGTGGCTATCTTACCATCTCTGTCCCCGTCGCCTAACAGACGAGCCTTTACAATCTCCTTCGTCAGGGCTTCTGTGGCAGCGCTTACCTCTGCCAGTACTGCATCCGCATTGTCATAAACTACCTGCGCTGCCTCTAAAGCTGCGTCAAGTCCGCTGATGCTGGACGCCACATACTGGGAAGCATTGGAGAGGATCTCCTCTGCCTTTTCGATCACTGCCTCCAAAGCTGCCTTGTTGCCTCTCATTACAAGTCCCCGGATTGCCTCGGCCAGGCCTGTGTAGGCATCGGCCAGCTCTCCATCTTCTCTCTGTGTATCCGCGAGCACTGCTTTGGCGGTCTCTACGGCTGCCCGCAGGGACGCCCAGCTCTCCGACGTATATTTGCCCTCGTCTAAGCCCTCTACCGCTGCAAGCAGGCTTTCCAGAGAAACCAGATCCGCCTCTTTTGCTACCTGTACAATGGCATCGATCAAATCAGCAGTCATGTTGTTTACTTCATCCTGGGTAGCTTCTGCATCCGCCAGGATCGCCTTTGCGTCATCAATTACTGCTTTCAGAGCTGCCAGACTGTCTTCTTGGTAGTCGCCTGCCGCATTCAGGATCGCCTCTGCCGCATCTACGGCCACCTGAAGGTGCGTCTTCTGCACGCCGTACTCCAGTCCTCCAAAGGCTGTTACTAAGTTTGCCACTGCCTTGTCAATCTCAGCTCTGGTGGCATTCTCATCTGCCTGAACTGCCTTTGCCGCATCAATGGCTTCCTGAAGTGCGGACCAGCTTTCAGCCGTGTACTCTTCTGCGTTCAGATCTTCCATAAAGTCAATCCAGCTTCCCAGATCTACCATATCCTCTTCTGTAAAGGATACGATCCAGCGATAGATACCTACCGCATTGGCGCTGTTGGAAATCTTCATGTTAATGCGCAGTCTGGATGTGGTAAAGGTCTCAAACTGCATATCGTTGTACTGATCTAACTTCTTCGCTTCATTTAAATCAGAAACTGCCGTTACCTCCTGCATCACTCCATTTTCATCCTCATACTGGAATCCAAATTCTGCAGGAACCTGGGTTCCGCCGCCGTCATCATACCAGAAAATGCTGGTTCCATTAATGGTTACCGGCGCGTCCCATTCGTACTCTACCCAAGCCCAGCTTCCAGACGGCTGTGACCAGTTGCCCCATCCTTTTCCGGTGCCTGCATTTGAAATTGTGGGACGGAAGTTTTGATTTTTGATACCCTCCAGATTCTCCCAGCTTGCCGTAAAGTGAGCGCTTACCATTGCAGTCTGCTCAAGGGCGTCATTTTCCGGTACCGGCGGATTGATCTGTGCAAAGAAGCAGGTAATTTCAATATTCTCACGCACATCTTCCACCACATAGCTTCCGCTCTCATCTACCTTCACGCTCGTTCCATTGATCGTCAGTCTCTTTAATTTATAGCCTTCTTCAGGAACAGCCGTAATGATCAGGTCATCTCCCTCTTTAATCATCTCAGTACTTAATTCAAGATGTCCCCGGTCCGGAGTTGCATTGGAGGAGTTGATCTCATAATAAGCGCTGGTTCCGTCACCCTCCACGATCTTGAAGTAGGTATGATATGCGTAGTCTGCGGCATCATACATAGGTCTGAAGGTTAAACCATTGGTGGTCAGGGTAGGAACATCCTGTCCTTCCACTTTCTTGATAGACTGGCTTAAATCCTGGGGAAGTACCAGAGTCTTCCAGTCTGTGCTATCCAGCTGCGCAACCATTACGAACGGACCGTACATAATGCTGGCCACGTTGGTTCCATTCAGCTGATCCGGAGTCTCATCCAGATGATAGCCAAAGGGCATATAGATTTCAATCACATCGCCGACTTTGATATCTTCCAGGGCCACATAAGTGGTTACTTCCGGATTTTCAATTACCGTATCTCCATTTACCGTTACCGTAAATCCGTTTTCTGCCCAATAAGGCACCCTCAGTTTCATATCAAATGCAGAAGCGCTTGCTCCTTCCAGTGCATTTACGGTCAGCTTTGTGTTCTCAGACGGGAACTGATTTTCCTGTACTACGGCTACGCCCTTTTCTTCCCAGGTTACGGTGGAAGGCATATACAGGTTTACATATAAGGTGTCATCCGTCTTGTGGTAGGCTGCTTCCTGATACTTCACATGATTTTCCATACCGGTTCCATGGCAGCAGGTAAAGGAATTATAATCTCCACCATAGCTCTTTCTCACGCCAGGACCGATGGGCAGCATATAAGTCGTTCCATTGTGCATGTTTGCGGTTACATTCGGATTCTGAGAAGCGATGATCTGGTTATACAGAGTTCTTTCATAGTAATCCATGTACTCTGCGTTGTCTGCATCGTACTGATACAGCATGTTGGTCAGCTTCAGCATGTTGTAAGCCGCGCAGGTCTCACAGTTGGTGTCTGTTGCAATATTCGCTGCCAGATCATAGGGTGTCTGGAATCTCTCACCGGTTCCCACGCCGCCGATGGAGTATGCATATCTGGAAACCACCAGATCCCAGAAATTCTTAGCTACGTTATAGTAGTACTGCTCCGGCTCGCCCGCCTGTACTGTGGCGTTGTACATTTCCAAAGCGCCCACAATCTGCGGAATGTGCTGATTCGCATGACGTCCCTGGATGTCATCAATGTTCTTGTCCAGTTTATCAAAGAACTTGGTATTATCAAAGAGCTTCGCCGCGTTTAAGTAGTCCATGTTTCCGGTGATCTCATACAGCTTCGCCAGACACTGGTTAAAGCCGCCAAACTCACCGGCAATGTACATATCCCACATCTTGGTCAGCTGTTCCTGTGTGCAGGCGCTTAAGCGCTTGTATACCCACTGACCGATACCTTCCGCAGCTTCCAGAGCCTCTTCATTGCCTGTGTAGGTATATGCATCCAGGAAGCCTGCGATTATTTTATGTAAGGTATAGTACGGTGCCCAGATGGTTGCATAGGGTGTGTAAACTTCCAGCAGTGCAAACTGATCCGGAGAGTAAGCGCTTAAGAAGCCCTCGCCCCAGGTATTGGGATCCTTGCTCCAGTCTTTCTCCTGATCGGTTCCC
Organism: uncultured Lachnospiraceae bacterium; assembly: GCA_902476645.1. GTDB lineage: Bacteria > Bacillota > Clostridia > Lachnospirales > Lachnospiraceae > CABSEG01. The sequence goes on along the minus strand of CABSEG010000035.1, from coordinate 12,272 downwards.
TTTGTCTCAAAGGCAGCGGGATCACCCTTGGATAGTTTCTGAAGTTCTCTTAACTCATGAACCATGTAGTCCAGCTTGTCCTTAATCTCCTGATCCTTCGTAGAAGCGTAGGCCAAAGCCAAAGCTGACAGATAATGTCCCGTTGAGTGGCCTCTTAACAGACCGGTGGGTGCATCCCATCCTCCCAGAGGCTGTGCGCCTAAAGTATCCTGCCCGAAGGTCTTGCGGAAGTTGTAAAGCATTCTGTCATTGTCCAGAAGCTTTAAGTAGGTCAGCGTTCTGTCCCTGTTCTGTGTGAGAATCGAATCCCCATCCAGGGAAATATCATTTAAATCAAAATCATCTGCCTCTAAAACAGCCTCAGAATCTAACTGCTCTACGACGGTTACGCTGGCTTTGATCGGGTAAGTGGTTCCGCGAACGGTTCCCTTTGCCTCAAAGCTTCCCGTCTGACCATACTGATCTTCGGTGGGAGTCGTCCAAACCGTGCGTTCCTTCTTCATGCTGCCGTCGCTGTAGTTTACTTCTACAAAGTTGGGCAGGGAAGGAATGGTTCCCATTTGGGTGGTAACTTCAATGGGTTCATATCCCACGATTGTGATTTCTTCTTCCTGCGCCAGTACCGTTGCTTCAAAGGTTCTGGTAGCAGTTGCTTCGCCATAAGAAGCGGTAGCGGTCAGCGTCACGACTGCATTGTCTGCTCCGGCTTCCGGTCTGGTTACCTTTCCGTCCGTGGCAATCACATTCTCGTCGGAACTGGCCCAGGCAATAGCAGAGCCATTGACGCCTTCCGTCGGAAGCGTTATATCCTGTGTTACCGCGCTTAAATCGCCGAGATCCAGTTCCGCTAAATCGCCGGCCACGATGGCGGCATCGTCTACATAATACAGATCTGCCACCTGTTCGTCCGTCATGGCATAGTTAAAGATTTCAAATTCGGCAAACTGTCCCTGGGTGGGATTATCCCCAAACTGTCCATATCCGATATAGTTGCCCGTGGTTTCTCCCAAATCGCTTACCGAAATTCCGGTATCCTTCGTACCGATCTTTTCTCCGTTTTCATACAGCGTCATTTCCGTTCCATCCATAACCACAGTGGTCAATACCCAGCGGTTCTTGTCAAAATTAGAACCCTTAGACACGCCCACTTCACTGGTCCATCCTCCCCGGGTGATGGCCGCGCTGTATCCTACGAAGCCCTCGTTTCCTCCGTCCGACAACAGATACATATAAGAAGTAGTATCACTTCCAAAGTCCCAAATGCGCTGATAGCCTGTATCCGTAGGCAGTTTCACCCAAGTATTGATGGTGATTGCATCCTGTCCGTCCAAGATTCCCACAGGCATCTCCAGATAGCCTCCGTCTGCTCCTCCTGGCAGCGACAATGCCTTTACCTCTTTGCCATAAATATTGGCATCCACGATCCGGAATCCGCCGGCATCATAATTTTCCATAACAGCGGCCTTTCCGTTTCCGGACGCATCCTCGATGATGGTGGAGCTATAGTCCTGGAAGTTGTAATAAACCAGACGGTCCTCATCCGCTCCATCGGCAGCTGATACGCCAAATCCGGGAAGGCAGGCTCCAGCCACCATGCTGAAAGACAACAAAACAGATAGTCCTTTCTTTCCTCGCATACATGTTCTCCTTTCTTTTCTCTGATTTGCATAACTGTAGTTTTATTATAAAAAAAGACGGCAGAAAAAAACATTCTAATATTCTAATAGGGGTGGAAAATCTTTAACAAAATTTTCCACCCCTGAACCTTCCGGCAAGTTTTCCTATTTATCTCTCCGCTTCCAGGATCTGTGCAGCCTGTTGCGGCGTCCTCTGCTCCAGAATCACCTGGATCAAAACCTCTGAAAGAGTCTCGGATATCCCCGGCCATTTGGAATAACTGCTGCGGCTGATACTGTCCTCCAGCGCCTCCTCAAATACTTTATACTGAAGATTCCGGGCAGCTCTCTCTCTGGCCAGCTCCTTTTTCGGCGGCAGTCCAAACCGAAAACTCAGCACTTCATCCATCACTTCCTCCTGGCGGTAAAAATCCAGAAAGGCCAACGCTCCTTCTTTGTTTTTTCCCTTTACAATCCCGATATTTTCCCCTCCTGCCACGCTTTTGCTTCCGGATGAACAGGGAAGTTTTACAATTCCGGCTTCTATCCCGCTTTCCTCCAGCAGAGGCACTACATCCAATGTGTTTTCCATCATGGCATATTGTTCAGCAAGGAACCCTCTGGCCACATCGTTTGGGGACCAGTTGATGCATTCCTTTGGCATCGCTTCGTTCTGTATCAGCTCCAGGATCACTTCAAAGGCCTCCCTGGTCCCTTCTTCCCCCAATTCATTCAGAGCATCCCCCTCCGACAGAATCCAGGGAAGGATTTGAAAAGCAGACTGGGCGCCTGTGACCGCAGACATGGCAAACCCATAGGTTTCCCCATCCGACAGCGCTTTGGCCGTATTCAAAAACTCTGGAATGGTCTCCGGGGCCTCCAGCCCCGCCTCAGCCAACATTTCTTTGTTATAAATCAGGGCCACAGTGTTGCAGCAAAAGGGCAGACCATAATACTTTCCTCCATATTTTACAGACTGAATTGCCGCCTCATAATATGCGTCTTCCTCCCCTGTTCCTCTTACATAAGTAGTAATATCTTCCAGAAGATCTTTGTGGATATAGTCCTGCATATCCGACTGATCCACAATCACCAGATCCGGCATTTCTTTTTCTGTCATGGCCAACGCCAATTGTTTGTTAAACTCCATCACAGGACCATGATATTCCCAGCTGGCTTCATACCGGTCCTGGGATTCGTTAAACATCTGCACCAGCCTGTCCAGACTTTCCTGCTGTTCTGAGGTTTCATAGTAGGACCAGATCACCAGTTTATTTCTAGCCTCCCCCACCGTTTGCTCCACTGAGATTTGCCGAAAACTCCCGGAGCATCCTGACAGCATCAAAACAAGGGCTGCCAGCAACATCCATCTACTGCTGCATTTCCCGATAATCCCCAGGGGAAACTCCCTCTTCCTCTTTGAATACTCTGGTAAAGTATTTTGCGTCACTGTATCCTACCTCCTGTGCCACTTCATATATCTTCATCTGCGTACCTGCAAGTAATCTCTTTGCGTGGCTGATCCGAAACTTTTTCAAAAATACGGAAAAATTCTCTTTCATTTCCCGGTTAAAAAGAGTACTCAAATATTCCGGCGTCACTCCCATCTGTTCCGCCACCTGCTCCAGAACAATCTTCTCCTTATAGTGCTCCCGGATATACTGAATTACCTTTAAAATAATATAATTGCTGATATCCTGCCGTTTTGCGCTCTCCTGCATGAGTACTTCTCTCACGCCCCCGTAGGCTTCAACCAGCTCTTCCCAGGTCATGGCTTCCCCTAATAATCGCTCCAGATTCTGGTTTTGCAGTCTCTGATACTTCTTTTTGTCCAGTTCCTGCAGCAAATCTAAAATCATAAAGTAATTGCGCACCATAGCCTGCCGTACATCTTCCTTCCGATAGGTATGTTCCCGAAAATACTGAAGATAATCAGATAACTCCCGGTCCGCTTCCTCCGGACATTCCTGACAAATGGCGTTCTTTAACCGTTTGATCAAAGAGGACGGGGCACTAAATTCCTCCCATTTCCTGCCCTCCTCCCATGTTTTGGTATACCAGCCCGCGAAGCCGGGAGCCGTGATCCCACATGCCAGGAGATCCCTAATGTTTTCCATACTTCCCTGCATCTGTGATTCCTCATCAAAGAGCTCAAACGCCCACAAAGGATGCTCCTTCTTTCCCATATAGCTGCGAATGAGCCTTTTATAGACCTGATCCCGAAAGGTTTCCAGTTCCCCTCTTCCCGCTGCCAGGGCATAAAAAATCCGATGACTGTCCTGATAAAAGCTATATACCCTTAGCGTTGGAAAACGCTCCTCCAGGTCTAAAAAAAATTTCCACACTTTCTCCACATAGGTCTTGGGCATACTCCCCAGATATCCGGCTATCAGGGTAAAATGCATCCCCTTTTCAAACCCAAACTCCTGCCAAAACTCTGACACATCCCCTCCTAAGATCATTTCTCTCAGGAAATTCTCCGGAGTCCCCCTTAGTTTCCGCAGCTCCCGTTCCATTTTTTCTTCCACATTTTTTAACGCCTCCTGGATATCCGAAGAGGTTAAAGGTTTTAGCAGATATTCATCCACGCCGTAGGCAATGGCCTTCTTGGCGTATACAAATTCAGAATATCCGCTCAACACAATGATCCGGCACGCCATATCTTTTTCCCTTAGCATTCGTACCATTTCCAGTCCATCCATTCCAGGCATGCGGATATCGGTAATCACCAGATCCGGCCTGGTACGCAAAATCAAATCCAAGCCTTCCTCACCGTCACCAGCCGCGCCTACCACCGTATGGCCGGTCTGATTGGAAATCATGGCGCTCATCCCTTCCCTGATTTTCTTCTCGTCCTCTACAATTACAATTCTCACTGTTTTTCACCTCTCATATCACCAATGGGAAACTTCAACGTGATCACCGTTCCCAACCCCCGTATACTGCTCACATTCCAAGTTGCCGCCTTACCATAATACATATCAATTCTGGAAAAAGCGTTGTGAAGGCCAATACTTTCACTTTCCTCTGAGACTGCGCTTTCTCTGTCATTATATTTCTTTACCAAATCTTCATCCATACCATTTCCATTGTCTTCCAGGATAATACAGATATGCCTTCCCTCCTTGGTCAGGGAAATGTCCACGTATAGCTTCCCACCACTTTCCATGCCTGTAAATCCGTGTATCAGAGAATTTTCCAGGAACGGTTGTATCAGAAGCTTCTTAATCCTGAGTCCCATACATTCTTTCTGCACTTGAAGCTGAAACTCAAAGGCATGGTCAAACCGCATCTGCTGCAGGCTGATATATTTCTCCATCCAGTCCGCCACCTCCGCAATCGTTACCAAGCTATTGCTTTTGTTCACGCTATACCTTAAAATTACGCCCAGATTCCGAATCATCTCGCTGATCTCATCTTCTCCCCGGCTGATGGCCATCCAGTTGATGGAATCCAGTGTATTGTAAAGAAAATGAGGATTAATCTGCGCCTCCAGGGCCTTGATCTCCGCATTTTTCTGCTTTCCGGTTACCTCTGTAACCTCACGAATCAGCCCTTCCACGCGCTCTGTCATGGCATTGAAATTCTCGGCTATCTGGCCCAGCTCATCCTCGCACTCCAACCTGATCTTGGTGTTTAAGTTTCCTTTCTGCACCTGCTGAATGCCGGAAATGATCGTCCGCACCGACTTACCTATCATCCCTGTGGTATAACCCATCAGCAAAGCGGCAATCAGGATTCCTCCGATCGCCAGCATCAGAGACACCCGCTGGGTTTCGGTAATTTCCCTCAGCATTTCATCCAAGTCACAAGCGTTGTAGTATACCCAATTGGTCTTGCTGTCCGTGTAGGTACTCAGTCCAATTTTTTTATCCGGCAGCTGTCCGGTCAGACGCACAAAATCTTCCATATCCTGGCCCGGTTCCAGGGTGACTCCGGCAAAGAAGGAATCCGGATACGTCATCATATGGTTTTCCGCGTCCAGAATAAAGTTGATTCCGGTCTGTATGGCTGCGTCCTCTCTGTTTTGACACAATTCCTTTAAAACACTCTCATCCAGCGTCATAACAATCGTGGCAATGGGATCCCCACCCAGTTCGTCCAGATTGTACATCGTCTTTGCAATCTGAAACACATAGATGGGATTTTGCCCTTGTTCCATTCTGGAGGTTGGCGTGATGACAATGCCTGCGGAATCCTGGGCTGTCTTGTAAGGTTCAATCTCCCGAAGATCCACATAATCTTTCCAGATATTGTCTATGGCGGAGGCCACCCCCCAATCATAAGTCACAGATGCTCCGCTGGCACAAATCAGACTGATACACCGGATTCCCCCCAGCGAGTTATTATACTCCTGTAGTTGATTGTAGATTTCATGCCGGCTGGATGCTCTGACATTGGAATCCTCACTTTCCAACAGCTTTACCTGTTCTACCAGACTACTATCTGCGTTCATTTGATACACCAGATTCATATAAGTATCCAATGTCAAATCCACCCGCTCTGAAATCTGGGCCAGCTGGCTCGCCATCAACTCCCGTATTTTTTTTTCTAACTGGGTCTTATTGGTCTGGAAGACCAGATACTGTACGATAACCGTCGGAAGCAGCACTGCTAAAAGAAACGTAATCACCAATTTCTGCCCGATCTTCCTGTTGTAAAACCACGTTCGTATTCCTCTTCCTTTCATGTCACCTTTGCTCACTCACCTTCCAGCGATATACTCCAACTGCTTGTTTTCCCTGCGCTACCGTCATCACAAGCCGCAGCTGCGTTGTGGTAACCGGCTCCAGGGTAATCCGATTGTATTGATTCTTTTTCAGCGCTTCTCTCCAGTCTTCCTTAATAACCGCTTTCCTCCACTGGTTCTTCTCATCCAAATACTCCAAAAAGAAGCTCTCCGGGATTCCTGTGTCCCCCCCGTCATCATACCAGTACAGGTCACAAGTATTTAAGGTCACAGGCTTAGCCCACGTATAGGCAAGCCAGCACTCTGCTCCTTCCTGCTGCTGCCAGTTGCCCCAGCCTTTTCCCATTCCTTCATCTGAGGAGGCGGGTTCGAAATCGGAATCCTGGATGCCCTCCAGATTTTCCCAGGGCGCTGTATAATGGGCGCTTGCCACAGCTGCCTGCTCCAGGCTGTCGCTGCTGGGTGTAAGCGGATTCTTCAATACAAATTTTCCGTCAATCTCCAGATCCTCCTGAACATCCGAAATCCAACAGCTTCCCTCTTCCTTCACTTCCATCTCTGTGCCGTTCACCGTCAGACTTTCCAACTCATATCCTTCTTTTGCCTTTACCGTGATCTTTACGTCGTCCCCCTCCAGAACCAGCTCATGATCTGCCTTGACACTGCCGCCCGCGGCCTCTTCCTCTTCCACTCGAATCCGATAATATGGTTTCCCGGGATCATCCGTGTATAAAATCTGGTAATAAAGTTTTCTGTGCCCACTCACAGAAACCCCATAGGGCAAAAATATTTTTTCGTTTATTCTCAGGGCAGGCAATACACTGGCCATACGCACTGCCATATCCGTCACCCTGCGCGTTAATACTAAAGTCCGTTCACTGTCGGGTTCTTCCGTTACCATCACATAAGGCCCGAACATCACTGCTGCCGTCCCTTGTTCACGCTCCTCCAGATAGCAGGAAAAAGGAAAGCTTACGGATACCTTATCCGAAGCCTTGATACCAGAAAGCCACAAATACCCGTTCACCTGCCGGGGAACCACCACTTCTCCATTCAGCTGTACCTGAACGCCCTCTTTGCACCAGGATGGTACTCTCAGATATAGATCGACGGATGCGTTTGGCCCGGCTCCTCCTCTATCATCTACCGAGATCTCGGCATTCTCTGCATAGGGTTCCATTGCCAGTTGAATTTGAAGTCCGCTCTTCTTATGGACTTCCTCCGCAGGAAGATAAAAATTCAGATATAGCTCATTCTCTCTCTGTTCCAGGATTCTGGATGTCGCGCATACCGATTCCCAAAAATCCTCCAGCTTCTGGTTTCGCAGTACCCTTTCATAATAATCCAGATATTTCGTCTCCTGTGGATTGATTTCATGAAGAAGCCAGGTCAAATGCAGCATCTTCATACACAGCCTGCGGCTTTCCTGATCCTGCACAGGGGCTTCTTCCACTGCCTGAGCCGTACTGCGAAAGCTCCCCTCTACCCCCGGACTTCCTGTGACATACGTGTACTTTTCCGTGGCGGTCTCCCAAAAAAATTCCGCAGCCTTCTTCGCTTCCACCTCAGTATGATCCGCCCGGTACAGTTCCAGCAAAGTTTGTGCCTGTGAAATACCGGAAGATACGGAAAGCAAATTCATGCCGTCTTTTTCCTCTTTCATGGCCTGATACCACTTGGGAGAGACAAAACGGTGCGCTGCACGCTCATATTTTCTTTCACCGGTTCTCCCGTAAAGCCTTGCCATAGCTCCTCCAAGAGCCCAGGTATCCCCTGTGGTCTTTTGCCCCCAATACAATTCTCTTTTTTCTTTCGTATATCCGCTGCTTCTTTTTACGGTCCAATCTGCCAGGGAAAGAGCTACCTGCTCTGCCTGTTGAATACCGGCCTTCTCCACTACATCCAGCAGGCCATGCAGCAGGCTTCCAATTCCTCCATAGGGATTTCCTGCCTTAGGATACCCGGCTCCGGCTTCAAATGTCCGAAACGCCTTGAGCTTCATAGGACTTAAATAACCTTCTCCCCATCCCAGTTCTTTGGATTTGCTCTGCAACTTGAAAAGCTCTCCCACCACATACTCCATTTTTTCTCTAAGCCGTACATCCCGGTTATTCTGATAAGAAGCAGCCAACTGAGACAGATACGTTCCCAGCGCCGTACCTTTCAGAAGGCTGTTTGGATTTTCCGTGCCAAAAAGAGGTCTGGCTCCTTTGGTATCCTCTCCGTAATTTATCCGATAGCTGTATAAGAGACGATCTGGATTCATCTGAATACTCTCTGGCAGAATCTGATCCTCCTTTAATCCTTGATAAAGTTCCAATACCTCGTCCTCACCCATGGCATAGTTGTACATACAGATCTCAGCCAGTTCCCCGTCCATATGGGGATCTCCAAACTGGCCTTTGCCAAAATAATTATTTCTGGTTCCTCCCAAATCAGAAAGCGTCACGGTTGCCCTGGTTTTTCCAATAATCTCTCCGTCCTGATATAGCGTAATTTTGTCTTCCTGGATGGTCACTGTGGTAAAAATCCATGTATTTCTGTCAAAGTCGCTTCCCTTGGAAACCCCTTCCTCAGCCATCCATCCCTGGTTGGTAATGGCTGTAGAATACCCCTTAAATCCCTCATTTCCGCCGTTCGTTAAAAGATAAAGGTAATCCCTCTGACCATTGCCAAAATCCCAGATTCTCTGATAACCGTCTGAGGAATGCATGCGCACCCACGCGCATACGGTGATCTGTGTCTCTCCATCCAGAATATCATCCGGCAATTCCAGATAGGCGCCATCCCTTCCTCCTGGCAAATCCAGCGCCTGTACGGTCGTTCCCTGTATCACTTCCGTATGGATCCGGAATCCGCTTTTCCTGTAATTTCGAATGATGGCGTCATTTCCGTTGCCGGAGGCGTCTTTCACCACTACGGAATCGGAATCGGAAAAGTTATAATAGAATATTTGCCCTCTTTCTTCCTGTGCCTTAGCTCTGGCTGGTAAGCAGCACAGAACCGCCGCCAGGATGCCCAGGAAATAGAACCTTAATCTCTTCTTCCCCATAATCTCTTCTTCCTTTGTCAAATAGTTCCAACTGGTTCCATTGTACCATGCATTTCATCAATTGGGCAATTTGACACGACACGATTTCTTAAATTTCTTTCTTAAAATGCAAAAGACGGGACAGTACACAATCTGTGAACTGTCCCGGTCTGATTCTATCTCACCACAACCTTGACGGTCGTCTTCTTTCCGTTAAAAGTTCGAACGGTAATCATTGTGGTTCCCTTATTCTTTGCTGTCACTTTTCCGTTCTTGGAGACAGATGCCACCTTGGGTTTTCCAGACTTATAGGTAAGCTTATTGCTGGCTGTATTCTTGGGCAAATTTACCTTGATCTTAAAGCTTTTTCCCTTCTTTAAAGTCTTAACCCTGGTTTTGACGCCGATCTTTTTGGGCGCCTTTTTGACTGTCACCGTACAGGTAGTTTTCTTACCGTTAGCCGCTGTAGCCGTAATCACCGCTTTACCGGGCTTTTTCGCCGTAATCTTTCCTTTCGATGATACCATTGCCACAGACTTTTTGCTGCTGCTGAACACAACCTCATCGGGAGCTTCCTCCGGAGCTGTCTTTGCCTTCAGCTGAAAGGTCTCCTTCACACCAAGCTGTACCTTTTTCTTGTTCACAGTTATATTCGCAACCTCCGGCCTTTGGGGCTGATTCGGGGTTTCCGGCACCTGTGTATCCGGTGTTTCGGTTTCAGGTGTCTCCGTCCCGGGCATCACATTCTGCTTTTTATCCGATAAAGTCTGCTCTGACCGTTTGATCACTTTTTCAATTTCAGCTGTGGAGGCATTTTCTTTCTCCCGCAATGTCTTTGCCTGATCCAGAAGCTTCTGAATCTGTCTGAGCGCAAAATCATCATAGGCAGCCGTATCCTGCAAAGCTGCTTCCAAATCGTCGATGGTATCTGTCAGTTCCCTCTTATCTACCTGGATATATTCGATGGGATGGTAATTCTCTACGTCCGGATCGCTGTTATAGGTTTCTATCAGCGTGTTGTATTCTTTTACGGTCACCGGAATCATGCCGCCGTGGCATCCCACATCGCCCCCTGTACGTCCATAACCAGACTCCACCTTCGTGATACTGTCTGGTTCAGACAAATCGTAGGTCACATAGGGCTCATAGCGTACACTGTTGTTCCCATAGAAGTCTATCATCACACACCATTCATCCCGGTCGATAAACTTAAACATGGTGGCGCCTTCGTAAGCCCCCGACATGGCTTCCATATTTGACTGGCTGATTTTCTGGAAATGATTTCCGGTAGACTCGTTAATAAACCAGTTGTAGACTACCTCTGCCTTATCATGACTTTCCAGACCGCTGATATCTTGCACGGTTGCGTAAGTCACCCCGTCCTTCTCATAAGGCGTGATTCTGGTAGGATCTGTCTCCTGGTAATCCACATCCGGGTCCAAAACCGTGTCCGCGCTCATCAGCTCAATGTGATTATTGGTTTCATCCTTGACCAACCGGAAGAGCGTTCCATATGGATTTCCATCCTCATCCGCTACCCAGAGCTGAGAGGTATCAATATTACCAAATCCATCGTCCGCTTTTCCCGGATCTTTTCCAATCCAATTCTGCCAAAATGGCTCCATTTCGTACATCTTGGTAGGGCCAAAGGTCACAAAGTCTTCTGTTTCATTGCAGTATAAACGGTTTCTGCTCAGTCCATCCGTATTCACCCGGCAAGACCAGTAAACTAAGTAGTTGTCCTTAGCCGGATTGTAAATGGCCTCCGGTGCCCAGGCCGCTCCTGCGTCAATCTCGGCTCCCAGATCCACATACCTTCTCTCCCAATGTACCCAGTCCTCTGTCTCATAAATAAATAGGGAGGTGCTGCCCTTCGAAGACATGGTTCCCCAGTTTCCAACCGTATTGGATGCCAGATTTCCTCCATACTGAGGTGCCATGGTATTCAAATCCGTGGCCAGAAGCCAAACCTTGTCTGCGTCGCTGCCGTCTGCCTTGCTTCCTCTCAACAGATAGGGATCGCGAATCCCCTGATCGTCTCCTTCAAAGGGAAACAGAACGCTGGCGTCTCCGCTTACCGTCTCAGACACATCGGTTCCTTCTGCCACCTGATAGTTTACACTGCCTGCACTGACTTGCCGGATCTGATCCAGATAGTCGTCTCCTGCTAAAAAGGCGGGATTACAGCCATTTAGCGCCGTCCAGTTTAAACCATCTTCGCTCAGGAAAAAGTGTACCTGCTGAACGTCCTTGCCGTTGTCATTGGCTGCAAAGCAGGTATAAATATAGCCTGCATAGGAATCATCCGACAGTCCCGCGCGAATGGTCAATGGAAATTCCTTGGTTGCGCTTTCCCCGTCAAGAGTCACGGTTGCCGTCAGGGTAAAGGAATAATCCTCCTCTCCCGCATATGGCCTGGTTACCTTCAGGGTGTTTCCTTCCATCGAAACATAGCGGGAATCCGCATTTCCCACGCTGTAGGAAATCTCCGCCCCTTCCAGTCCCGCCACGGATGTGGGCAGCGTCAAATCCCCTGTCAAAAGCTGGTTGATCTCGGATTCTTTTATGGTCAGTCCTGATTCCACCGCTGCCGAAATCTCCCCTTCCGCTCTGGCCGCCAGCTGACTGACCGGTATCGAACCGGTCAGCACTGCGGCAGCCATGCAGAGGGAAAGAATCGATTTCACTTTTTTACTCTTCATATTCTTATCCTCCTTGGCTGATTTTTCGGGCTTATTTGATCCGAATCGCTTTACGGATGGTTACGCCGGATACCTTGGCCGTCACAACCACCTTCCCCTTTTTCTTGGCTGTCAATTTGCCCTTCTTGCCAATCTTAGCCAGCTTTTTCTTATTTACGGACCATCTCACTTTTCCGGAAATGCCTTTCACCTTAAGCGTGATGGCCTTGCCTGCCTTTACGCTGCTCTTTCCC
>CABSEG010000034.1 GCA_902476645.1 uncultured Lachnospiraceae bacterium | reverse complement strand
TCTCAGACTGTCCGCCGAATATGGCACAGGTGTCCGTTTGGCCCGACAATCTGCATTAGACATATTTGGCTATGCAAAAAATATATATAATTTGGTTTGAAAGATGAAATAAAGCGTAACAATTTAAAGAAAATTAAGTATTTTACAGAGTATGGTACCTTGCAAAAAGTGATTTAGATTTTCCAACACGGAAGTATAGAGCTGATGTAAAAAATAGATACTATAAATATTAAATCGATTATATCAAATACTATATTTGAATATAGTCGGTTTTTTATTAATGAAAAATATCCCTGTATAACCGTATTATGACGAAAAAATAAATAATTGGAAGTCAAAAAGTGAGAGAAAAAGTAGAAAGTGAGAAAATAATCTGAACTGACCAGAACTGAAAAAAAAGGCACTGGCAGTCCCTTTTCAGAAAAAAAAGACACAATTATAATAGACTCACGCTATCAGGAGGTAGGTACATCATGATAAATGCGGATTTAAGTTTAGGAGACAACATTAGAGCTTTCAGGAAAATGAAAGAGATAACGGTGGAAGATTTGGCTGAAGCTGCGGGGATCAGTGAATCTCACTTAAAGAAGATTGAGTCCGGGACCCGCCAGCCAAGCATGGCTACATACCAGAGGATCGTGGAAATCCTCGGGATCAAGATGGTTATTGATAATCAGGAAGAAACCGTGAAAGAAAAGTGCCTGGCAAAAGCGCAGAATATATTGCTTGACAAAACGGAAAGCGAAGTGAAATACCTTGTCCGGATATTGGAGTGCGCTGCTGATAACCTGGATTTGGTAGTCTGACAAGAAGAACATGATTTGCAGGTCTGCCAAAGTATATCGTTGAGTGGGGTGTATTTTGGCAGGTCGGTAAATTGCGGCCTGAACGAACCTTGAAAACAGAATATCAGTATGGTGATATTTTTTTGAACAGAACATGTCACTTCTGACATGATGAAATATCTTAGAGGACACAAAACATTCGAACCATTCTTCAAAGAATGATGAGGAGCCATGAGCTGCGCCATGATATATTTGTCTGCCGGCATGATCTTTAGGCTTATAAGAAGGCAGATCAAACAAGGAATCGTAATAGAAGAAGGAAAAGTATGAGCGGCACTCCGGCATGGGCTTCCGGTGGCAGGAAACCTGAAAGTTTGGATGATAATGATACCTTTGCTTATAGAAAACACGGCAACCAGGGTAGCGTCTGGGACATGCTGCAGCGGGACAGGGTGCTGCAGGGTGTCAGGCGGTCGGCCAGGACCGGTCCTACATATTCCGTTCCACACCGGGCAGAGTGAATGAAAAACCGGATCGGGCCTACAGGTCAGGGGAACCTGCAGCTCGATCTGGCGTGTGGAAATAAAACAGGCTGAAAGAAGACCTGTGAAAATCCAGAACAGCATTATCAGGTATGATCGTGCTGTTATATATTCTTACTTTCGATTAAATTTTCTTTTACTGGTTCATCTTAGAGATATGCGGAATATGTTTTCCCTATATCTCTGAGATGAACCAGAGCGGAACCGAACTGTTTTACAGCTTTCTCCTCCATATAGTTCCGCTCTGATCTCTCAGAAATTCTATAGAAAATCAAGGTACATCTGAAAAATCCCAGGAAATAACTCATAGAACAAGAAAAAATGTCAGGAGGTATGTGCTATTGAGAGCAGCTATTTATCTCAGGGTATCAACATTAGAAGAAGCCCGGAATTATCTTGATGACTACAAGGAGCAGGCGGTGAAATACTGCAAGGATAAGGGATATGATCTTCTTGTCGTGGTTGAAGTAGTCGGAACAGGAGCAACAAAGTATCACTTTGCGCATAATCAGCTGCAGAAATTGATCCGGAATCATATGATCGATGTGCTGGTCATGCCATATTTACATATGATCTCGCATTCAGTCCCGGATATTATCCAGATGCTGGATTATCTGTGTGGACATGGCGTGAAAACAGAATGCGTAAGATGTGATCCGATGGAATATGCGATCCTTGAAATGTATCGGGACACGGAAGAAAGCCGAAAAGAGAACGGGTGCGGATCTCCTGTTTCTATGGAAGATCTGTTCGCCCGGATAGCAAGGGGGCAGTCCATATGATCACAAGGGAAGAATTGCTGCGTATGAGAAATATGACTTTCGATGAAATAAATCCAGATGAGGTTCCGGATATTGACGATCTGGAGATCGACGTGACCAAAAGTAAAAGAGAAAAGATCCTGGAGGTTTTGGAGTCCGGGAGAAACCCCTATTTTGTGAAAAGTGGGAACATTCTTATAAAAATAGGATTTGCTTCTACCAACCGTACTATAGAAGAAGCACTGGAAAGCCTTGTGCAGATGAAGTGGTGACAAAAGAGAAAAACCGCAGTTTTGTCAGCGATTGCCGGGTGGACAGGGTAAAAAATCTATGGTATGATGATGGTGTTAGTTGGATAAAGCTAGAGTATGATCATCAATATATAGGTTTTGGTAACTAATATTGATGATTGGAGTGCTAGCTATGAAAAATCAAATACTGAAAAAAATCTACCGTGTTGTTCTCTATCTTCGTCTTTCTTCTGATGATGGCGACAACAGAGAGAGCGACAGCATATCTAACCAGAGGATATTGACCCGTGGTTATCTGGACGGTAAATCAGAGTTTGTCATCGTCAGGGAATTTGTGGACGATGGCTTTACCGGTACAAATTTTGACCGGCCTGATTTCCAGGAGATGATGAGATATCTCGAAGAAGGAAAGGCAGACTGTATTGTATGTAAGGACCTTTCCCGTTTCGGCAGGGATTTCTCAGGAGTCCTTCAATATGTGGAGCGTATTCTTCCGCAGATGGGGATCCGATTGATCTTAGTGAACGATAACTACGACAGCAATTTCCCAAATCATGATTTTATTACCCTTAGAATGAAAAGCCTTATAAATGACATTTACCCTGCGGACACTTCCAGAAGCGTGCGTGCGAACCTTCTTGCCAAAATGACGGACGGACAGTGTGTTGCGGCGTTTGCATTTTACGGCTATATGAAATCACCGGAAGACAAGCATAAGCTGGTCATTGATCCCGTCGCAGGGGCTGTGGTGCAAGACATTTATCATCTGAAGCTGAAAGGCTATAGTTTCAGCGCTATCGCAGAGATCTTAAATCTCCGGGGCATACTGCCGCCGCTGGCATATAAACAGCTGTATTTAGGCCAGAACCTGAAGACCGGCTTCCAGACCAAAGGAAAGAGCAGATGGGAAGCGACTATGGTACGGCGGATCCTGATGGACGAGCGGTATACAGGAGTGCTCCTCCAGGGCAGGACGACGACACCCAACCATAAGGTCAAAAGAATCATACATAAGCCGGAAGACGAATGGGTGCGTGTAGAGAATGCTTTTGAGGGATTGATCGATAAATATACTTTTATGGTGGTAGCGAACCTTTTGGAAAGGGATACAAGGAAAAGTGCCGGCGGTATGGCACTTCTCAGCGGCTTGGTAGAGTGCGGGGACTGTCACCAGAACATGGTTCGTAAGAGCCCGGATAGCAGAAACTATTACTATGTCTGCAGTACTTCATTATATGAAAAAGAATGTACGTCCCACAGCATAAGCGAAAAGCGCCTGATACCGATCATAAAGAAATGCGTCCAGATATACATTGCCAAGATCGTAGAACTGGATGCGGTCCTTCGGCATGTCCAGACCCGTTCTGTACCAAAGCAGAAGATCCTTGAAGCAGATAAGATCCTGCAGGTACTCCGCCAGGAATGTGACCGGATCATGAAGATCAAGAAAAATCTGTATGAAAGTTATTGTGAAGGGCTTCTGGAGGAAGAGGAGTTCAAAGCATACAAAAAAACTTATGATGAGGAACTGATACAAAAGGAAGCGGCGATCAAAAGGCAGCAAGAAGATATCCTGAACCTGAGCGCCACAATGGACAGACAGCAGGAATGGATGAAGAGGATCCTTTTGTATAAAGATATTGAGGAAATCGACCGTACAGTGATCGTAGTAATGGTAAAGCGGATCAGTATCAGTGCGGATAAGATGGTATCCATTGATTTCTGGTATGAAGACGAATATGAACGGCTGCGCTCCCTGTTGGAAAATATAAACCAGGCACAGCCGGACGCTGTTCTGGCGTCCTTCCTTGAGGATTCTAAGGAAGGGGGCGACAGGATTGCCTAGGACAAGCAAAAGGAATCGTAGAGCAGGCACAGTTCCTAAACAGTCTAAGATCAAGTACTACAGGACCGCAGTCTATATCCGTCTGTCCAGAAAGGACGGAGGACACGGCCGGAGAGATTCTGTTTATATCCAGAAGCAGATCTGTACAGACTTCGTGAAAAAACACCCGGAGATGCTGCTTACAAAGGTATATATTGATAACGGCGTGACAGGAACTACATTTGAAAGAGACGCTTTTGAAGAGCTGATGGAGGATGTACGTGCCGGCAGGATCGACTGTATCGTGGTAAAAGATTTTTCCCGGTTCGGAAGGGACGCCTTGGATGCGGTTGATCTGATCGATGTTATCTTTCCGTCTTTAGATGTACGCTTCATCTCCATACTGGACGATTATGACAGCGAGAACCCGGCCTGTATTACGGATCGAGTGAGCAACATTCTGAAGCATTTCATGAATGACTACTATGCCCGGGAAATCTCTGCAAAATTGGCACAGGCGCATAAGCAATCCAGGGAGAAGGGGGAATTTTGGGGAGCAAGACCGCCGTATGGCTATAAGCGTTCTGCGGAATCAAGCAAGATCCTCATTCCGGATGAGGAGGAAAAGAAGATCGTCCAGAAGATTTTTTCCTGGTATGTATTTGAGGATATGTCCTCTTATGACATTGCCAAGGAATTGAACGTACAGGGCGTATGGTCACCGCAGGAAAGCTATGAACTGCGGGAATATGGCAAACGTAAACGGAAGAAAAAAATACTGTGGAGAGCGGACGGTATCCGTACGATTATACAAAATCCAGTCTATATTGGTGCAGCTGTATATGGAAAAACAAAACAGATGCTTGCAGAAAATATACCGTTGAATTTAATACCACGGCAGCAGTGGGAGATCAAAGAAAACGTATGGGAACCATTAATCGAAAAAAGTCTCTTTGACAAAGCAGTTGAAATTATTAAAGAACGGTGGAGAGACAGCCTGCAGATATGGGCTATCAACGATAAAGTGGAACATGCGGCAAATGGTCCTCTGCGCAGGAAGGTTTTTTGCGGAAACTGTATGAAAAGAATGCAGCGCAAACGATCAGGTCCTAGTAGTTATCGGAATTTTTGTTATAGTTGCACAACAACATGGTCTTCTGATAATATCTGCGCCCTGCAACATGTTAATGAAAAATATATATTCAAAGCGATAGAGACAGCTCTGAGACAGCAGATCCGGCTTGCCACTTCGTATCAGAAGAAATATGGGGAAGATTTTTATAAAAACCTGAAAGCAGAATGTGAGTTAAATATCAATAAAGCGAAAGAAAAATACGAGTCATATCAGGTTAAACTCCAGCGTCTATTTGAACACTATGCGACAGGAGTTCTTGATAGAGAAGAATATATTGAGATCAAGAAGGAGTATACGGAGGAACAGGAAAAAGCAGGTAAAAATTTAGAAGAGGTACAGAGACGTTCAGCAGCACTTTTAGATGCGCAAAAGGCAAAAATTGACTGGGGCGAAGAACTGATCAGATATCAAAATTTTACAATGATCACAAATGAGATTGCGGAGAGGTTTATAGACAGGGTGATCGTAAAGAATTATAAGGAGATAGAGGTTCTATTCTGGTTTGGCGATACATTCGAGCATGAACTTCTTGAAGAGAAAGGAGGGCTGGGCTATGCAATATAAATATGTGTTTGCGTATCTCCGTCTTTCCAATGACGATACGGATAAAGAGGATGTAAGCAACAGTATTAAAAACCAGAAGCTGCTGATCGAATACTTTGTCAGAAACCATGACGAATTAAAAGGTGCGGAAATCATATTCTTTGTAGACGACGGTTATTCCGGCACGAATTTTAACCGCCCGGATTTCAGGAGGATGATGGAACAGCTCAGACATTCATCTGAGTCCATCTGTATCGTGGTAAAAGACTTGTCCAGATTTGGAAGGGATACGATAACAACTCAAAACTATATTGAAAAAGTCTTCCCGTTTCTTCAGGTACGGTTTATAGCAGTCAATGATTATTATGACAGCAATACCGGTCTCATAAATAACAAGGATACAGAAATAAAATTTAAAAATCTGATCAATGGGATCTATCCCGAGATCTGTTCGAAGAATATCAAACAGGTAATCCGAAAATTAGGGGAGCAGGGCAGATATTGGGGGTGTATTCCACCATATGGCTATATGATTTCTGACGATGGGAATCGAACATTGGTATTGGATAAGGAAACTGCACCGATAGTCAGATATATATTTGAAAAAAGGATTGCAGGAAATGGTTACAGCGAAATTGCAAGAGAACTTGAGAAAAAGGGAATCCCCTGCCCTCATAATTATCTGACGAGTAAAGGATACTCATGCACTGGGAAGCGGGATATCATAAAGCAATGGAATAGGCCGTCTGTTTACAAAATATTAACGAATCCTGTTTATCTAGGCATTATGGAAAACCATAAGACAGAGACGATAACACCAAATGGAAAATTCAGGCATATCCCACGTAATGAGCGTATCTATGTAGAAGGGACACATGAAGCCATTGTTACGAAAGAAGAATTTGAGCAGGTTTCTTCTATGATAAAACATAGGACTTGGCCGATTAAGCGCAATAGAGAAAAATATCTGTTTGCCGGCAAGGTGAGGTGCGGATACTGCCATAGGACGATGACAATACGTTTGAAACGCAAAAATATTAAGATGCTTTGCTATAGTTTAAAGACAGAAAGCTCAAAATGTTTCAAAGAAAGTTATCCTATGGATCAGCTAGAAATTCTGATCCTGAAAATGATCAGACAGGAAGCGGCCAATGCCAGCAACGCATTGAAGCGGATCAAAGAAATGAACAAGGGCGTGGATCTGTCCAAAATGAGAAGAAAGAAGGGTGCTTATGAGGGGCGGCTAAAGATCTGTCGGCGTCAGAAAATGGAATTGTATGAAAAGTTTGCTCTGGAAACTATGTCAAAAGAAAGCTATTTGTTTCAAAAGCAGGAGATTAAGCAGAAAGAGGATGAATTTAAAGAACAGGCTGCCGAACTCGGAAAGAAGATAGCGAAGGCAGAAGCGGAAAAAGCAAGAGAGAACAGTCCCAGTCTCAAAAGATTTGCAAAATATACAGAGCTGGAAGCGCTGTCCTATGAGATCATCCAGGAGCTGATAGATACCATTTATTTTTATGATCCGGAACACATCGAAGTAATCTGGAATTATCAGGATGATTATCTGGAGACGGCGGATGAGTCTGCAGGATAAAGCAACAGGGGGAAAAGTAGGAAGGCTTTTGAAAGTCTTCCTCTTTTCTTGCGGAAACTTAGAAAAAGAGGGCAATATTTTCAAGAAAAACCGTAGATTCAGATACAATTTTCATAGGAGTGGAAAATATGGTCAAAGAAAGGAAACTTGCTGTTCCGTACACAACAATATTTATAGCTCAGCTTCCGGAAGAGACACGGCAGATTATCCGGGCAGACTTGATGGAGTATGCCAGGGAACATAATGAAAGGCTGGAATGGGATCCGGAAGCACAAGAATATGCGGGAATGACAAGACGTTTTTGTGATATCGAAGAAATATATAAAGATACAGACTTGATATTCTGTGAACCAGGAGAAGACGTCAGAGATTATGAATTAAGCCAGCAGCGGACGATTACGGTCCGTCTTCCAGATGATGATATAGACGCACTTTGCAGAAAGGCCGGAGGTGCTGATCTGACAGTAGGCGAACTATTAGAAAATTTTATTTCTGATTTAGTTGGAGGCTCAAGGACAAATGGTTCAGATGAGAGAATGCTTGCCCATCAATGGTTTGACCGCTGTTGGTTTAGCATATGTCATGAAATGACATTTTTATCATACTTAATTGACTACGGTCTCGTGGATGCAGCAATGGATTATTGGACTGATCTTGAAGGCTATCGAGAACAGGAGGATTTAGATGAATATGATAAGGAAGATATGGCATATTATGCGGAAGAACTGAACACGCTTTTTAAGGAATACAAAAAATATTATCCTCAATCGTCGGAACTTTCCGTGGAAATGGCTATGGAAAAAGTAGTAAAGTGGAGCCGTGAACGGGAAGAACTGCTGAATGCAAATAGAAGCGTCAGGTGCCGGGAAAACAGCAGGTAGGTAGAAATGATTAAAAATATAACTATATAGGATATTCTGATATCAGAAAGACAGTATTGTGGAGGTGTAAAATGAAGACTGTTCCCTTTGGATATAAGATGATAGACGGAATCTTTGAGGTTGATAAACTGGGAAGTGAAATTGTCTCATGGATTTACGAAAGACATATCAGGTATAGTGAGCACCCGCCGGCAGTATTGGTAGAGGGTATGATCGAAGAATATAAAATCTCTAAAGAGCGGGAGATATCTTATGAAGAAGCTGAAAAATTGGTTCCTTCAGATTCGATTTACGATTATATAGATAGAGAAGTCCGTCTTCGTATAGAGGCTTATAAACTCTATAGTAAAGTTGAAAGTATAGAGGATCTTAAACACTATCTGGAGTGCCCTCTGGCTGAACTGGATGTGGATGAAATAATAGAAGCCTATAAAAAAGAGATGAAGAAACTGTTTGAGCATTCTCGAAATCCCGTAATCATAGAAGAAATCGGTGGAAAACGAGATAGACGTTAGACGGAGAGGTGCTTTCTGCGCTTCTCTTTTTATATGTAATAAAAGAAAAACAGAGGTGGTAAATTGGTTCGTGCATTAACGAAGGCCGAAAAAATGATTTTGAAAGAGATGTATCCTGCTGGCTGCAGAGTGATGCTGGAAGAAATCGTTTCTGATCCAGAGAGTGGGTTGAAACCGGGAGACCTCGGAACAGTTTTGGGATTGGATAACGCTGGCGGCTTACATATAGTCTGGGATCAGGGAAAAAGCCTGGCACTGATTTATGGCGAGGATTGCTGTAAATGCCTGTTGAAAAGTGAGCAGATGGACCGGCTGTTTGACCAGTTGTTTATTATGCCGTTTGAGAATATAGAAAGATTGGAGAGTTGGCTGGTAAAGAAACTGAGAGAAGCCTTCCCGGAAATGTGCTTTATAGCTGACAGCAAAGGACATCTTGAGGTGGATTTAAAAGCAGGCGCTTTTCAAATTCAGAATACAAAGATCAGTATTATATATGAAACCGATGATAAGGGACATCTGTTTATAATAAAATGCGGATGGGTGCAGGAAAATAAGACGGACCGCAAGACAAGTGATACAGGAGATCATAAGTGTGGAATCTGACAAGGTACAGTTAGCTATATAAGAAGATAAACTCCCTTGTCATTTTTCGCTAAAAAAAGATAATTTTTTTTGGATGTTAGTTGACACGGGCGGGGAAGACTACGCTGATGAAAAGCCTGATCGGGCTTCTCCCAACAGAGGGCGGCTCCATCGTCCTGGAGGGGGAGAATCTGACGAAGGCAAGGGCTTATCATCGTTCCAGAAAAGGGATTGCTTACGTGCCCCAGGGAAGAGAGATCATCCCCCAGCTTTCCGTGCAGGAAAACCTGGAGCTGGGAGCCTTGGCCCATCAGGTGAAGTATGAAGATAAGGTGCAGGAGATTTTTGACTATTTCCCGGCACTGAAGCAGCACCTGAAAAGAAAGGGAGGCGTGCTCTCCGGAGGACAGCAGCAGCAGTTAGCCATCGCCAGAGCGCTGATGGGAGAGCCGAAAATCCTGCTTTTAGATGAACCTACGGAGGGCATACAGCCTAATATCGTGATGGAAATATCCAGCATTTTAAACCGATACCACGAAGAAAAACAGGTGCCCATGATCGTGGTGGAGCAAAATCTGAAATTTGCCAGGAAACTGGGAGACCGTTTTTTGCTGTTCCAGAAAGGAAGCATTGTGGCACAGGGAAAGATAAAGGAATTGACGGACGAGCTGAGCAAGAAGTATCTGAGCGTGTAGGAGGTGGGAAGATGTATCATTATGTCATCACAATTGCCAGGGGATTCGGAAGCGGAGGAAAGGAAATTGGCAGCAAGCTGGCCAATCGTTTGAACATTCCCTGCTTCGAAAATCAAATTTTAAAAATGGCTTCAGAGAAATCCGGACTTCACGAAAAGCTGTTTCGGGATGTGGATGAAAAGCTTCGGGGAAGCTATCTGAGAAACTGGTTAAAAAGCAAGCCGTTTCCCATGGAAGCGTCTCCTACGGAGAAAAAATTTACGTCGGATATCAATCTGTACTACATTCAGGCAGAGATTATAGAAGAACTGGCCAGAACCCAGTCCTGCATTATTATCGGAAAATGCGCGGATGTGGTATTAAGCACCTTTCCCAATGTGATCAGCGTCTATATTGAAGCGCCGGAAGCAGATTGCGTGGCCTCCATCATGAGAAAGCTTCAGGTACCCCAGGAGAGAGCCAGAGAGCTGATTCGAAAAACGGATAAATATCGATCGGATTATTATAAGTACTACAGCCACGGAAAGGACTGGGAAAACCCGGACAATTATGATATGATACTAAACAGCGCCAAGATTGGCCGGGACCGGTGCGTGGACGTGATTGAGAGCTACGTGAAAATTAAGTTTGACCTGTGACGAAATGAAAGAATCGAAGAATTTCACATAAAATCCGCAAACAGAAAGAAGGAAGAGACATGTATCGGTGCGATCCAAACAGATTAGAGGAAAAAATCGCTGCCTTTCGCAGATTCAGCGCGGACGGGACGAGAGGAGTGACCAGACTTTCACTCTCAGGTGAAGCCTTACAGGCCAGGGAGGAGCTGGTAAAAAGGTGTGTGGCTTTGCAAATGGAAGTAAAGACGGATGATATGGGCAACATCTATGCTACTCTGGCAGGGACGGAGCCAGGCCTTTCGGCCATTCTCTCCGGCTCCCACTTAGATTCGGTGAGAGAAGGAGGAAATTATGACGGAACTCTGGGAGTGCTGACAGCGCTGGAGGCGGCAGAAACCATTGTGCGGGAACAGATTCCCCACAGACATCCCATTACCCTGGTGGTATGGACGAATGAGGAGGGGGCCAGATTTGATCCCTGCATGATGTCCTCCGGAGTTTTGACCGGAAAGTTTTCCAGGGAGGAGATGCTTGCGTCCAAGGACCCGGATGGCATGACTTTTGGAGAGGCTCTGGCTGCCAGCGGCTATGAAGGAAGCGTCCAAAATAGGGCCACGGCCAGGAATTCTCATGCTTTGGTAGAGCTTCATGTGGAGCAGGGGCCGGTGCTCTGGTCAGAAAAAAGGCAAATCGGCGTGGTAGAGGGCGTGGTGGGCATGGTGATCTATGAGATGACGGTTTCAGGCCAGTCGGACCATGCAGGGACCACGCCCATGCAGTACCGCAGGGATGCCTTTTACGGAGCAGCCAAGCTGCTTTGCTGGCTGCACGAAAAACTGGATGAGCTGGATGAGAAACTGGTCTATACTACGGGACGCATCCAGGCCCATCCAAACATCCATACGGTGATTCCGGACCGGGTGACGTTTACCCTGGATGCCAGACATCAGGAGGAACAGGTACTGGCCCAGGTGCGGAAAATCGTAGAATCAGCCCCCAAAGTGGTGGAGGGATGTCAGGTGGAAGAGAAGCTTCTCTGGAGCCGCGCCACTGTGCCATTTCAAAAGGAACTGGTAGACATGGTGGAGGAAAATACCAGGAAGCTGGGGTATACGTTAAAGAGAATGTACAGCGGAGCGGGACATGACGCCCAGTATCTGGCCGGGATGATTCCTACCACCATGATTTTTGTGCCAAGCGTGGGTGGGCACAGCCACTGCAAAGAAGAGTATACTCCGTTGGAGGACTGTGTAAGAGGCGAAGATGTGCTGTTAAATACGCTGCTTCAGATAGACAGAGAATTTTAGAAAGGAGGGGGCACTTGTGAGAAGAAAGGACCGGGAAGTGACCGACATCCATCAACAGTTGGACATTTTGGGAAAATGTAAGGTGTGCAGGCTGGCCATGCAGGATGCCCAGGGATTGTACATCGTTCCCATGAATTTCGGGTATGAATACCGGGACGAGAAGCTGACGCTGTATTTTCACGGAGCCAGAGAGGGCAGAAAGATCCGTGCCTTGGAACATGGTTTGATCGTCGCCTTTGAGATGGACTGTGAGGGAGAGCTGCGAAAGGGGGAGACCCCTTGCGCATACGGATATGCCTATAAGAGCCTCATGGGAACCGGAAGGGCTGTTTTGGTAAAGAAGACAGAAGAAAAGAAAAAGGCTCTGTCTCTTCTGATGATGCATCAGACGGGAAGGAAATTTTGCTTTACGGATCAACAGACAGAAAGCGTAGCAGTCATCCGGGTGGAAGCAGATGGGATGACTGCCAAATGCAGGGAGTAGTCGAATGGGTTTACTCAATTATGAATTTAGAAATAGAGGCCTTGCCAAGTCTATTTGCACTGGCAGGCCTCTACGTTTACTCATTGTTTCGTTCAAAGACCAGCTCTCCATCCAGATACGTCTGATCTACCTGAATATCCCGGATGTGATCCGGATCGCTTTTTAGAATGTCCTCCGACAGAACGATAAAATCCGCCAGTTTCCCGGGCTCTAAGCTTCCCTTGCTATCCTCATCAAAGCTTGCATAGGCTCCATTGTAGGTAAACATGCGAATGGCATCCAGGATGCCGATGCGCTGGCAGGGTCCGCAGAGGGTTCCGTTTACGATATCCTTTCTCATCACGGCTCCCCAAAGGCCGATCATGGGATTGACGTCCATACAGGGGGCATCCGCTCCGGCGGCAAAAAGAATCTGATGATCCAAATAGCTTTTGTGAGCAAACATCCGATCTACCCGATCTCCATAATAGCGATTGTAATCCTTGGCGTTGAATGCCACCAATCCAGGATTGCTGACAGGGATGATATGAAGCTCCTTGATCTTTTGCAGCATCTGGTCATTGATGATGGCGCAGTGTTCGATTCTGGGGCGGCAGTCAGGCACCGGATAAGTCTTCAGGGCTTTTTCTATGGCATGAATCATC
The DNA here is from genome assembly GCA_902476645.1 of uncultured Lachnospiraceae bacterium. Lineage (GTDB taxonomy): Bacteria > Bacillota > Clostridia > Lachnospirales > Lachnospiraceae > CABSEG01. The sequence goes on along the minus strand of CABSEG010000034.1, from coordinate 13,615 downwards.
ATCTCCACGGCCTGATCCCCGATGGCATGGGCAGTGATCTGAAAGCCCGCCCTGTGGGCATCCAGCATAAAATCATCGATTTCTTTCTGAGACCAGTTCATGATCCCTTTTAGGTTGGGATCATGGCAGTATGGCTCTTTCGTATAGCTGGAAGGACCGCTGCTGCTTCCATCCAGAAGAAGTTTTGCAGGCCCCAGTTTAAAGTACTCATTTCCCAGGTTCGTGTGAAGTCCCGTCTTGATATGATCGTAGACGAAATCGCGAATGGAGTATTTGCCAAGCATCCGGTAAATCATCTCGTAGATGCGTACATGGATCTGTCTGGAGAGGGCAGCGTCTTGCAGGACCCGGATAAACTGAGCCCCATAGGAACCTGCATCGTGTACGCTGGTGATTCCCATGCTGAGGAATAGGCGATCTCCCATGATGAAGGCCTCGCGCAGCTCTTCATCTTCATATTCCACCAGAGAATTTAAATAGCCAAACCCTTCTTCTTTTAAGAGGCCGGTCAGTTCTCCATGTTCGTCCACATCAATCTCTCCGGGCTGAAACCTTCCAAGGCTTTCCCTGGACAGACCTGCTTTTTGTAAGGCCAGGGTGTTGCACACGCCCATGTGCAGGTCTGCTCTTACGCACCAGACGGGATTGTTTGGGGCTGCCTCGTCCAGATCCTGGATGGTGGGATGACGGCCCTCCTTCAGCTTGTTTTGGTCGTACCCCTGGGTGACGATCCATGCTCCAGGTTTTCTTTCGGATGCAGCCTCTCGGATCACGTCCTTTAAAAGGGCAATGGAGTTTACTTCCTTCCAGTCTGTGGGAATGACCACGCCGTTTAGCAGGATGGATGCCAGGGTAAAATGGGAGTGCGCTTCCACGAATCCGGGCATCAGGGTTCGGCCTTTCAAGTCCACCAGCCTGGTTGCCGGACCTATGTAATCCTGCACTTGCTCGTAGGGGCCCGCAAAGAGAATTTTTTTCCCTAAGACGGCCAGGCTGTCCGTAATCTCATTCTGAGAGTTGACGGTGATGACGCAACCGTTAAAAAATACAATGTCCGCAAAAAAATCTTTTTTCATGCCAAAACTCCTTTCCTTGAAAAAGAAAAAGCACAGAAACCAAAAATTTGGCCCCTGCGCGCACATGTTTCTCTATTCCTTTCTTTATATTATAATGTTCAGACCCCAAAATGCAAGGAGAGGAAAGCACAAAAATGTTTGTGCCAGAGGGTTTTCTATGTGGATGAGGGAAAAAGAAATCTGTACAAAAAAAGCAATTCGGTATATAATGACTGGGATATACGGTGCGACTGAGAACGCCGAACAAAAGGAGAAAGAAAGATGAGTAAAGTAAGAACGAGATTTGCGCCAAGCCCCACAGGAAGGATGCACGTGGGAAATCTGCGCACGGCATTATATGCATATCTGATTGCCAAGCATGAAGGCGGGGATTTTTTACTTAGAATCGAGGATACGGACCAGGAACGCTACATGGAAGGCGCTCTGGAGATCATCTACCATACGCTGGAGGAGACGGGACTGATCCATGACGAAGGACCGGATAAGGACGGAGGGGTTGGCCCCTATGTGCAGAGTGAGCGCCAGGCACAGGGAATTTATCTGAAGTATGCCAAAGAGCTGGTGGAAAAGGGAGAAGCCTATTACTGCTTTTGCGATAAAGAGCGTCTGGAGTCCTTAAAACAAGAGATTGCCGGAAAGGAGATCGTGGTGTATGACAAGCACTGTCTGCACCTTTCCAAAGAGGAGGTGGAGGCCAACCTGGCTGCCGGAAAGCCCTATGTGATCCGCCAGAATATTCCAAAGGAAGGCACCACCAAGTTTGAAGACGAGATTTATGGAACCATCGAGGTTCCCAATGCAGAGCTGGATGACATGATTCTGATTAAGTCTGATGGCTATCCGACTTACAATTTCGCCAATGTGGTGGACGACCATCTCATGGGAATCACCCCTGTGGTAAGGGGAAACGAATATTTATCCTCTGCCCCCAAATACAACCGCCTCTATGAGGCCTTCGGATGGGAAGTGCCGGTGTATGTGCACTGTCCGCTGATCACCAATGAAGAGCATAAGAAGCTGAGTAAACGAAGCGGTCATTCCTCTTATGAGGATTTGATCGAGCAGGGCTTTGTTACCGAGGCCGTAGTCAATTACGTGGCTCTCTTAGGCTGGTGTCCCCAGGATAACCGGGAGATTTTTTCTTTGCAGGAGTTAGTGGAGGCCTTTGACTATCGGAATATGAGCAAGTCTCCGGCCGTCTTTGATATGCAGAAGCTTCGCTGGATGAATGGGGAATATATTAAGGCTATGGACTTTGACAAATTCTATGAGAGAGCCCTGCCCTATATCCAGTCCGTTTTAAATAGAGAGATGGACTTTAAGAAGATTGCTCAGATGGTGAAGACTCGTATCGAGGTATTCCCGGATATTCCAGAGCTGATTGACTTCTTGCGGGAAGTGCCTGAGTACGATGTGAGCATGTACACTCATAAGAAAATGAAGACAAACCAGGAGACTTCTCTGGCTGTGTTGAAGGAAGTGCTGCCCGTTCTGGAAGAGCAGGAGGATTACAGCAATGATGCGCTCTATGAGACTTTAATTAATTTTGTCAAAGCGAAGGGCTATAAGAATGGCTATGTGATGTGGCCCATCCGCACGGCAGTGTCCGGAAAGCAGATGACACCGGGGGGAGCCACAGAGTTGATGGAGCTTCTGGGAAAAGAAGAATCTTTGGCCAGAATCCGCAAGGCCATTGAGAAGCTTGCGTCATGCTTATGATCGATAAGATACGAACCAACATTTCCAAAAAAACAGAACCCAGCTTGAAACCAATGACAGCCAGTGCGCTGCCCTTGGCAGGTGGCAAAGGGCTGACAGAAGCGCAGACACAGGCCGTGGCTCATGGGAAGGGCCCCTGTCTGTGTCTGGCAGGGCCGGGTTCCGGAAAAACAACCGTAATAACCAGACGAATCGTACATTTAATTCAGCAAGAACACGTCCATCCCATGGAAATCCTGGTGATCACTTTTACGAAGGCGGCAGCCATAGAGATGAAGGAGCGATTTGCAGGAATGATGGGGGAAGAGACGTATCCCGTCACCTTCGGCACCTTTCACGCCGTCTTTTTCCAAATGTTAAAGAGCGCCTATCACTATACAGCTGCCAATATCCTGAAGGAAGATCAGAAGTACCAATTTTTCCGGGAGATCATCGCACATCTGAAGCTGGAGATCGAAGATGAGGCAGAATTCCTCTCCGGGATTACAGGGGAGATCAGCCGGATTAAAAATGAGAGAATCCCACTGGAGCATTATTATTCCCAGAACTGTTCAGAAGAGGTTTTTCGCAGCATTTATCAGATGTATCAGGAAAAACTGGAGCAGGCCAGGCTTTTGGATTTTGATGATATGCTGGTGTATACCTATGAGCTGCTGCGAGAGAGACAAGACATTCTGGAGGGATGGAGGAAGCGATATCGCTATATTCTGATCGATGAATTTCAGGATATCAATCAGATCCAGTACGACATTGTGCGCATGTTGGCGGAACCAGCCAATAATCTGTTTGCGGTGGGGGATGACGATCAGTCCATCTATCGGTTCCGGGGGGCTAAGCCAGAGATCATGCTTCGCTTCCAAAAGGACTATCCGGATGGAAAGAGGATACTTTTGGCAGAGAATTTTCGCTCCACCGGTTACATTATCAAAGGGGCTGGGAAGGTAATTGTCCATAATAAGGACCGTTATCCAAAACAAATCCGGGGAGTCAAAGGACCTGGAGAACGTATAGAGATCCATGGGTTTGTCAGTCAGCCACAGGAGTATACGTTTCTGTCCAAGGCCATTTTGGACTATGTGAAGGAAGGCTACGCCTATGAAGACATTGCTGTGTTAGTACGCACGAATACGGGAGCGGGAATGCCGGTGGAAAAGCTGATGGAGTTTAACATTCCATTTCGCATGAGGGATACCATGCCCTGTATTTACGATCATTGGATAGCCAGAGATCTGTTTGCCTATATCCGCATCGCCATGGGAAGCAGGGAGAGAAAGGATTTTCTGACCATTATAAACCGTCCGAAACGCTATATAGGGAGAGAGAGTCTGGAGCCAACCCAGATCTCCTTTACGCATCTGAAAGATTACTATAGAGAGAAAGACTGGATGCTGGAACGCATCGAACGCATGGAATATGACATCTCTATGCTGGGAAGAATGTCCCCCTATGCGGCCATCCATTATATTCGCTGCGGCATCGGGTATGACGAATATTTGAAAGAATATGCCCAGTATCGGCGCATCAAACCAGAGGAGCTGTTTGAGATGATGAATGAGTTGCAGGAGGCAGCCCGAGGATTTCCTACGTTTTCCGCCTGGTTTGCGCATATTCAGGAGTATCAGGATGCCTTAAAACAGCAGGCTGACCGACAGAAACGGGAAGAAGCGGGGGTAACTTTGGCAACGCTGCACGGGTCAAAAGGGCTGGAGTTTCCCATAGTCTTTCTTTTAGATGCCCAGGAGGGGAATATGCCCCACCATAAGGCAGTTCTGGATGCGGATGTGCAGGAGGAGCGAAGGCTTTTTTATGTGGGTATGACCCGGGCCAAGGAGCGACTTCACATCTATTATGCAAAAGAGCGATATGGAAAGAAGCTGACCGTGTCCAGATTTGTGGAGGAACTCAAAACATGAATACGATTCCCTCCCAAGCACATATCAGCCAGGATGCCTCATATAAAAAGAAAAACGCAGCGTTTGTCCTATCTGTATGGATAAGACAAGCGCTGCGTTTAATATCTGGCTAGTTGTTTTCTTCCTCTTCCATCAATTCATCAAATTCAGCGGCGTCCAGCATCTCGTCAAAGGCATCCGCCACCATTTCATATTCCTCATCGGATTCAATATTATCCAGATGGGGCTCTCCGTTGGTCTCTTCATAACGGTAGATATAAACTTCCCCATCCTCGTTTTCCCCCTGTTCATTTAATGGCAAAAGGGCAATATATTCCCGCTCGCCTACGGGGAAGACGGTGAGAATGGCACATTCCTGGATCGTGCCGTCATCTAAAGTAAGGGTTACGGTGGCGTGTCCTTCCGCCTCGCAGTCGCTGCCACAGGAAGCGCAGGATCCATTGCAATCATATTCGCTCATAATGATACCTCGTTTCTTTCTGATTCAAAATTTATATTGTTCAAAGGGCATGAATGCCGATAGGTGTAATACAGAACTCACTTTAGCAGAAAAGGAATATAAATGCAAGTCTTATTTTCTTGCTTTTTCCGGTTTTTTCGTATCCTTTGTTTTCGGAATTTAGAAAACAGAAATAATTCATATGCCAAGTGTAAAATCTGTGCTATAATGGTGGCGCGTACAATGGGGAAACTGGAATTCATATAAAAGGAGTTAAAAGCGTATGAAGCTGATATCTTGGAATGTAAATGGAATCCGAGCATGCTTGCAAAAAGGATTTTTAGACTATTTTCATGCAGAGAATGCAGATGTTTTTTGTATACAGGAAAGCAAAGTGCAGAAAGGACAGGTGGAACTTCCACTGGAGGGATACCATCAGTACTGGAACTATGCGGTCAAGAAGGGATATTCCGGAACCGCGATTTTTACCAGGGAGGAGCCTATGAGCGTGGCATATGGGATGGGAATTGAAGAGCATGATCAGGAAGGAAGGCTGATCACCCTGGAGTTTCCGGAATTTTACCTGGTAACTGTCTACACGCCAAACTCCCAGAACGAGTTGGCCAGATTGGACTACCGCATGCGCTGGGAAGAGGATTTTCTTATCTATTTAAAGAAACTGGAGGAAAAAAAGCCGGTGATTTTCTGTGGTGACTTGAACGTGGCTCATCAGGAGATTGACCTGAAAAATCCAAAGACGAATCGTAAAAATGCCGGCTTTACCGATGAAGAGAGAGAAAAGTTTACAAATTTGACAAAGGCTGGGTTTGTGGATACCTTCCGATACTTTTATCCCGATCAGGAAGGAATTTATTCCTGGTGGTCCTATCGGTTCCGTGCCAGGGAAAAAAATGCGGGGTGGCGCATTGACTATTTCTGTGTTTCAGAAAGTTTAAAAGGAAGACTGAAAGATGCGAAAATTCATACAGAGGTCTTTGGCTCAGACCATTGTCCGGTGGAGTTAGATATCGAATAGAGAAAGTTTCCGCAAAGAATCTGCGGACCGGACAGGAGCAATAGGATGAAGAAGAAAAAGAAGGATACGGCATTAAAATGGATCTATCGGTGCAGCAAACGCTATCTTTGGGCTGTTATGTTGATGGCTATGATCACAGGAGTCATTTCCGGCAGCTTTATCCTGCTGGCGCTCATCTCCAGCCGTCTGCTGGATATTGCTTCCGGTAGTATGGAGGGAAGTCTTGGGGTGGAGATTTCCATAATTGCGTGTCTGATTTTTTTGCAGGCTGTCTTAAACATTGTCTACCGGAATCTACAGATTCGGACTGCCACAAAAATTGAAATGTCTATCCGGCAGGGCATTTTTTCCATGCTGCAAAGAAAACAGTATCGGGACGTATGCGGAATGCATTCCGGCGAAATTTTAAACCGGCTAACCAGCGATATTGATTTGGTAGTGGTAGGGGTAGTGGGTTTGATTCCACAGGCAATATCCCTGTCTACGAAGATTCTGGCAGGATTGGGGGTTTTATTGTCCATTGACGCCACCTTTACGTTCCTTGTGCTGGGAGTGGGAGTCATGGTATTTGTCTGTAGCCGCCTATACAGCCGGCGCTTTAAGCACCTTCACAAAGAAGTGCAAAGGACAAACGGAATAGTGCGCTCCTTTTTACAGGAATGTTTGGAAAATCTGGCGGTGATTAAGTCCTTTGCCAATGGAGATCTGGTCTGTGATAAGCTGGGACAGTATCAGCGGGAAAATTATCGGATTCGGGTCAAGCGGACGGCAATCAGTAACTTTGCGAATACGGCTGTCTATGTTATGTTTACAGCCGGATACTATGCGGCCTTAGCCTGGGGAGCTCTCCAGATTTCGGTGGGCGCATTGACTTTTGGGAAGCTGACCGCGTTTTTACAGATTATCCAGCAAATCAAAGCCCCTTTTCGCAATGCATCCGGGCTGGTGCCTCAGTATTACAGTATGCTGGCTTCCGCGGAGCGTCTGATGGAGTTGGAGCAGTGGGAAGATGAGAAGGAGGCGGCCAGAATATCAGATGTAGAGGCTTTCTACGAGGATTTTCAGGCGATCGTAGCAGAGTGTGTCACATTTTCGTATGAGCAGGAGACGATACTGGAAAATGCCAGTTTGCGGATTGAAAAGGGAGAGCTGGTAGCTTTGGTGGGAGAGTCCGGGATTGGAAAAAGCACACTGATGAAGCTTTTGCTGCATCTGATTCCCTGCGATCAAGGAAGGCTCTATCTGGAGACGGGGAAAGGGCAGGTAGAGCTGGACGCGGGAATCCGAAGCCTGTTTGCCTATGTACCCCAGGGAAATATGATGATGTCAGGCACAATTCGGGAAAATATCTCCTTTTGTAATCCCAGGGCCTGTGAGGAGCAGATTATTCGGGCGGCCCGCATAGCCTGTATTTGGGATGATATAGCTAGCCTGCCATCCGGTCTGGACACAGTGCTGGCTGAGAGAGGAGCCGGGCTTTCGGAAGGGCAGATACAGCGGATTGCCATCGCACGGGCTGTTTTAAGCGATGCTCCGATTTTGCTGTTGGATGAGTGTACGGCTTCCCTGGATCGGAATACAGAGTGGAAAGTATTGCAAAATATCAAAAGCATGAATACAAAAACCATTTTGTGCATTTCTCATACGCCTGCTGCCGTCGAATGTTGTGACCGGGTGGTGCGGATCGTACACAAGCAGTTTATGGAAGAGAGGAAAAATGTATGTGAATGACCGTTCTGGAAAAGAATACTCTTATCAACAGAAAAAGGAGTAGAGTTTCATGAAAAAGAGCGGCAAAAAAGTGGTATTGATTGGAACCGGGTTTGTAGGGATGAGCTATGCGTACGCACTGTTGAATCAGAATGTCTGTGATGAATTGGTGCTCATTGATATTGACCGAAAGAGAGCCGAGGGGGAGGCTATGGACTTGAATCATGGTCTGGCATTTTCTTCAAGCCATATGAGAATCTCAGCGGGAGATTACCCCGACTGTTCGGATGCCTCGATTGTGGCCATCTGTGCAGGTGTGGCTCAGAAACCGGGAGAGTCCAGGATTGATTTGCTTCTGAGAAATAAGCGGGTGTTTGAGCAGATTGTGGGGCCTGTGGTGGAGTCAGGCTTTTCCGGAATTTTTCTGGTGGCTACGAATCCAGTGGATATCATGACTCAGATTACGATGCAGCTGTCTGGATTTGATGGCAGCCGGGTTATAGGAACGGGAACCGTTCTGGACAGCGCAAGACTTCGGTACCTTCTGGGAGAGTATTTTCGCGTAGATCCCAGGAATGTCCACGCCTATGTGATGGGTGAACATGGGGACAGTGAATTTGTGCCTTGGTCCCAGGCTTTGGTAGCTACCAAGCCGGTCTTGTCTATCTGCGAAGAAAAGCCAGATTCCTTTAAAAAGGAAGATTTGGAGCGTATCTCCAGAGAGGTGCGGGATGCGGCACAGAAAATTATTGTGGCAAAGCGGGCCACATATTATGGAATCGGAATGGCCATGACGCGGATTACCAAAGCGATCTTGGGGGATGAGAATAGCGTACTGACCGTATCGGCTATGATAAGTGGGGAATATGGCCTGAAACGGGTATATATCGGAACGCCCTGTATCGTAGGTGCAGACGGAATTTTAGAGAAAATTGAAGTCAGACTGGCAGAAGATGAGTTGGAGAAGCTGCGTGGGTCTGCAAGACTTTTAAAGGATACTTTTCAGAAAATGGATGGAAAAGAGTAAGGTAAAAGAGGAAACGGGAATGAACGTATTAAACGTGGAACACATCAGCAAAGTATTTGCAGAAAAAGTGATTTTTAAAGATGTCTCCTTTGGCATCCAGGAGGAAGATAAGGTTGGTATCGTGGGTATTAACGGTACCGGAAAGACCACATTGTTAAATATCATTGCGAATCTGGAAGAGCCGGATACCGGAGAAGTGGTGAGGCAGAATGGCCTGAAGGTGGCCTATCTGCCTCAGGATCCGGAAATTCCGGAGAATGCTACAGTCATGTCCTATGCATTCGGAGAGGCAGAGGAAGCGTGGAAGGTACAAAGTAACCTGTTACAACTTGGAATTACAGAGCTAAATATGCCTGTTTCGGCATTGTCTGGAGGTCAGAAAAGGCGATTGGCCATGGCCAGGTTTTTTGCAGGGGATGCGGATTTGCTGCTTTTGGATGAGCCGACCAATCATCTGGATGAAGAAATGCTCAACTGGTTGGAGGAAATTCTTCGTTCTTTTAAGGGCGCGATTCTTATGGTAACCCATGATCGGTATTTCTTAGACCGGGTGACAAACCGAATTTTAGAAGTCAGCCATGGAAAAATATACAGCTATGAGGCCAATTACTCAGGATTTCTGGAGATGAAGGCCGCGAGAGAGGAAATGGAACAGGCATCAGAGAGAAAGAGAAGAAGTATCCTACGGGTGGAAGAAGAGTGGGCCAGACGAGGATGTCGTGCCAGAAGCACAAAGCAAAGAGCCAGATTGGAGCGGTTGGAGGCTCTGAAAAAACAGGCATCACCCAGACAGGAACAGACCGTGGAGTTGGACAGTATGGAAGTTAGGATGGGGAAGAAAACCATCGAGCTTTCCCATGTGAGCAAGCGTTACGGCGAGAAGAAGATTCTGGAGGATTTCAGTTATACAGTACTAAAAAATCAAAGAGTTGGAATCATTGGCCCAAATGGATGCGGAAAATCTACACTGCTTAAGATAATAGCCGGCCAGGAGGAAGTGGATGCCGGTCAGGTACAGGTGGGGGAGACCATTCGAATCGGGTACTTTGCCCAGGAAGAGGAGGAGATGAATGAGGACTGGCGAGTGATCGATTACGTAAAAGATATAGCGGAATATATTACGACAAAGGAAGGAAGGATCAGCGCTTCCCAGATGCTGGAGCGTTTTTTGTTCCCGCCGCAGATGCAATATGCTCCCATTGGAAAACTGTCCGGAGGGGAGAGAAGGAGACTGTCGCTGCTGGGAATTCTGGCACGCCAGACCAATGTGCTTTTGTTGGATGAAGTGGGAAACTCGCTGGACATTCCTACAATGACGCTATTAGAAGATTTTTTAAATTCTTACCAGGGAATTGTCATAACAGTTTCCCATGACAGGTATTTTCTGGATAATGTGGTGGATCGGATCTTTGCCTTTGAAGGCCCCGGGCTTCTTCGCCAGTATGAGGGCGGTTATACAGACTGTTTGGAGGCAAGAAACAAAAAGCAACAGCAAGAACAAAAAGCAATAGCTTCCGGGGAGATCAGGGAGAAGAGACAACAGAGCGGACAGTGGAAGCAAAGGCACGCAACGAAGCTGAAGTTCACGTATAAAGAGCAGAAAGAGTATGAGACCATTGAAGAGGATGTGATGGCACTGGAGAAAAAAATAGAATTACTGGAGCAGCGTATGATGGAGAACGCCACAAATTCGGTGAAGCTATCAGAGCTTCTTTTGGAAAAAGAGCAGGCGGAACAAAAACTGAGTGAGAAGATGGAGCGATGGGTCTATTTAAGCGACCTGGCAGAGAAAATTCAGTCGCAGGAGGAGAACCGTACATAGGAATTTTTTTTAAGATCCTATAACGTAAGATAAAGGAGAATCCATATGCTTCATAAAATGATTTATAGAATGAGCCAGGTTCAAATCATAGCGCTGGGATATTTTCTGGTCATTGCCCTTGGCACCTTGCTTCTGTTGCTTCCAATCGCGACAGAACCCGGAGAGACTACGAACTTTCTGACGGCGCTGTTCACTGCCACCAGCGCCACTTGCGTAACCGGTCTGGTGGTGGTGGATACCGGCATCCATTGGACTGTCTTTGGACAGTCGGTGATTTTAGCCATGATACAGATTGGCGGATTGGGTTTTATGACCATCGGGGTTTGGTTTGCCATGTTTTTAAATCGAAAAATTACCCTGAGGACAAGAGGTCTGCTCCAGGAGAGCATGAACACCAGTCAGGTTGGAGGTGTGGTACGCCTTGCGAAGACGGCGATAAAGGGAACCGTTTTCATTGAGTGTATTGGTGCCGTACTGCTTTCTATCCGTTTTGTACCGGAATACGGACTGGGTAAGGGGATATGTTTTGGTATTTTTCACTCGATTTCCGCCTTCTGTAATGCGGGATTTGATCTGATGGGGGGAAGCAAGGGGGCTTACAGCTCCTTTACCTCTTATTCTGAGGATCCTCTGGTGAATTTGGTAATTATGGCGCTCATTGTAGTGGGAGGGATCGGATTTCTAGTCTGGGATGACGTATCCAAGCATGGATTGGCCTTCAAGCACTATATGCTGCATACAAAGCTGGTTTTGACCGCGACAGCCGTTCTAGTCTTTGGCGCGGCGTTTTTGTTTTACCTGTTTGAGAAGGAACATCTGATGGCAGATATGGGACCAGGGGAGACCATCCTGACCAGTCTGTTTAGTTCTGTGACAGCCAGGACAGCAGGTTTTAATACCATTGACACAGGTGGGCTGACTACCAGCTCTAAGCTGTTGACTATGCTGCTGATGTTTATTGGAGGAAGCCCAGGCTCAACGGCCGGAGGCATCAAAACCACAACGATTGTGGTGCTTCTGATTTATGTGGGATCCAATGTGAGAAATTCAGGAGGGTGCAACATATTTGGCAGACGCCTGGAGGATGACGCCATCCGAAAGGCGAGCAGCGTGATGTTGATTAGCCTGATGATGGCCACAGGCGCATCTATCGCAATCTGCTATTTGCAGTCGCTGCCCCTGGAGGATGTGATGTTTGAGATCTTTTCAGCCATTGGAACTGTGGGAATGTCTACGGGGATTACCAGGGATTTAACCACTGCGTCCAGGGTGATTATTGTGCTTTTGATGTATTGCGGAAGAATTGGGAGCATGTCCTTTGCCCTTTCCTTCTTACAGAGAAAGAAGGCAAGACCTGTACAATGCCCCGTGGAAAAAGTGATGATAGGATAGGAGGAACATACCGTGAAAACCGTATTGATTATTGGGCTGGGGAGATTTGGCCAGCATCTTTGCAAAAAGATGGCAGAGTTAAAAAATGAGATTATGATTGTGGATATGAGGGAAGAAGCGGTGGAGGATTTACTGCCCCTGGTTACCAGCGCAAAGATCGGTGACTGTACAAATGAGGATGTTTTGCGCAGTCTGGGAGTGGGAAATTTTGACCTGTGCTTTGTATGCATCGGAAACAATTTTCAAAGCAGCCTTGAAATCACAAACCTGTTAAAAGAGATGGGGGCGAAATATGTCATCAGCAAGGCGAACCGGGACATTCAAGCTAAGTTTCTGTTAAAGAACGGAGCGGATGAAGTGGTCTATCCTAACCGGGACATTGCGGAGAAGATTGCAGTCCGTTGCAGCATGAAAAATGTTTTTGAATACATTGAATTAACGGAAGGATACTCCATCTGCGAGATTCCGCCTCTGCGGGAGTGGATTGGAAAAACCATAGAGCAGGTAAACTTTCGAAGCAAATATCATGTGAGTATACTCGGAACAAAAAGCATTGGGAAAGTCAGCCTTTTGCCGGCGGCAGATCATGAGTTTAAGCTGGGTGAGCATCTTATGGTCATTGGAAGAAAAATGGATATTGATAAAATTTTGAGAAGTCTATAAAATAACGAAAGAAGCAAAAACTAAGGAGGTATCAGGCATGGCTGTCAGCCACAACTTACTCATTGTAGAAGACGATAAAGCGATCAGCAATCTGATCGCAACAACGCTGGAGACGCAGGGGTATCACTACATACAGGCGAAAAACGGAAATCAGGCTCTTTTGGAGATTGTTTCTCATAAACCGGAGGTGATTCTTTTGGATCTGGGACTTCCGGATATGGACGGGGTAGAAATCATAAAGAAGGTACGTTCCTTTTCCGGAGTGCCAATTATTGTAATCAGCGCCAGACATGAAGACCGGGATAAGATCGAGGCCTTGGATGCAGGGGCGGACGACTATCTGACAAAACCCTTCAGCGTAGAGGAACTTTTGGCAAGGATTCGCTCGACCTTTCGTAGAATTAATTATGTACAAAATCAGAGCGGCATGGAAACTACGGTGTTTCAGAATGGAGATATGAAAATTGATTTTGCTGCTGCCACGGTATTCATGGGAAATACGGAAATCCATCTTTCCCCCATTGAATACCGGCTGTTATGCGTGTTGGCCAAGAATGTGGGAAAGGTGCTGACACATCAGTATCTGATGAATGAAGTATGGGCCAATGCCCAGAGTTGCGATATTCCGTCTCTGCGGGTGTTTATGGCCACTTTGCGAAAAAAAATAGAACCGGACAGGGAAAATCCCAGATATATTCATACTCGTGTGGGAATTGGCTATAAGATGAACCGTATTGAGGCTGGAGAAGAATGAAAGGAAAGATCAGAAACGCAGGAAAGTGCCTCGCAGTATCTTGCACCGCATTGGCGGCAGCCAC
>CABSEG010000033.1 GCA_902476645.1 uncultured Lachnospiraceae bacterium | reverse complement strand
CATTTGGGACGACCTGGTAACCCAATCGTTCATACAGATTGGCTGCAAAAATGGCTCCCTTTAAAGCTCCCGCTACCACTGTGGGTGCCTGGAAAAAGCCCTGATAAAAGGATTGAATCACTTGCAGGGAGGCTCCCACCTCCTTTCCAAGGCCCGGGGATGTCAACCGGTAAGCCGCATTATCAATACATGCTTTCGTTCCAGCCAGATATCCTCCGATGGGAGCAAGTCCGCCCCCCGGATTTTTGATCAGAGAACCCACCGTGAGATCTGCTCCCACATCCGAAGGTTCTATGGTCTCCACAAATTCTCCATAGCAATTATCCACCATACAAATCACGTCGGGTTTGACCTGCTTTACAAAGGCAATAGCCTCTCCAATTTGCCTCACGGAAAGAGTGGGCCTGGTCTGATATCCTTTTGACCGCTGTATCGCAATCATTTTTGTATTGGAACGGATCTGTTTTTGAATCTTCTCAAAGTCGAAAGATCCGTCCTCCCGTAAATCCACCTGATCATAAGTGATGTTATACTCTGCCAGAGAACCTGTGGAAGGCCGGATACCGATGACCTCTTCCAGGGTATCATAGGGCTTTCCGGAAATAGACAACAACTCGTCTCCCGGTCTTAGATTGCTAAGCAGAGCTAACGCAAGAGCATGGGTACCGCAAGTAATCTGCGGACGCACTAAAGCAGACTCTGTATGGAATACAGAAGCATACACGTTTTCCAAAGTATCTCTTCCCAGATCGTTGTATCCATAGCCGCTGGTGCCATTAAAGCATTCCGCGCATACCCGGTTTTCCTGCATAGCCTTTATGACCTTCAACTGATTATATTCCGCAGTTTCGTCAATGGCTGCAAACCGCTCATTTAATGACTCTTCTATCTGCTTTCCCAGGGCATAGACTTCTTTGCTGATGCCAAGTTGCCCGTACATGGTTTCTATCGTCTGTTTCATTTGTTTGTCCACTCTTCTTCCTGTAAAATTCCTTTTTCTCTTAAGATTCCAAACATATGTTCCAGGATTCGCTCCTCCCGGTATCCATAATCCTGTTTAAAGATCCAGTCTGTATCCCGTTCCCGTTTAAACCAGGTGATCTGCCTCTTGGCGAAATGCCTGGTATCCCGCTTCAGAATATAGATTGCCTCATCCAGGGTACACTCCCCTTCCAGATACGCGAGGATTTCTTTATACCCAAGCCCCTGCATAGACACCATATTCCTGGTATAACCACGCTGTTGAAGAGATCGCACTTCCTCCAAAAGTCCATCCTTCAGCATCTGATCCACCCTTTGGTCGATTCTATTGTAAAGATGAGCCCGGTCATCACTGAGCACAAAGTAGGCGAAGCGGTATGGGGATTCTTTTTTTCGTTCCTGTTCGTTGTGTCTGGAAATGGGTTCTCCGGTCTCGTGATAATACTCCAGCGCGCGAATCACCCGTTTCCGATTGTTGGCATGGATTTTCACGGCGGAATCCGGATCCACTTCACACAGCATTTGATGCAGATATCCCGCTCCGTGCTCTGCCTCCAGCGTCTCCAGGAATTTCCGGTAAGAGAGATCCTGTTCTGTCTCTGTAAAGTCAATGTCGTAGAGTATAGCCTGGATATAAAATCCTGTTCCTCCGGTCAAAATCGGAATCCTCCCACGGCTGTAAATATCCTGAATATAAGCTCTGGCCAATTCCTGAAAGCGAACCACATGGAACTCCTCATCCGGTTCCAATATATCGATCATATAATGCGGAACTCCTTGCATCTGTTCTGGACAAATTTTTGCAGAACCGATATCCATGTGGCGATATACCTGCATGGAATCTGCACTGACAATTTCTCCGCCGATGCGTTTTGCCAACTGAATAGAAAGCTGTGTTTTTCCCACTGCGGTGGGCCCTGTCAATACAATCAATGGTGGCTTCATAGAGTCTCCTTATACAATCCGTTTAAATTTCTTTTCCAGATCCTGTTTTGTCATGGATATGATGGTAGGTCTTCCGTGGGGGCAATTGTAAGGATTCTCCAGCGTCAACAACTCCCCGATCAGCGCCTCTGCCTCCTGAAAAGACATTCGATGGTTTCCCTTCACCGCTGCCTTGCAGGACATGGAGGCAATCTTTTCATCCATGCTCATGGCAGACGCCCTGCCGCTTTGGGAGGCCAGACTATCTAACATTTCTAAAAAAAGTTCCCGGCTGGCCAGTCCGAACATATTCGCCGGAACGGCACGGATGGAATACTCGTTTCCACCAAATGGTTCTATCTCAAAACCAATCTGCGTAAAATAATCCAGATACTGGCTTAACAGAGCTTCTTCCTGTAGGCTTAACGTAATAATCAGCGGCGGATTCACCTGTTGTGAGGTGTAATCCTTGTTTGCCAGGTTCTTCATGGTTCTCTCATACAGCACCTTTTCATGGGCCGCGTGTTGATCGATGATGTAAAGCTTATCCTGAAATTCCACCAGCCAATAGGTGTCGAATACCTGCCCGATCAGGCGATGTTCCTTTATGTGTTCCTTCGAGAGCAACTTTCCCTCAAACAGATCCATCTGCTTACCGGATGCAGATACGGAATCCTTGGAATCCGGTAAGGTCTGTTGGGGTTTTTCCACTCCCTGGGTTTCCGGGGATGTCTGTTTTATATTCCCTTTCCGTGTCTTCTGGAACAACTCTTTTATACTTGGTATCTCTTTATGTTCCGACGCCTCCCCGGCAAAGAGCGGTTTTTTTTCAAATACGGGAGCAGTCCGGTAGCTGCTTTGCTCCCGTATCATATCCCTTCGTTTTTGTTCAAAGGGTTCCGGCATTTTCACAGGGCGTTTCCATTCAGGAATTTCTGCTTTAGGATGCTCCTGTACCAAGCTTACTTCCGGAATCAGCTCCCTATTCGACAAAGCTTCTCTGATCGTCTCCACAACAAATTGATACAGACCCTCATTATCCGCAAAGCGAAGTTCCATTTTGGTCGGATGCACATTAACATCCAAAGAATCTCCCGGAATGGAAAAGTGAAGAGCTGTAAAAGGATATTTATGCTGCATCATAAAAGTTTTGTATCCTTCCTCAATTGCTTTGGAAATAATCCCGCTTCGCACATACCTTCCATTGACAAAATAATTTTCATAATTACGATTTCCTCTGGAAATCACAGGTTTTCCAATAAATCCAGTGATGGAAATACCGTCTCTTTCGGCTTCCACCCAGGCAAGGTTCGCTGCAATCTCCCTTCCGAAAATGCCGTAAATGACATCCTTTAGGTTTCCGTTTCCGGATGTGTGCAGCTTTGTCTGGGTATTGTTGATAAATTTAAAGGAAATGTCAGGATGTGACAGAGCCATCCGCTCCATTAAATCACTGATATATCCGGCCTCTGTCATGGGGGACTTTAGAAATTTTTTTCTAGCCGGCGTATTGAAAAACAGATTTCGCACCAAAAAGGTGGTTCCCTCCGGCGCGCCGACTTCTTCACATCCTTTTTCTTTTCCTCCCTCGATGAGATAACGGGTTCCGGTTTCGCATCCAGAGGTCTTTGTAATCAACTCTACCTGGCAAACGGCCGCAATACTGGAGAGTGCCTCCCCCCGAAACCCCAAAGAAGCAATCTGTAAAAGGTCTTCCACCTTCGAAATTTTGCTCGTGGCATGGCGCAAAAAGGCCAGCGGTACCTGGGAGGCGTCCATCCCCTCCCCGTTATCCGTGATGCGAATCAGAGAAATTCCTCCCTCTTTGATCTCCACGGTCACAGCATTCGCCCCGGCGTCCATGGCATTCTCCACCAGCTCTTTTACCACGGAAGCCGGACGCTCAATTACCTCCCCGGCTGCGATCTTATCAATCGTGCCAGGGTCTAAAACGGAAATCTTTTTCATTGTTTTACCACCTGTTTTTCAGCTTGTTTTGAAGCCGATAGAGAGTATTTATTGCCTCCAGCGGCGTTAGAGTACTGATTTCCAGTTCTCCAAGTTCCTTTAAAATATCCTCATCGCTGACCGTATCCATCAAAGACATCTGCTCCATATCCACCTGATCATACTTTTTAGCTTTGGTCTTTACCTTTGATGCCGTCTCTGTTCTGGATTCCGCCGCCTGAATGGTGATGTCCGCCTCACTTAACTGGATTGCCAACTCCTTTGCCCGCTCAATTACGGAGTCCGGGACACCTGCTAGTTTTGCCACCTGGATTCCATAGCTTTTATCTGCTCCACCACGGACAATTTTTCGCAGAAATACAATGTCGTCACCCTTTTCTTTTACGGCAATACAATAATTGTTTACTCCCGGAATTTTACCCTCCAGTTCCGTCAGCTCATGATAATGGGTGGCAAATAAGGTTTTTGCTCCCAGTAGTCTTGTGTTGCTGATATGTTCCACCACAGCCCAGGCAATACTCAATCCGTCGAAGGTGCTGGTTCCCCTTCCGATCTCATCCAAAATCAGCAGGCTTTTGGCCGTGGCGTTTCTCAGGATGTTGGCTACCTCTGTCATCTCCACCATGAAGGTACTCTGTCCGGAGGCCAGATCATCAGAGGCTCCCACTCTGGTGAAAATCCGGTCTACAATACCGATTTTTGCACTTTGGGCCGGGACAAAAGAACCAATCTGAGCCATGAGCACAATCAGTGCGCTTTGCCGCATGTAGGTAGATTTTCCGGCCATGTTGGGCCCTGTGATAATGGAGATGCGATTGCTGCCATTATCTAAATATGTATCGTTGGCGATAAACATATCATTGGTGATCATCTTTTCCACCACCGGATGTCGGCCGTTTTTAATGTCTATGATACCTTTCTCATTGATTTTAGGCCTCACATAGTTATTCCGCTCCGCTACCAAAGAAAGGGAAGCGAACACGTCTGTGAGGGCCACAGCTTTGGCGGTTGTCTGGATGCGCACCACTTCCTTTGCTACAGCATCCCGTACCTGGGAAAACAGTTCATATTCCATAGAAAACAGTTTATCCTCGGCACCTAAAATCACATCTTCCAGCTCCTTTAGCTCCGGTGTGATGTAGCGCTCTGCATTTGCCAGCGTCTGCTTTCTTGTATACCGTTCCGGTACCAGATCTTTATAGGAGTTAGTCACCTCCAGATAATAACCGAAAACCTTGTTAAATTTAATTTTTAAGTTCTTAATCCCTGTAGCTTCCCGCTCCTTTGCCTCCAGATCCGCCAGCCAGGTTTTTCCCTCCGTTTTGGCATGGCGCAAACGATCAATTTCTTCGTGATAACCTTCTTTTATAATTCCCCCGTCTTTAATGGCAATGGGAGGGTCTTCTGTAATTGCGGAATCGATCAATCCACACACGTCCTCCAACGGATCCATCTGTGCCTCGATCTCCCTTAGCAGTTCGCCCTGAAGGCAGCTTAACATATACTTGATATGGGGAATCATGGCCAGAGAATTTTTAAAGGCAATCATATCTCTGGGATTGGCTGAACGGTAACTGATCTTGCTCACCAGGCGTTCCAGATCATAGACCGGATTGAGATACTCCCGGATTTCCTCCCTTGCGATGGCATTGGAACAGAGCTCTTCCACAGCCTCCAGGCGACGGTTAATTTCAGCCTTTTCAATCAAAGGCTGTTCCAGAAAGCTGCGCAGCATCCGGGCCCCCATGGCCGTTTTAGTCTTATCCAACACCCATAGCAAGGAACCTCTCTTTTGTTTTTCACGAAGGGTCTCGCACAACTCCAGGTTCCTTCTGGAAGAACTGTCGATCACCATATACCTTCCGGTCTCGTAAGGAGTAAGCCTGGTCAGGTTTTCCAACGCCGTCTTCTGAGTTTCGTGTAAATACTGCAAGATGGCTCCCGATGCGATCACGCCGCAATTATATTCCCCAAGGCCCAATCCGTCCAGCGTGGATACTTTAAAATGCTCCATCAAAGAGCGCCTGCACATCTCGTCGTCGAAATACCAATCTTCCAGAAAATAGACGGCCATTCCAAGCCTTCCCTTCAAGTCATCCAGATCAATTCCGCTTACCTGGAAGGATTGATTACAGATCATTTCCTTGGGCGAAAATTTCATCACTTCATCCAAAAGCTTTCGCTCTGTCTCCACCTCTGTGACTACATAATCTCCGGTGGTGATATCGGCAGCAGAAATCCCATAGCGATCCGCCATGCATACAATGCACATCAGGTAATTGTTTTTAGTCTCATCCAAAGCCTGAGAATTTAAGTTTGTCCCGGGAGTCACCACCCGGATTACTTCCCGCTTCACCAGGCCTTTGGCAAGTTTAGGATCTTCCACCTGTTCGCAGATGGCGACCTTATATCCTTTAGAAACCAACTTTGTCAGATAGGAATCTACCGCATGATACGGAACACCACACATGGGAGCCCGCTCTTTAAGGCCGCAGTCTTTGCCGGTCAGGGTAATCTCCAGTTCCTTCGCCGCAGTCTTTGCGTCTTCAAAAAACATCTCATAGAAGTCCCCAAGACGATAAAAAAGAATACAGTCCGGATACTCTTCTTTTGTTTTTACATATTGCTGCATCATTGGTGTAAGTTGTGCCACAGTATTCGTCCTTTCTATACGCCTGCAAGTTCTCCCATATAATAGAACCCGCGACATTCCTTTAAGTGCACCGGAAGAATATGACCGATCATATCCGGAGTGCCTGGAAAATGAACCAGTAAATTATGCTCCAGCCTTCCCGTCATCAAATTCGGATCCTGTATATTTTGTTCCTCTACCAGCACGGGGAGTGTTTGCCCGCTAAATCGGGCGGAAACATTTCCGGCTGTCTCCTGAACCAAGGTGAGGAGTCGGTTAAATCGTTCTTTAGCCACTTCCTGCGGCACCTGATCTTCCATAACTGCGGCAGGAGTCCCCGTGCGTTTGGAGTACAGAAACGTAAAGGCGCTGTCATACCCCACCTTTTTTACCACATCCAAAGTTTCCTGAAAGTCTTCTTCTGTTTCTCCTGGAAAGCCCACAATCAGGTCTGTCGTCAGAGAGATGTCCGGCACGGAAGCCCTTAGTTTGTCCACAAGGGCCAGGTATTGCTCCTTGGTATAATGGCGGTTCATAATCTTTAGAATGCGGCTGCTTCCGGATTGCAGCGGAAGGTGCAAGTGCTTACAGATCTTCTCAGATTCTCCCATGGTCAAAATCAGCTCATCTGAAAGGTCCTTGGGATGGGAGGTCATAAAGCGGATCCGTTTCAACCCGTCTATCTGTTCCAGTTCCCTTAAAAGCCCCGCGAAACTGATCGGTGTTTCCAGATTCTTTCCATAGGAGTTCACATTCTGTCCAAGCAGCATGATCTCCACCACGCCGTCTTCCACCAAGTCACGGACTTCCCGGATAATATCCTGGGGATTTCTGCTTCTTTCTCTTCCTCTGACATAAGGGACGATGCAATAGCTGCAAAAATTATTACAGCCAAACATGATATTGACTCCCGATTTAAAGGGGTATTTGCGCTCTGCGGGCAAATCCTCCACAATCTGATCCGTGTCTTTCCAGATATCCAGAATCATTCTGTCAGACTGCATGGAACGTGCAAGAAGCTCCGCAAATTTGTAAATATTATGAGTTCCAAAGATAAGATTAACAAAAGAATAGCTCTTCTTTATCTTTTCCACCACATGAGGTTCCTGCATCATGCACCCGCACAGAGCGATCATCATATGAGGATTCTTCTTTTTCAGACTGTTTAATCTGCCAAGCCTGCCATACACCTTCAGATTTGCGTTTTCTCTCACGGTACAGGTATTGTAGATGACAAAGTCAGCCTGTTCATCCTGCGTTATTTCGTAACCCACCTGCTCCAAAATACCGGAAAGCTTTTCACTGTCCCTGGCATTCATCTGACAGCCAAAGGTCACAATTGCCGCTTTCATCCTACGGCCAAGCTTTCTGCATTGTTCCTCTACCAATCCCCTGCACTGCCTGATATAATAATACTGACGGTAAGGCTCTGAAAGAGGAGCCTCTCCGGTCATATCTATTTGTCTTAACTGTTCTTCAAATATCGTATTGTTCATTCTATGCTCCTTTGTCCGACCTTTAACTACATTATTATACAGGGGGCTTTTCAAAAATGCAAGAGTGGCCAGAGGCATCTTTTTTCTCGGTTTTCTCGTATTCTTCCAGGTAGGCCAACGGGAGTCTGCGAATCTCCTCGTAGGTTTGTTGCTGATAGGAAGCATCCAAAGGAAATCCCGCCTCATCTTCCACCGTCTCCACGGTCAGAGCTGGTCTGGCGTACCGTTCTGAATAATAATGAACAGAATTTCCACCATCTGCTTTTGTCTTACTTTCATCTTTCCAGGTTCCCAGATCATAATTGGAAAGCTCCTGGAACGTCTTTGCAAACCGGGCGCTCCTTTGGTTGTAAGCATCTGTCATTGCGTTTCGATAGTAATAAATAATCCGACCTCTGGAATGGAAGTCTATGTAACCGACAGAGTCAGGAAATTTCTGAAAAACATCCATTAGGGCTTTGGTCTCATTTTCACTGGCCGGATACCAGGATCCATTTCCAGGGCGGTAGGAACTGCATGGAAAATTCCGGTTGATATCCACTCCCCGTCCGTTGCACTTCCAGGTCTCGTGGGGCTGATTTCTCATGCGCATGGCATGCCGCAGGATCGGACTTTTCAGTGCCTGAAATCCCTTCAAAGCCACTTCATAGCCGTCTGGGTTTACAATTGGCAGCAGATACAAACCATATTGGGTAAGCAACGGCTCATTCTCCCAATTTTCGCAGTAATCTTCTATCATCCGCAAAAGCAAAATGGGATTGACGCTTTCTCTCCCGTGAATCCCGGCACTGCAAATCAGACATGCCTTGCTGCTGCCCAGCCAAATTCCCGGAATGGAGCGTTCATCATGGCTGATTCCGGCCTCTTCCACAGTCAGAAGCTTAGGCCAGCGCTCTTTCAGGCTGTATATCCTTTCCATCATTTCCTCATAGGTATAACGCTTTCCAAAATCCACCATAAAAAGCCTCCTTCATATATCAATATCGAACTACAAAAGACATCAAAAAACGCCTTTTGTATTCTTATTAATATATGAAGGAGGACTGGAAATTATTCCCGAATCTGTCCGTTCCCGTAAATAATATATTTTGTGGAGGTCAGAGCCAAAAGGCCCATAGGCCCTCTGGCATGAAGCTTCTGAGTACTGATTCCGATCTCTGCTCCAAATCCAAATTCAAATCCATCTGTAAAGCGGGTGGATGCGTTCACATACACAGCCGCCGCATCGATCTCGTCTAAAAACTTCTGGGCATTCGCATAGTCCCTGGTTACAATGGCCTCGGAATGACCTGTGTTATAACGGTTGATATGGGCGATAGCCTCTTCTATACAATCCACCACTTTAATGGACAGGATATAATCCAGGTACTCTCTTCCCCAGTCATCCTCAGAAGCCACATGGATTCCGGGCAGTACCTTACAGGCTTCTTCATCTCCCCGCAGTTCTACCTTCTTTTCATCCAGCTTTGCTTTGAGCATGGGAAGCAGTTGATCTTTCACCTTTTTGTGAACCACCAAAGATTCGCATGCATTGCAAACACCGATGCGCTGGGTCTTTGCATTATAGATGATAGAAACCGCCATATCCAAATCAGCGGATTCATCCACATAAATGTGACAATTTCCCGTACCTGTTTCAATCACGGGTATGGTACTGTTTTGAACCACTGCCCGGATCAGCCCGGCTCCACCCCTTGGGATTAATACATCCACATACTGATTCATCTTCATGAAAGACGATGTAGTCTCCCGGTTGGTATCCTCAATCAACTGGATGGCATTCTCCGGCAGTCCTTCTTCCGCAAGTGCTTTTTTTAACACCGATACAATAGCCTTATTGGAGCTGATTGCATCGCTTCCTCCTTTTAAAATGACCACATTACCGGTTTTAAAGCAAAGACCAAAAGCGTCTGCCGTTACATTAGGCCGGGATTCATAAATAATCCCAATGACTCCCAGGGGTACCCGTTTCTGTCCGATCAGCAATCCGTTTGGACGCTTTTTCATGGACATGACTTCTCCAATGGGATCCTCTAAGGCCGCTAACTGACGGAGTCCCTCTGCCATCCCCTCAATTCTTGCCTCTGTCAGACGCAACCGATCCACCAGTCCCGGATTCATATGATTTTCTATGGCTCTTTGTACATCCACATCGTTTGCAGCCAGCAGTTCGTCAGCGGCTTTTACAAGAAAAACGGCGGCTTTTTCCAAAACCACATTTTTTTTCAAAGAGCCCAGATTGCGAAGTATGGGTTCCGCCTCTTTTGCCTGCATTCCTATTTGTTCCAATGTCATTGTTTTCATCCCCCTTTACCTGTTTGCTCTATTTCTTATAAATACTTGTCTCCGTAAATACCTGATCTGGGCAGATATCATAGGGATCTGCCGGAATTTGATCTACAATCTGAAAATCAAACGCAGCTCCAATCGTCGGATGCTTTCTGTGCTGACTTAAATAACGGTCGTAAAATCCTTTTCCGTAGCCGCATCGATGTCGCTTTCTGTCAAATGCGACCCCCGGCACAATCATCAATCCACCCTCATCCATAGCCTCGTCTCCAGTCGTCGGTTCTGGAACCTGAAAATATCCTGGAGCCACATCTTCATAACCGGATATCACATAAAACTTCATAGCCTCCCCGATCACCTTAGGCACTGCCACGGGCTTTCCCATATTCCAGCAGGATTCCAAAAGTATCTGCATAGAAACTTCCCCTTTACAATCCATATAGGTAAAAATCGTATTGCTCTGCTGAAATTCTTTGCTGCGCAGAATACGTTCACAGATTATACGACTGCTTTTCTCCATCCAAACCGGGTCTGCTTCCTTACGACGCCGGAAAATTTCTTTTCTAATGTCCTTTTTTTCCATATTTTTCCCCTAAATTAACTATGGTTCCGTCCTTCTCCCGAATATCAATTTGATCCAGCTGGCCTCGGAGATTTCTTCGGATTGCTTCAATATATTGCCTCCTCAAATCCGCTTGCTCTTTTTTTTCCGCTTCCGTTAAGCCTTCCGCCTTGGATTTTCTGGCCAATTCATTAATGCGCTTTAAATTCTCTTCATTCATGATGTTCCTCTCCTAATCATAAAACATTTTTTCCAGATAATCCATCAGAAAAAAATCCTCTTTGGGTGAGGATAAAAACAGGGTTCCATGCTTTCTCCCCTGAATGATTTTATGGATTACATGAAAATCTTTGCCATTTGCAATCACCATATCTGCTCCGGCTTCTGTGGCCAGCTTCGCCGCTGTCAATTTGGTGGCCATTCCCCCGGTTCCCACGGAACTACCAGTACTTTCCTTTCCCATCTCAAATAAGCTTTCGTCCAGCCTTTCCACCACATCGATAAACTGAGCATCCGCGTTCTGATTAGGGTCATCTGTAAACAATCCATCTATGTCAGACAATAAAATCAAGAGATCCGCGTCTATTAAGGCAGCCACAATGGCAGAAAGTGTATCATTATCTCCGAACTGCATTTCATAAGTGGATACCGTATCATTTTCATTTACAATGGGAATCGCTCCCATTCTTAAAAGCTCCTGAAAGGTATTGAGCGCATTCATACGGCTTAAGTTATTCATGACGGTATTCTTCGTCATCAGGATCTGTGCAGCAAGCTGATTGTACTCTAAAAACAGCTTTTGATAAATCATCATCAGCCTGGCCTGCCCAATCGCCGCGCAAGCTTGCTTTTCACTGATTTTTTCCGGCCGTTCTTTCAGGTTCGCAGCTTTTCGTCCCACAGCAATAGCACCCGAAGATACGAGAACCACCTCTTTTCCCATATTGTGCAAATCTGAGATCTCCCGAATCAGAATTTCCAGCTTGGTCAGATCCAAAGCCCCTGTGTTTTCATGGGTCAGGGAAGAAGAACCGACTTTTATGACAATCCTATGCTTTTCCTTTAATCGATCACGTAAATTCATGTTTCCCTCCTAAAATCGATCCTGCGCCGATTACATGGCTATTTTACACTATTTCCCTGAAAAGGTCTAATGTTTTTTTCACAGTGAAGGAGTTCGAAACTTCCCCGGTTTTGTGTATAAGATACTGCTATCAGGTGATACTAAGGAAAAAAGGAGGCTTGCACGTGAAGAAAAAATACAGAATTGCCGTTTGCCTGTCCGCCGCATTGCTCTGCGTTTTATATTGGGCCAGCTACCAAAGTTTTCAGAAGGAAAAGTCTCCTTCCCCTCAGACAGAGACCATGACAGAAGCGACACAACCTGCTCCTGCCAGGACAGTAAGCGGACAACAGGATGAAAAAGTGTATTCGTATTATCTGGTTGATTTGGATGGCTATGTGGCAGTCTATAAAAGCGACCAAAAAACATTATTTGAAACCACCAGCATACGCATTGATAGTCTGCCGCCGGAAATTCAAGAAGAGATTCGTCAAAAAAAGGGATTGCGGGATGAACACGAACTTTACAGTTTTTTGGAAAACTACAGCAGCTAGAAGAAAGCATAGCCGCAAGAGACGGAAACTTTTTCACAGTTTCCGTCTCTTATTTTATCTATAAAATCCTACATTTTCTTAAAAATGCCACCAGATACGCTCCCTTGGGTAACCGATAAATCTCTCGTTTGGTAATCCCCCTAAGCTTAATTAAAAGTACCACATAGACAATCATTCCTACCAAAATAGCCAGAATCGTTGAGATTGCATTTCCGGCAAACAGCGCAAACAAACGATATACACCGTAAACAACCAGCCCCATTATCCCGGAAGAAACCAGTGGAATCAGGAACGTGCGAACCAGTTCCTGCCTGTAATGAAGGACCTTTTTGATAGACCAAGCATTCATCACACAGATCACAAGCGCAAAAAAGATATTCGAATATATAACCGCATAAATATTCATCTCAAAGTATGTCAACATGATTACCAGCAGCACCACATGGGCCGCCAGCGCAATAGCCGTATGCACCAGAGGTTTTTTTAATTCTCCCAATCCCTGTAAAATTCCCGTAGATAGAGTGGAAAGAGCCAACAGCACAATCATCAGTGCTCCATGTTGCATAATTCCCTCTGTCAGTGACATACCGTCTCCAAAAATCAACTGCATAATAGGCGAGGCTAAAGTCGCCAACCCTACCGCGCATGGAATCGTAAGCGTCATAGTATAGCGGGTGCTGTCTCTTACCTTTGTCTTGGCATCGTGATAGTTTCCCTCAGCCATGGCGGCAGATAGACTTGGAACTACAGAAGGAGCCAGACAAGATGCAATCGAGAGGGGAACATTCATCAGAACCCGAAACTTTCCGGTGTAAATACCGAAAATTGCCACGTATTGCTGCTCTTCAAAGCCCTGTGCAGCTAACACATGGTTAAAAATACCCTGATCTAATATTGTACTGATATTATATGTCACAGTGCTAAGTACCACCGGAAGAATGGTAAAGATTAAGGCCATATAAATGCTTCGGTCAGATTCCAACCTCAACGTGTGGTCTCTTTTCATCTGCCTTTTAAAGTTTCTCTGAAAAGTAACAAAAACAAATAGCAGAAATAACAGCGCAACGGCAATGCTGACAACTGTGCCGAAGGTTCCTCCTGCAGCGGCAAGCGCAGGTTCTAACAGTTCATTGTTTTTGGAAACAGCCAGTTTCGCGCCGTAACTTACCATGAGTCCGGCACAGACCACGGCTACAATTGCATTTACAATCTGCTCTAACACCTGAGATACCGCTGTGGGGACCATACTCCCATGACCTTGGAAAACCCCTCTTAGGCAGCCGACTATTGCAAATAAAAAGATTGCCGGGCACATCACACGCAGGGCATAAACCGCCATCTCGGATTTCATCATATACTTTGTTATCACACCTGCCAGGGCAAAGGTAACAACAGACATCACGCCACCCATAATCAAGGAAAACTTCATGGCGCAGATAAACACTCTATTTGCATTTTTTTTCTTTCCAAGGGACAGCCTTTCCGAGACCAGCTTTGACACTGCCAAGGGAATGCTGAAGGAAGAAACCATCAATACAATCGAATAGATCTCATGAGCGGTCGAATAATAACCGTTGCCCTCATTTCCCAAAATCTGAGTCAGCGGGATCCGGTAGATCATTCCAATAAATCTTGCTACAAACGACGCGATCACAAGGATGGTTCCCTGTACTAAGTAATCTTTGTTTTTGCTTTTGTTTCCCAAAACACACCTCTAAGATTCCATATATTTTAGCTGAAGCTAATCTTATCCTGATACGTATCCTGTATGATACATACCCAGGTCTTTCCCTGGTTAAGCGTAATCTCTTTTCCGTCCCCATCGTAATACCGGGCCGGTGCGTCTTCGCTTTCCTTTTTCCATGTCCCTTTTACATAGGTTCCGTTGCTAAACACATAAGCCTCGCCGCCGGATACGGTGTCAATATTTAAGTAACCATTGTCATCGTAATTTTCCCATTTCGATACCTGGAAAATCACATTTGTATAAGCCAGCTGCTTTTCCGTAAGCTGATCAATCTGTGCGTCCCCATACTGGGAACGGTAATACAGGTGATCTTCTGCATTGTATTCAAAATCCGGCTCATTTACTTCATATCCGGGCTCTATATGAGTTGCGGTACCGCCAGTCAGAGAAACGGTTTCCCCATCTGATGCAAATTTATAATGCCCCTTATATTCCGGAGCGTAATCTGTCCGGTACTCTTTCCGCTTTATAGCTGTCTTAATGCTTTCTTCTGAAGTGTAAACATTGTGTGGAGAAGGGCGGTCGGAAGTGCGATAAAAAATGTCCTCTCCTGCGTATCCTTGAATCTTTCCGGCTTCTTCCTGATATTCCAAACCACTGATATTGTTAACCTTTTCGCTGTTCAACAGATCAAAGGCATATACAGCCTGTCCAAAATGCATATAAATTGCATCAAACTCTAAGGCGTAGCGTACGTAGTAGTCACGACAGCTTCTGACAGAACCGATCTTTTCCATTCCTGCGTAATCTTCAAAAATTCCCATAAGTCTGGTGATGCCTCCCTCCACGGGAGCTTCATAGACCACATCGGCTTTGGCAATTCCAGCCTGTGGACAGGCGGCGGAAATATTGTTCAGCATGACCGCAATGGGCCGCTTTCGTCCAATGGAAGGATCTACCTTTTTTCCAGTGAGATAACTGTGTTCCGTATCTTCCGTCTCCGGTTCAATCTGAAGGGTTGTCTCCGATTCCTCGGTGGCAGCCTGCGTCTGAGCGGCTGTCTCAGTTTCCACTGCTTTTTCTTTTTTGCATCCGCCCAGCGCAAGCGCTGTCAGGCAAAGCAACAATGCCACTTTTATCTTTTTCATAGTTCACCCTCTTTTCTATCGTTTTATTCCTAGCTGTCCCAGGATCTCCTCCTGTTTTTGCTCCATTACCCTTGCCTCATCCGGATTCATATGGTCATATCCCATCAGATGCAACATGCTGTGGGCAATCAAAAAAGCAAATTCCCGCATGGGGGAATGGCCGAAGCGTTCCGCCTGCTCAAGCATTCTGTCTCCGGAAATCACAATATCACCCAATAAAAGCTCTCCGGTCTCCGGATGAAAACTGTCAGATAAAAAACGTTCCGCCTCCGAAAAATCTCCAGGTGTCGGATAATCCACAACCGGAAAGGAAAGCACATCCGTTTCCCGGTCGATACCCCGAAACTGCGCATTCATTTGACGAATGGATGGGTTGTCCGTCAACAAAACATTTACGGAAGCCTCATAAGGGCAATCTTCATAGTCCAGACACTGCTGTACTACCCGTCCGGCCAGCTCTTCTGCCTGAAAAGGCAACGGCTTTTCGTATTCATCCTCATATAGAAGGGTCATGTCATCCTCCTTACTCCTCTGGAACGCTTTTGTTCCCGCTCCGTCTTTTTTTCGTATTCCTCATAAGCCTTTACGATCTGCTGTACCAGAGGATGGCGCACCACATCCTTGCTGGTCAATGTGCAAAAAGCAATTTCATCCAGCTTCTTTAGCACCTTGACAGCCACCTCCAGACCGGATGAAGCTTGCGCGGGCAGATCCTTCTGTGTCAGATCCCCAGTAATGATCACCTTGGATCCGAATCCGATTCTGGTCAGAAACATCTTCATCTGGGCAGGTGTGGTATTTTGAGCCTCATCCAAAATGATGAAAGCATTATCCAGCGTTCTTCCTCTCATGTAAGCAAGCGGCGCCACCTCGATCAGTCCTTTTTCCATATTTTTCTGGAAACTATCTGGCCCCATAATCTGATACAAGGCATCATATAAAGGCCGCAGGTAAGGATCCACCTTACTTTGCAGATCTCCAGGCAAAAACCCCAGTTTCTCTCCCGCTTCGATAGCGGGACGTGTAAGGATAATTCTTCCGACTTCTTCATTTTTGAATGCGGAAATTCCCATCGCCATAGCCAAATAGGTTTTTCCAGTTCCGGCAGGACCAATGCCAAAGACAATCATCTTCTCACGAATGGCATCTACGTATGCTTTCTGGCCCAGAGTCTTTGGCTTTATTGGCTTTCCGTTGATGGTATGACAAATACAGTCCCGGTCGATTTCCACCAGGGTATCCTCCTGGTTTTCCAGTGTCAGAGAAATTGCATAATTTACATTCTGTTCTGTGATAACATTCCCCCTCTTGGATAGCTCCACAAGCTGTAAAAAGACTCTGCGGGCTTTGTCAGCAGATGCCTCGTTACCGATAATTTTAAGTGCCCCATCCCTGGAAATCAGCGTGACATTAAATGTCTTTTCAATTTTCTTGATATGTTCGTCAAATTGCCCAAACACATTTTTCTCATGTTCCACGGGAACTGATGCGATGGTTTCGATGATACTCATATTTCGTCTGTCGTCCTTTCTACCCTTTTCCCGATTTTTTGAATAAGGATGATGTTTCCATCTGCCCTGCAATTTTTCGAATCTGTTTCTATTGTAACATTATTTTCGAATATTTGAACCCCTTTTTCCTGAATTTTGGAAAGAAATTTATTTAACCGATCTTCTGCATGGCGATATGCCCCCTCTTTTGAATAGGAAGCGGTCTCTGTCTCGTACTCTCTCATCTCAATCACGCCCCAGGAAATAGGCAGAGAGAAGGAAGAGCCCAACGTCCATTGATGTTCTTTTGTCACCACATCGTATTCCTGATAGGGTACTTCTTTCCTGGCAAGGCGGAAAATCTGATCCTTTATCTTCAGATAATATCCTTTTTTGCAGGCTCCGGTATAAGATTTTACCGAGTGCGACAATGGAAAGCTGTCCTGATAGTGATATGCGGTTTTCACATAAATATCCGCATCTGCCGCACAATACTGGTAACCGGTCACCTCGCCGCTGTCATCCGTGATTTCAAGGCGTCCTTCTACCAGCAGATCTCCTTTTTGGATAGAGTCTCCAGCTTTTACTTTTGGAACACCGGATCGGGTAACAATCCGCTCCACGGTTCCCGTCACATTGGATACCAGATCACTCGGCCCGTAGTCTATCTTTTCATCCAAAACCAAATCCGTATTTTCCTGTACATCAATCAACAATCTGGTTCCCTCAATCTTGGCGGATACCCAGATCAGATTGTCAAACTGCCTGCGCAAATCCGCCGCAAGTTCCTTGCAGTCCAGTTTTGATTTCCGCATACCGTATCCGATTTCTTCCTGTTCCAGAAAATCAAAGAGCACATCCTCCGTCAATGCCTGATTCCCGGTAATACGGATATCCCAGATAAAGCGTGAAAGCAGAAACATCAGACAGAGGCCACAGACAATCCCTGCAAGCAGCATTTTTCGATGACGGTTTCGGTATAGGAAAAAAGGAAGTCCGTGTTTTTTTAAAATTCGGATGTGCACCCCACATTTACGGGCCATGGGCTTTAACATGCGAAATCCCTGAATCGTCATATTCATTTCATAGGAATTCCCCACGCACAACAAATCCCAGATTAGAATCTCATGTTTTGCGCACATATTCAGAAACCGTTCGTAGGAAGAACCGGTTACCCGGATCCGGACGTGCCCCCGGCCATACCTTAGCATCTGCAAAACCAAAGGAATCCCTCCGACTACACATAGCGAATCTGTTCGATATGACCAACGATTTTCATTTCCTCACAGGTGTAATAATGAATGCAAAGGCCCCGCCCCTGGATTTGAAGTCTGCAATGCTTTGTCTGAATCAGAAGGCAGGTATCTGTGTACTCTATAATTCCACGATAGTTTTCCACACAAATCTCCTCCTGCCCCGTGATGCTTACGAGAACTGCGCCATCTGCCAAATCCCTGGGCAATTGAGCTGCCTGTGACATTTTATGAAGAATAGATGGATTTTTCACATTCATATCTGACTTCGCTTTTTATTACACACTATATGAGTCAATCCGAGCTCTTATGAAAAAAGATCATGCCAAACCACGTCACGGTATTGCTGTCATAGAAAAAATGTATTTTACAAAGCTCTGCCGATTCTGTAACTAAAATCCCATGACTTTCTATGCAGGGCAACATCTGATCAGGCCTGCTGCACGGCGCTTCCGGCCAGGAACACTGCTGACAAAGCTCACAGGATTCACTGGAAAGGGCCAGAAAATCTTCTTTTTTTTCCTGAAACCGTTTACACAGCGCTCTTGTCACTTCTTCATGCGCTTTCCTGGTAGCCAAAGTTTCTTTTAAAAGCGCTGTATCGCTAACCTGCGCAAGCGTTGTAAAAACCAGAACATGACTGTATGCAAGGCATCTTTGCCTGCACTCAGAAACTGTGCCGACTGCCGGCGGGCAAGACCAGCTTTTCCCATATCGTTCACATTCTGTCTCGCAGATATAGCGCACCCGCTCTGAAAACAAGATACTGGAGGTCTCTAAAAATCCATATTCACAGATCGGATACTGGGCTATCCAGGACTCAATTTCCTTAAACGTCACTTTCTGCCCTCCTCTCCTCCAGCTTTTTTCTTCCAAGTGACAATCGTTCCTCAAACTGGATATAAAAATCCTTCTCCTTTGCAAAGGGCATCTGATAAAACTTTTCTAAAAGAAACAGATTCCACTTTTTCGCCTCATCGTCTCCTACCTCTTCCAGATAAGCTTCCACGTCTGCCAAAAAGTAATGCCACTGACAGACAAATGCATCATAGCGTTTTACATCCGGCATGTCGATCCATTTACGCACTTTGATTTTTGTCCTGGAAGGATTTGGGCATTCATGGATTTGAAGAAAGTATTGGAATCCACGGTCCTCATAATATCTTCCCAACGGAAATAATCTGCAAATTCCGGGGCGGATGGCATGAATATCACACCGGTTCTCCCCGTTCAAAAAAACACACCGGTCCGTATCATGCCGCATTTTCAAATTGGGCAGGATGATCCCATCCACCACATGTAGTTCTATTTTTTCCTGCTCTAAAAGCTGCTCAAAGGTCGTTTCCAGATTCCAGGAAAGCCTGCTGATATCCAGAGGATCCAGTATGATGGATTCTCCCATCCCATGGCAGCAGGCACTGCATCCCCGGCACTCATGACAGTCTGCCTTCACCATATCATTTAAACTATATAATCTTCCGTCGGATATTTCATCCAGACTCACATCCCGCTTCATGGTATCTCCTTCTTCTGCCCGTATATGCCTGTTCTGTTTACCATTCCGGCAAAAGGCTGGGACTAAATGGTAATCTCAATCTGGTTGCCTTCTGGTCCCAGAATACAACTTTCGTAATAGCCGTCTCCCGTCACTCTGGGACCGCTTAATACGGTGTAACCGTCTGCCCTTAACCGCTTTGTCACTTCATCCACCTGTTCCCGGCTTCCCACACTGAAAGCAAGATGAGTATAACCACATTGCATTGGCATTTGCTCCCTTTTAGAAAGGTCCGGCCTCGTCATGATTTCCAGTCGGCAACCGTCCTCAAAGCTTAAAAAGTAAGTGCAAAGCCCTGTCTTTGGATTGTGATACATAGAATTGGAGGCCGCCGCGAAATACCGGACAAAGAAATCCCGAAGCCCTTCCAGATCCTCGCCATAGAGGGCAATATGATCAATCCTCATGTTTCTTCTCCTTTAAAAATTCGTTATAACATCGTTGCCCGCAACTCTTCTGCGCTTTTTGCGCTCAGATAGGCAGGCGCAATGTCGAACACAGTCTTACAGCCTACTTGTCCTTCGGATGCTAAACGATAGGCAGCTCTCGCATAGGCAACGATTACGCTGGAGGTAAATTCCGGATTAGAATCCAGTTTCAGGCTATACTCAATCAGATTGTGACTCTCTGCGTTCCAACCCGTATTACCGCTGCGAAGCACAAAGCCTCCGTGCGGAATCCCCCTGTGATTCTTTTCCAGTTCCTCCTCACTGATAAAATGAACCGTGGTATCATAATCCGCAAAGTAGTTGGGCATGGTCTTGATTTCTTCCTCCACCTTCTTTGCATCTGCTCCATCCTCCAGAACCACAAAACATTCTCTTGTATGCTTTTCCCTTGTGGAGAGCTTTGGATTCTTTCCGCTGCGCACTGCCTCCAGAGCCTTGGCCACCGGAATAGTATATTGCTTCGCATTTTTTACCCCTTTAATCCTGCGGATGGCATCGGAATGTCCCTGACTGACCCCTTTTCCCCAGAACGTATAATCCTCACCGTCCGGAAGGATGGCATTGGCATACATTCTGTTTAAGGAAAACATTCCGGGATCCCAACCCACCGAGATAACGGCCACTTTACTGCCCTCCCTTGCGGCTGCATCCACATTTGCAAAGTGCTCCGGTATCTTGGCGTGGGTATCAAAGCTGTCCACAATATGGAAGTGCTTTGCATATTGTGGAGACTGTATCGGCAGATCCGTTGCGCTGCCTCCGCACAGAATTAAAACGTCAATCCTGTCTTTCCAATCTAAAACCTCCTCCATCCGGCACACTGGCACGCCTTGTGTCAGGATCTGAACCATCTTCGGATCTCTGCGGGTAAATACAGCGGTAAGCTCCATATCCGGATTTTGTTTTACGGCACATTCCACGCCGCGTCCTAAGTTTCCATATCCTAAAATTCCAATTCTGATATTCATAATCATTCTCCTCTGTTCTATCCAAATTCTTTTTTATTATAACGACCTTATCCTTTTTATGCAAGATAAATTGTTATCTGATGGCCGGTCTATGTCCGTAGAATATTATGCTTATATATGGAAATCCCAAATATACAGGCCTTCTGCCGGAACTAAATCATCCAGCAGTCCCTTTAAATAACGACTCTCATGGTACACAGCCACCCCTCCCGTATCTCCGGATACGCTTATGATGGCCTTTTCATCTAAAAGCACAAAATCAATCTGTCCTTTTCTTTTCATAAGTATCTTGCGCACCAGCCTTGCGATGGTGGGGCAGCGCCGATCCTGTAGCCAGCCTTCCCTTTTCTTATGAAACGGGCTGTAATCTTGAACATAAATCTCGCAAGTCACATAGCACAGCACCTTTAGAATCAAAGCGATCGCCTTTTCTGTAAAGATTTTTCTGTGCTTATCCTGATCATAATAGCGAAAAACTTCTTCGTAAAAAGAATCCTTTTCTTTTTGTACCCTTCTTGGAAAAGACTCGATTACGCGAAAATCTTTATCAAACAGCGTACTCATTTTTTCGTACCTGGTCATCTTTCTTTTCCTCCCCTCTTCATATTTGTGTCATTCTCTGGCACAAGGTTTATGGCTTAACCGCGATTTTGATTACGCCCTCTTTTCTCTTCTCAAAAATCTCATAGGCTTCCATCATGTCCTTTAACGCTACCCTGTGCGTAATCAAAAAATCCGTATGTAAGGCTCCACAGGCAATTAGATTCATGATTTCCTCACAGTTGCACCCATCGACTCCCCCTGTTTTAAAAGTCAGATTTTTCCCATACATACTCGGAAGCGGTAAGGTTTGATCTTTTTCATACATGGCCACAATCACCACGATGGCATTCGGCCTCGCGATTTTCCAGGCCAGAGAAAAAGTATCCTCACCACCTGCTACCTCAAAGACTACATCGGCTCCTCTGCCATGGGTTTCCTTCAAAATCCTGTTTTCTATCTCATCCTTTCCGGGTACCAGAAGAACGTCTGCCAGTCCTTCTTTCTTGGCCACCTCCAGTCTGGATTCATCTTTATCTATGGCGATTACCCTTCCAGGACTGTAAAGTCTGGCGCAAAGCATGGTGCAAAGTCCGGTGGGACCGGCACCGATCACGGCTATCGTATTTCCGGGTTTTAATTCCCCGATCTTTGCCGCCCAATATCCGGTGGATAGAAGATCCCCGGTAAAAAGAGCCTGTTCGTCTGTGACCTGATCTGGAATTTGCGTTAAGCCCTGATCTGCAAATGGGATTCTGGCATATTCTGCTTGTCCTCCGTCTATCCGGCATCCAAGCGCCCATCCTCCGTTGGCATCGGTACAATTGTTGACAAAGCCCTGCCTGCAATAAAAACAGGTTCCACAGTAGGTTTCCACATTCACAGCCACCCGATCCCCGGGCTTAAAGTTTTTTACCATAGCCCCTGTCTGCACCACCTCCCCCACAAATTCATGTCCGAGGATGACCCCAGGAACCGCCCTTGGTACAGTACCGTGCTTGATATGCAGGTCACTGGAACATATTGTAGTCAATGTAACTTTTATAATGGCATCCCTCTCATCCGTCAAGATAGGAATTTTTCTTCTTTCTAACCCAATTTTCCCCACATCCTGATAGACGGCCGCCAGCATATCCTCTTTTTCTTTCATATTCCTCCTCTTCCAGGATATCGTCCAGTTTATTGTTGATTGACGGAAATCCTTTTCCTTGCTATAGTATAACTAATGCGAAAAACACATCTGTTTCTTGGGAGGTATTTTAAATGGTCCATTCAAATAGCCGGACAGAACCGGAAACCTATACACAGACCTATCAAAGCAAATGTATGGTCGATTCCAGTTCTGTCATCCATACCGTGACTTACCAAAAATCTACATGCACCAGAGTAGATGATATCATCC
Organism: uncultured Lachnospiraceae bacterium; assembly: GCA_902476645.1. Lineage (GTDB taxonomy): Bacteria > Bacillota > Clostridia > Lachnospirales > Lachnospiraceae > CABSEG01. The sequence continues at coordinate 3,936 of CABSEG010000033.1, read as the reverse complement.
TCTACTTCCATTGCAGCCGCGATTCCAGATGTATCAAGTGTCAACAATATTATTTGTAGCTTTGTACAAAGCATATTATAACTCTGATTTTAACCAGAAACAATCTAATATTACCTATCTTTTATTTTGCAGGAATCAGAGCTATCGTACCCCGATTGGATCGACAACGAAAGTACCAGCCATAAACATAATTATTTACCCCCTATGCCCTCCTGTGCCGGTCCTTCCAGCAAGTTTCCATGGTAATCAAAACGTGATCCGTGACACGGACAATCCCAGGTTTTTTCATCTGGATTCCAGGTAAGCTGACACCCCAAATGGGGACACCGAATATCTACCGCGAAAAGTTCTCCCTGTTTGTTTTTATAAACACCCGCTTTTTCTCCTTCACATTCTACAATTCCCCCATGACCTGCCTGCAAAGATTTTGCTGTTTCTGCAGGTATCTGAAAGAAACGTTTTGCAAGACCTTTTACTGCTTTTGCGCTATCTTGTACAATCTGAAACATTTCCGCTGTGGAAAACCTGGAAGGGGAAAATGTATTTGCATAAGGATTATCCACATTACAAATCCGATCTCTTAGCATAGTGGCAGCTACCATAGAGGATGTCATACCCCATTTCTGAAATCCCGTTGCCACAAACCATCCTGGATGCCCTGCTGCATATTCTCCGATAAAAGGGATCTGATCCCCACTGATGCAGTCCTGAGCTGACCAGCAAGCGATCTCCCTGCTCTGGGGATAATATTGTTTTGCAACCAGTCTGAGATGTTCGTATTTTTCCCCCTCCCGATTATCCCCTGTCCGATGCCCTTGCCCACCGAGCAGAAGATACCTTCCATATGAGCGAAAAGAATAGGCATCCGCTCCATCCCCGATATACATGCCAGACAGACTTCCTGCCTGTTCCAATGCCAGCACATAAGAGCGTTCCTGATGTAGTCTGGTAAAATAGAGCCCTGGATAATTTAAAAACGGATAGTGGGTGGCAAATATAATGTAATTTGCGCTTACCTTCCCTTTATCTGTAATAATCGTTTGTTCTTCCACAGTCTTTACCGGCGTATACTCATAGATTTCCAGTTTCTCAGCCAAAGCTTTCAGAAATTTCAATGGGTGAAACTGAGCCTGGTTTTCAAATTTTACCGCACCGGCACAGGCTATGGGAATCTCAATATGTTTTACATAAGAGGCAGATGCGCCAAGAGATACAGCAGCTTCTGCCTCTTTCTTTAACTGATCTTCATTTTGGGAATAGACATAGGCGCTGATTCTCTCAAAATCGCAGGAAATCTGCTCCAGATCTATGATTCTTTGGTACTCTTCCACTGCTTTTTGATTTGCCTGAAAGTATTTTCCTGCCTTTTCTTTTCCCTTTTCCTCGATTAGCCTGTCATAAATCCTGCCATGCTGGGATGTGATTTTAGCCGTCGTATTTTGCGTCTGTCCGCTCCCCACTGTCTGTGCCTCCAGAACCACTGTTTTTATGCCGGCATTCTGTAATTGATAAGCTGTTAGAATCCCGGCCATCCCGCCTCCGATCACCGCTGCCTCCGTCTGAATATCCCCATTCAAGGAACTCCTTTTTTTAAACTTACAGGTTTTGCTCCAAATAGATTCCATCATGACCTCCAATCATATCCTGTCATATTTCAGTCTGCTTTTACAGATAAGCTATGCCTATCTATAGCACGATCTTTCACAGACAGTCAAGGAGTACACCCTGAAAAATCCTACTAAGTTTCTCCTGCTTTTTTCAGTTTCAGATAAAAGCCGCCGGCTGCGAATAAGGAAACCGTATCCACAATGGGCTGTACCCACATACATCCATAAAGTCCAAGAAGTCCATTCATCAAAAAAAGCAGCGGAATGTCCAAAACTCCTTTTCTTAAAATGGAACAGACCAGAGATTCTTTAAATTTTCCCATAGCCTGAAACTGAATAATCATAGGATAACAAACGGACATCATGGGCATGGCTGTCACCATCCTGCGCAGAAATGCCACACTGTAATCAATGGTCCTGGAATCACGAATAAATAAGGTAGACAGCTGCGGTGCAAAAATTTCATAGGCCGCAAGGCAAAGTAGAGAAAAAGACAAGGAAATCAAACATCCAAAGCGGAAAATCCCTCTCCTCCTCTTCTGATTTCCTGCCGAATAATTATAGGCCAGAAGAGGTAACAGTCCGTTGGATACACCGATGGAAAAATAAAGAGGGAGCTGATCCAGCTTTTTAACAATCCCTAAAGCCGCCATAGCTTCTGTGGTATATTGGGAAACAAATTTGGACTGGGCCGCTATGGCAACTACAGTTAAGGCGTACTGTACCGCTGAGGGAAGCCCGATGGCAAGGATTTGTTTGATGTAAAGTCCTGTATCCTTCAAGGCAGAAGGTTTTATGTTTACCACGGTATTTCCTCTCTTTATCGTAATATAGGCCAAAAAATACAGGGTAGCTGCCAGATTGGAGAGGGCGGTGGCAATACCGGCTCCCATTGCTCCCATTCCCAGAAACTGTGGAAGTACAAAAAGGGGATCCAAAATAATGTTTAAAATCCCTCCCATGGAGACACCAACGGAGGCAGCGGCAGCGCTCCCCTCCGCCCGTACCAGGTTAGCCAAAAGATTGTTCAGGATTGTTCCGGGGCCTCCAAGAACCACTACCCAAAGGGCGTAACCAAATGCTATGTCATAAACCTCCGGCGTCGCCCCGCATAATACAAGAATCGGTCTGGAAAAAGCAAGAAACAAAAGAGAAAATAGAATGGAACTGCCAAATCCTCCCCAGAAAGAAATCGCTGCGATTTTTCCGGCCTCTTCCGGTTGTTTTCTGCCAAGAGCCCTAGAGATGGCGCTGGCTCCCCCTACCCCGAAAAGATTTGAAATAGCTGTGAGCATTACAAAGGATGAATACACCACGGTTATCGCTGCTGTCTGGTTAGGTTCGTTTAGCATTCCTACAAAATACGTATCAGCCAAGTTGTAAATCAATGCAATCATCTGGCTGGCAATTGCCGGAATAATCTGTCTGCATACCGCCCGACGAATGGGTAGCGTTTCAAATACTTCCGTTTTATCTGATTCGCGTTTCAATATGATTCCTCCCTCGCAAAAAACCGCATTTTCGTCTACGTAAAAACGTATCCAATGCGGTTTTTCCAAATATTTTAATGTCCCTGCATATTTTTATCAAATTCCGGGTTAAAATAATAAAAATTCCTGCTGTTCATCTTTTCCTTTGTCTGTTCCAGTGCTTCTCCAAATCTCTGAAAATGAACAATTTCTCTTGCCCTTAAAAATTTCAGCGGTTCTCTGATTTCCGGATCTGGTATCATTCTTAACAGGTTATCATAAACCGTACGGGCCTTCTGTTCGGCGGCAAGGTTCTCAGTTAAATCGGTGATAGCGTCTCCTTTTGACTGAAATTCGTTCGCAGTAAAAGGCATAGCCGAAGCTGCCTGTGGCCAGATGCCAGTGGTATGATCAATATAATAGGCGTCAAATCCTGCAGTCTTTGCCTCTTCTATACTCAGATGTTTCGTGAGCTGATATACCATGGCGCAGATAATCTCCATATGGGCAAGTTCCTCAGTTCCAATGTCTGTAAGAAGTCCTCCAACCGTCTTAAGTGGCATCGTATACCTCTGAGATAGATAACGCATAGATGCGGACAGCTCCCCGTCCGGACCTCCGTATTGACTGATGATAAGCTGCGCTGTTTTAGGACAGGTCTTTGTGATCTTTACCGGGTATTGAAGTCTCTTTTCATAAATCCACATTCAGATACACGCCCCTTCCCACGGAACGGGTCCTTCCTGCCAACAAAAGCACGAAAGCTCCGGCTGATCTTGAAATATCGTTTCCATACAGTCAAAAGTCAGTGGATAAAATTCTCGCGCAAACTCCTCCGTCTGCTTTTTTCGTTCTTTTAA
>CABSEG010000032.1 GCA_902476645.1 uncultured Lachnospiraceae bacterium | reverse complement strand
GCTGGATGGATTGGATAAGTATAACAACATCTACATGATGGCAGACTCCGGAGCCCGTGGTTCTGATAAGCAGATCAAACAGCTGGCGGGTATGCGAGGCTTGATGGCGGATACCACTGGCCATACCATCGAGCTGCCTATTAAATCCAACTTCCGTGAAGGTCTGGACGTACTGGAGTACTTCATGTCTGCCCATGGAGCCAGAAAGGGTCTGTCTGATACAGCTCTGCGTACGGCGGACTCCGGTTATCTGACCAGGCGACTGGTGGATGTTTCCCAGGAACTGATCATACGGGAAGTGGATTGCTGTGAGGGAAAAGACGAGATCCCGGGTATGTGGGTGAAAGCGTTCCAGGACGGAAAGGAAGAGATCGAAAGCCTTCAGGAGCGTATCACCGGAAGATTCTCCTGTGAGACTATAAAAAATAAAGATGGTGAGGTCATAGTGAAGGCCAACCATATGATTACACCTAAGCGGGCAGCCAGAATCATGTCAGAGGGTGTGGACGAAAACGGAAAGCCCTTTGAGCAGGTGAAGATCCGTACCATTTTGACCTGTAAGTCTCATATTGGCGTGTGCTCCAAGTGTTACGGGGCCAACCTGGCAACCGGCGAGGCTGTTCAGGTGGGCGAATCAGTAGGTATCATTGCAGCCCAGTCCATCGGAGAGCCGGGTACGCAGCTGACTATGAGAACCTTCCACACCGGCGGTGTGGCCGGCGGGGATATCACCCAGGGTCTTCCCCGTGTCGAGGAGCTTTTTGAAGCAAGAAAGCCCAAGGGCCTTGCGATTATTACAGAGATCGCCGGCGTGGCCACCATTAAGGATACCAAGAAAAAGCGAGAGATCATTGTGACCAATGAAGAGACAGGCGATTCCAAGACATACCTGATTCCCTACGGTTCCAGAATCAAAGCTCAGGACGGAGCTTATTTGGAAGCCGGAGATGAGCTGACCGAGGGAAGCATCAATCCCCATGATATTCTGAAGATCAAGGGTGTAAGAGCTGTGCAGGATTATATGTTACGGGAAGTACAACGTGTGTACCGCCTGCAGGGTGTGGAAATTAATGATAAGCATATTGAAGTGATCGTGCGTCAGATGCTGAAAAAGATCCGGATTGAGGACAATGGAGATACCTCCTTCCTTCCCGGAACCATGGTGGATATCATGGAACTGGAGGATGAGAATGCCAAGATGTTAGAGCAAGGGCTGCGCCCTGCAGAAGGAAAGCAGGTGATGCTGGGAATCACAAAGGCATCCCTGGCAACCAATTCGTTCCTGTCGGCGGCTTCCTTCCAGGAGACTACCAAGGTGCTGACCGAAGCGGCTATTAAGGGTAAGGTAGATCCGCTGATTGGTCTGAAGGAGAACGTCATCATCGGTAAACTGATTCCTGCCGGAACAGGAATGAGGCGGTATCGGGATGTTAAGATTGCGACAGAAAAAGAAGAGTATGATACGGAGGAAGAGCTGGACCTTGAACTGGAAGACGTGGATATCACGGAGGATATGGTAGGGGAAGAAGAACCGGCTGAGACAACGGTAGAATCATAATCAGAAGACCTGGAAATAGTGAGGGCTATTTCCAGGTCTTCTTAATTGTAAGAAATATCTCTTATTGTTGACAACCCTCCCAGTAATTAGTAGAATATATACTTAGATACAATTGACATCCGGGTATTTTTACCAGGAAACATGATACTATATAGATTAGAATACAAGAGGAGATTGGAATATGACAAAAGTAGGAATAGTAATGGGGAGCGACTCTGATATGCCGGTTATGGCTAAGGCCGCGGAGGTTTTAGATAAACTGGGTGTAGCATATGAGATGACGATTATCTCTGCTCACAGAGAACCGGACGTGTTTTTTGAATATGCCAAATCCGCTGAGGGGAAAGGGTGGAAAGTGATCATTGCGGGGGCCGGTATGGCAGCCCATCTCCCGGGCATGTGCGCGGCAATTTTCCCCATGCCGGTAATCGGAATCCCTATGCACACCACTTCCCTGGGAGGAAGGGATTCTCTGTACTCTATTGTGCAGATGCCCTCAGGTATTCCAGTGGCTACAGTAGCCATCAACGGAGGGGCCAATGCGGGTATCCTGGCTGCCAAGATTCTGGCTACTTCAGATCCGGAGCTTTTAGAGCGTCTGAAAGCATATTCCGCGGAGATGAAAGAGCAGGTGGAGCAGAAGGCCGCAAAGCTGGATAAGCTGGGTTATCAAGAATACTTAAAACAGAAATAAGAACCAAATCACAGGATAATCACATTTGATTGATAAAATGCATGAGGAGGAAGAAACATGGATTATAAGAAAGCAGGCGTTGATATTGAAGCGGGCTACCGTTCAGTGGAGCTGATGAAAGAACACATCAAGAAAACCATGAGACCGGAGGTACTGACGAATATCGGAGGATTCTCGGGGGCGTTCTCCATGGAACGCTTTAAAAACATGGAGAAACCGACGCTGGTCTCCGGAACGGATGGTGTGGGTACAAAATTAAAGCTGGCTTTTCTCATGGACAAGCATGATACTGTGGGGATTGACTGTGTGGCCATGTGTGTCAACGATATTGCCTGCGCAGGCGGTGAGCCTTTATTCTTCCTGGATTACATTGCATGTGGTAAAAATGTGCCTGAAAAGATTGCCACTATCGTAAGCGGTGTGGCGGAAGGGTGCGCCCAGTCCAATGCGGCGCTGATCGGAGGAGAAACTGCGGAGATGCCCGGCTTTTATCCGGAGGATGAGTATGATCTGGCGGGTTTTGCCGTAGGTGTGGTAGATGAGAAGGATCTGATTACGGGCAAGGATATCCGGGAAGGGGATGCGCTGGTGGGAATTGCCTCGTCAGGCGTTCATAGCAACGGTTTTTCCCTGGTAAGAAAGGTATTTCCGATGGAAAAGGAAGCACTGGAAACCTATCATGAGGAGTTGGGGACGACCCTTGGAGAGGCTTTGATCGCTCCTACAAAGATTTATGTAAAGGCTCTTCGCAGTGTGAAAGAAGCGGGGGTGCGTATCAAAGGTTGCAGTCACATCACTGGCGGCGGATTCTATGAAAACGTACCCAGAATGCTCCCGGAAGGCGTACGGGCTGTCATTGAAAAGGACAGCTATCAGGTGCCGGCCATCTTTCGGATGCTGGCAAAGGAAGGACAGATCCAGGAGCATATGATGTACAATACCTATAACATGGGTATCGGAATGGTTTTGGCGGTGGATCCTTCTGATGTGAAGAGAACAATGGACGCCATTCAGGAAGCCGGAGAGACTGCCTTTGTAATCGGTAAGATAGAAAGCGGAGAAAAGGGAGTTACACTATGTTAAGAGTGGCGGTGTTGGTATCCGGGGGAGGAACGAATCTCCAGGCTATCATGGACAGTATGGACAGCGGGGCGATCACCAATGCGGAGATCTGCGTGGTGGTCAGCAATAATAGAAAAGCTTATGCGCTGGAGCGGGCCAGGAGGCATGGCATTGAGGCGGTCTGTGTCTCACCGGGAGATTACGAGACCAGGGCAGAGTTTAACCGGGCGCTGTTGGAGACGATACAAAGCTATCGTGTCGATCTGGTAGTCCTGGCAGGTTGCCTGGTGGTGATTCCGGAAATGATGGTAGAAGCGTATCCCAACCGGATCATCAATGTCCATCCTTCTTTGATTCCGGCGTTTTGCGGAACCGGTTTTTATGGATTGAAGGTACACGAAGAGGCCCTGGCCAGAGGCGTAAAGGTAACGGGGGCTACGGTGCACTTTGTGGATAAAGGAACAGACACCGGACCCATTATTTTGCAAAAAGCCGTGGAGGTGCGGCCAAAGGATACGCCGAAAGCATTGCAGCAGAGGGTCATGGCGGAGGCAGAATGGAAGATTCTGCCCAAAGCGATTGATTTGATCGCCAACGACAAAGTGCGTGTGGAAGGACACCGGGTATTGATCAAAGAGGAGAAAGAGGGGGAATACATCAGATGAAGATTTTAATTGTAGGAAGCGGCGGAAGAGAGCACGCCATTGCCTGGAGCATTGCCAAGAGCCCAAAGACAGAGAAGATTTATTGCGCGCCGGGAAATGCGGGGATTGCCGAGTTTGCGGACTGTGTGGATATCGGCGCCATGGAGTTTGATAAGCTGGCAGATTTTGCGCAGGAAAAGCAGATTGACCTGACCGTGGTAGGCATGGATGATCCTCTGGTGGGCGGCATTGTGGATGTGTTTGAGGCCAGAGGGCTTCGGGTATTCGGCCCCAGAAAGAATGCGGCTATCCTGGAAGGCTCAAAGGCTTTTTCCAAAGATTTGATGAAAAAATATCATATCCCCACGGCTGCTTATGAAAATTTTGACAATGCCCAGGAAGCGCTGGCATATCTGAAAACGGCAAAGTTTCCTATTGTCTTAAAGGCGGATGGTTTGGCCCTTGGAAAGGGCGTTTTGATCTGTAATACGCTTGAGGAGGCTCAGGAAGGGGTTTCTCAGATTATGCTGGATAAAAAGTTTGGCAGCGCCGGAAACCGGATGGTAATCGAGGAGTTTATGACCGGAAGGGAAGTTTCTGTCTTATCATTTGTGGACGGAAAAACCATTAAGACCATGACTTCCGCTCAGGATCATAAGCGGGCAGGAGACGGGGATACCGGGCTGAACACCGGCGGAATGGGAACCTTTTCTCCCAGTCCCTTCTACACCAAAGAGGTGGATGAATTTTGCCAAAAGTACATCTACCAGGCGACGGTAGACGCTATGGCCGCAGAGGGAAGGGAGTTTAAAGGAATTATTTTCTTCGGACTCATGCTGACGGAGGAAGGTCCCAAAGTGTTGGAGTATAATGCCAGATTTGGAGATCCGGAGGCTCAGGTGGTGCTTCCCAGGATGAAAACAGATCTTGTGGAGGTATGTGAAGCCTGTGTGGACGGAAGATTGGATCAGGTGGATTTGCAATTCGAAGATAACGCGGCAGTCTGCGTAGTCTTGGCGTCCCAGGGATATCCGGTGAAATATGAAAAGGGATATGTGATCCACGGACTGGATACCTTCCGAAATCAGGACGGCTACTATGTATTCCACGCAGGTACCAAGAGGACAAAAGATGGCATTGTGACAAATGGCGGACGTGTTTTGGGAGTGACGGCAAAAGGCCGGGACTTAAAGGAAGCCAGAGCCAACGCTTACAAAGCCATAGAATGGATTGATTTTGACAATAAATATTTTCGTCATGACATCGGAAAGGCGATTGACGAGGCATAGAGCCAGAAATCAGACGGGGAAAGAAGCCGGAAGGGGGGCTTTTCCGTCGGGAAGTATGCCGCTGGGAGTGCGGCATTAGGAGGAAAACATGAAAAAAGCGAGAAGAACATGGAAATTTAGTATTGCTGCAGTATTACTGCTTACCTGGATGTTTGCCATGACGGCCTTGGCATCCGGGTTGTCGGATGACAACTCTCTCTCAAGCCTCGGTCTTCACAACGGAACCGCGCAGGAAGAGTTTGTCTACTCCACATGGGAATACGACGTGGTAGTAGAGCCGGGAACTACAGAACTGCTTTTGGAGCCCACCACCAGCAACCCAAATGCAACCATCACTTCCATCACCGGGACAGTGCTGCAGGATGGCAAGGCTACCGTTCTGATTAATGTGGAGTCAGAAAGTGGTATTCCTACGACCTATACGCTGCATGTTACGGAAGGGGAAGGAGCGGGCGCCGCAGAGTCGGAGGCTGAGACGGAACCCCAGACAGAATCCCAGGTTCAGGAAACCGAGCCGCAGACGGAGCCTCAAACGGAAGCTCAGACCGAGAGCACGGCCAATGACAATACGGTAAAGCTGCTCCAGGCCCAGGTGGACCGGTTGAAAGAGAACACGGATCTGACCATGAAGATCATCTATGGACTGATCGCGCTGGCAGTCATTTTACTTTTTGTGATAATCAATTTGATTCTGAAGAACAGAGATCTGAAGGATGATTTGAAAGATTCTGAAAATCAGCTGGCCTATCAAACCAATGAGTTTGCCAGAAAGGAAAAGTCTTTAGACTCTGGAAATTATTATGCGCCTGTGCAGCAGGAGCAGGCGCCGGAGCCTGTGCGTACCGTGTCGGATAAACAGGCGCCAGAGGTGGAGGAAACCTTTGGAACCACTCCCGAATCGAAGAAGGGAGAGGAGAGCCAGTCAAAAGAGGAAGGAAAAGACGTAGACGTTACGATGGTAGATCTGTAAAAAGCAGGAAAAGGTTTACTGCAAGGCAGGATACGCTTCCAGGAGAAGGTATCTTGCCTTTTTTCTTTCTTTGTGCTATTATGTCTATAACAATAGAACAAAAGAAGGTGAGCCTATGGTGATTAAGATTGATTTTCAAAGCGACGAGGCCCTGTACATCCAGTTGAGAAACCAGATCATTTTAGGGATCGCCACATCTACGATTCAGGAGGGAGATACGCTTCCCTCTGTGCGTCAGCTGGCAGAGGACATTGGGATCAACATGCATACGGTGAACAAAGCCTATTCTGTGCTGCGTCAGGAGGGATTCTTGACCATTGACCGGAGAAAAGGGGCAGTGGTGGCATTGGATGTGGATAAGCTGCGGGCATTGGAGACGATGAAGAAGAATCTGCGGGTGCTGTTGGCAAAAGGAATCTGTGAAAACATTTCAAGGGAAGAGGTACATCAGATCGTGGATGAAATATTTTCAGAATATGAATAGCTATGGAGGTTATTATATGCGCGAGCAATTTACAGAAAACGCAAACCAGGCACTGAAGCTTGCAAAGGAGGCGGCGCAGCAGTTTGGGCAGGGATATATTGGCTCAGAACACCTGCTGCTTGGCCTGCTTCGGGAAGAACATGGCACGGCAGCCAGGGTTTTGACGGAAAGTGGCGTGGTAGAGGAACAATTGGCAGGTCTGATACAGGAACTGATTGCTCCGGAGGGAGATCTGCAAAATTCCGGAAAAGTAATCTATACGCCCAGGGCCGAGGCGATTTTGGAGAACAGCCAGAGTGAGGCGGGAGTTTTCCGGATGGAGAAGGTGGGAACGGAACATCTTTTGATTACCATCATCAAGGATGGGGAGTGTGTGGCCACCAGGCTGCTTCATACCATGGGGATTCAGCTTCAGAAGCTTTATATGAGTATTCTGGAAAGTATGGGAATTGAAGAGTCCATGTATAAGGAACTGGCTCAGAGCGCAAAGGCCAAGAATCAGCAGGGGTCGGAGACCCCTATTCTGGATCAGTACAGCAGAGATTTAACCTGGCTGGCAGCTCAGGGAGAGCTGGACCCGATTATCGGCAGAGAGACGGAAATCGAACGTCTTTTACAGATTTTAAGCCGCAGGACGAAGAACAATCCTTGTCTGATCGGAGAACCCGGCGTGGGAAAGACGGCAATCGTGGAAGGGCTGGCTGAACGCATTGTGATGGGGGCCGTGCCTGTTCCCATTCAGGGGAAACGGGTGGTGACTCTGGATTTGGCCAGTATGATTGCCGGTTCTAAGTACCGGGGCGAATTTGAAGAGCGTATCAAAAAGGTGATTCAGGAGGTCCAGGAAAGCCGGGATGTATTGCTGTTTATCGACGAATTGCATACCATCATCGGCGCCGGGGGAGCGGAGGGGGCCATGGATGCCTCCAACATCCTAAAACCCTCTCTGGCCAGGGGAGAGCTGCAACTGATCGGCGCTACCACGGTGGAAGAATATCGAAAATACATTGAAAAAGATCCTGCTCTGGAACGGAGATTTCAGCCTGTCACCGTAGAGGAGCCCACCGAGGAAGAGACTCTGGAAATTTTACAGGGGCTTTGCCCCAGCTACGAAAGGCATCACGGAGTAAAGATTACCCAGGAGGCCATGAAAGCCGCTATTTCTCTGTCGGTACGCTATATCAATGACCGTTTTCTGCCGGACAAGGCGATTGATCTGCTGGATGAGGCAGCTTCCAGAAGACAGCTGGAGGGCTACCAGGTTCCGGAAAAAATGAAGGAACTGTCCGAGGAGGTTTCCAAACTTCAGCAGAAAATGGAGGATGCTTTAAGAGAGGACGATGTGGAGCGGGCGGCAGAGTATGCCAGAGAGCAGGCTGCGGCAAGGGAAAAGCGTGACAAGATGCAAAGGAAGCTGGAAAAGCAAAAAGAAGGTAAGGAAGTGTTTGTCACAGAGGAAGATATTGCCAAAGTAGTGGCTGCCTGGACGAAAATTCCGGTGCAGCGTCTGGCCCAGAAGGAAGCCCAAAGGCTTTTGAAGCTGGAAAAAACTCTGCATAAGCGGGTAATTGGTCAGGAAGAGGCAGTGCTTGCTGTGTCCAGAGCCATTAAAAGAGGCCGTGTGGGCTTGAAGGACCCCAAAAGACCCATTGGTTCCTTCCTGTTTTTAGGACCTACGGGAGTTGGGAAGACGGAGTTGTCGAAAGCTCTGGCTGAGGTGGTATTCGGGAGCGAACAAGCCCTGATTCGGGTTGATATGTCAGAATATATGGAAAAGCACAGCGTCTCCAGGCTGGTAGGTTCACCGCCTGGATACGTGGGATATGAGGAGGGGGGACAGCTCAGCGAGAAGGTGCGCAGAAACCCTTATTCCGTCATTTTGTTTGACGAGGTGGAAAAAGCCCATCCCGATGTGTTTAACATCCTGCTTCAGGTGCTGGATGACGGACACATTACGGACGCTCATGGAAGGAAGGTAGATTTTAAAAATACCATTCTGATTATGACCTCCAATGCGGGTGCCCAGGCCATTATGACTCCAAAAAGACTGGGATTTGCGGCTGTGGAGGATGAGAAGCGGGACTATGAGATGATGAAAAGCAGCGTCATGGAGGAAGTAAAGCGCCTCTTTAAGCCCGAATTCATCAATAGAATCGATGAGATCATCGTATTCCACGCGCTGAACAAGGAGCACGTAAAGAGTATAGCAGATTTGCTTTTAAAGGATTTTGCCAAGAGGTGTAAAAAGCAGCTGAATCTGGAGCTACGCTTCAGCGAGGCAGCCCGCAGCCTGATCGCCGAGGAGGGATTTGACGCCAAATATGGAGCGAGGCCGCTAAAGAGGGCGATTCAGAATAAAATTGAGGATGCGCTTGCCCAGGAATTGCTGGAAGGAAAGGTGAAGGCTGGAGATACTGTGGCGGTGGGAGCCTCCAAAAAAGAAATTAAATTTTCGGTGAAATAGTGGCGAAATCAGAAGTTTTATGATAAAATTTGTATAACTGTTGGGAAGACTGGGGAATATTTTCCACGGACTGACAGGGAAAAACACAAGATTAGGGATAAGTAGGAGGGCATTTACAATGTCAGTGATCAGCGAATTGATACGCACAGAGGCAGACGGAACCATCAGCTTTGGAAACTATGAATTGGCTCAGAAGTCCAAGGTTCAGGATTTTGAACACGATGGAGATTTATATAAAGTAAAGACCTTTAAGGAGATTACCAAGCTGGAACGAAACGGGATGTTCGTATACGAGTCCGTGCCGGGGACTGCGGTGAATCATTTTAGAGCCGCAGGAGAAGGCGTTTCCTTTGAGGTGGAGGCCCCGTCAGACGCTCAGATCACAGTAGAGCTGGAGGCAGATGCCGAATATAGGATTTATATTGACGATACAGATGTGGGAACCATGAAAACAAACCTGGGAGGAAAGCTGGTTTTAAGTGCAGAGCTGGAGAGCGCCAGGAAGGCTTCCATTAAGATTGAAAAGATGTAGAGGTAAAAGAACAGGCCGGACAAGATGTCCGGCTTATTCTTTATCAACGGGGTAAAGTGGTGCCCTGAAGAGGAGGAGAGAATGAGATGGCAAAAGGGAAACACACAACCGCCTTCTTCTGTCAGAACTGCGGTTATGAGTCTGCAAAGTGGATGGGACAGTGCCCTTCCTGTAAAGAATGGAATACTTTTGCGGAGGAGGTCATTACCAGGGAGTCGACAGGGAAAAGGACGGAGAAAGCCCACAAGGCAAAGCCGGTAAAAATGTCTGAAATTGAGGCGGGACAGGAGATTCGCGTTTCCAGTGGAATGGAGGAGTTAGACCGGGTACTGGGCGGAGGTATTGTGCCCGGTTCTCTGGTCTTGGTTGGTGGAGATCCTGGCATCGGCAAATCCACACTGCTTTTACAGGTATGCAAGCATTTGACAGACGTGGGCAGGAGGGTGCTCTATATCTCCGGGGAGGAATCTGCCGCTCAGATCAAGCTGAGAGCAGGCCGTGTGGGAAGCTTTGGAGAAGACTTGTCGCTGCTTTGCGAGACCAATTTAGAGTATATTCAGGAAGCCATTGCCAGAGAAAGGCCGGAGATTGTGGTGATTGATTCTATCCAGACCATGTACAGCGAGCAGGTAGCCTCCGCCCCGGGAAGCGTTTCCCAGGTACGTCACTCTACAGGGATTCTCATGCAGACGGCCAAGACATCCAACATTAGTATTCTGATTGTGGGACATGTGACCAAGGAGGGGGTGGTGGCAGGCCCCAGAGTCTTGGAGCATATGGTGGATACGGTGTTATATTTTGAGGGAGACCGGCATGCCGTCTATCGGGTTTTGCGGGGAGTGAAAAATCGATTTGGGTCCACCAATGAGATTGGAGTTTTTGAGATGAAGGATACAGGCCTTGAGGAAGTAAAGAATCCATCCGAGTTTATGCTAGATGGGAAACCAGAAGGGGCTTCTGGATCCATTGTGGCTTGCTCTATGGAGGGAACCAGGCCCATTCTTATTGAAGTACAGGCGCTGGTCTGCCACAGTAATATGCCGGTTCCCAGGAGGACAGCTGTGGGGGCGGACTATAACAGGGTGAATCTGCTGATGGCGGTACTGGAAAAACGTCTGGGACTTAAGCTGTCCGCCTGCGATGCTTATGTGAACATTGCAGGGGGAATTCGCATGAACGAGCCGGCCATGGATTTGGCTATGGTACTGGCTGTGATCTCCAGCTTTCGGGATATGGCCATTGATGAAAAAACAGTGGCCTTCGGGGAAGTGGGCTTAAGCGGGGAGGTGCGCTCTGTAAGTATGGCCCGGCAGAGGATTTCAGAGGCAAAGAAAATGGGATTTGAGAGAGTGATCTTGCCTGAGGTGTCCCTAAAGTCTGTGGGGGAGACAGAGGGGATTCAATTGATTGGCGTCAGAAATCTGAGGGAGGCTATGAATTGTATCTAGATAATTTAAAAATCAGAACCAAGCTGGCCCTGATCTATCTTGTTTGTGTACTGCTTCCGGTGATTATGACCAATGTGTTGGTGATTTTTTTGGTAGTGCAAATTGACAGGAGAGAGCAGAAAGCCGGTATGGAAGATGCCGCGATTCGGGTGGAATATGAGATCAACCAGGCGGTAAACAATGCCATTTCTGTATCGGATTATCTTTACCGGGATAAAAGTATCAATGAGTTTCTGCGGAAGTCTTATACGGATCAGACGGAATACTATGAGGACTTTAATCGTTTGCTGGAGAATAATGTAATCCGTTATTATTATACCTCTCAGTCAGTTTATGAGGCCACCATTTATACGGAGAATCGAACGATCACCAACGGAAGCTACTTTCAGAAGATGGAAGAGCTGGAAGGGGAGGAATGGTATGCGGCGTATAAGAACGGGGAACGATCCATGGATATCTTTGCTTATTATGAGGAGGATAAACCCTATCTGGCATCGGTGAACCGGGCCAGAAAAATCTCTGTGATTAGAAAAATGGATTATAATCAGGGAAACGATTTGTTAAAACTGGATATTGATTATCTGAGGCTGACGGAAAGCATTCGAAATGAGAAAAATGCGGGGGATCTTTATCTGTGCGACGGGGAAAAGATCATATATGCGTCCACAGAGCGGACACCGGGCGGGGAGGTATTTTTGCCGCTTTCCAGGATGGAGGAAGAAGGGGTTTCCATTGAAAAAGATATTCCCATATTGGGGAACCAGTGGCGGATTTATATAACAGCAAAGCCCTATAGCTTTTGGATCGGACTTAAGGAACAAATAGGGATTTGCCTGCTCCTTTTTCTTGTCAATCTGATCTTGCCAAGTGTGATGATTGTGCTGGTAAATCGTTCTTTCCAAAGGAGACTGGCTCTGACCGGGGCATATTTAAACAGAATGGAGCAGGGCAGGCTAGAAGAGATCCACTGCAAAGAGGGTAAGGATGAAATCGGGGACCTGATACGCAGTTACAATTTCATGATTATAAAAATGAAACAACTGATTGAGGATGTGTATCAAAAGAATGCAGAAAAACAGGCGGCTGAACTTTCCAGAAAGCAAGCGGAACTGTATGCGCTGCAAAGCCAGATGAACCCGCATTTTATCTTTAATACAATGGAGAGTATTCGCATGAGAAGCCTGGTCAACGGGGAGGTGGACACAGCACAGATGATGGAAACGTTTTCGGTACTGCTGCGAAGAGCGATTCAGTGGAATCGGGATTTTGTGGAGGTCTCTCAGGAGGCAGAGGATGTGAGAGCATATCTGGGCATCCAAAAGTATCGCTTTGGAGAGCGGTTGACTTATTCGGTATATATTCAGGAAGAGTGTGAAGAGCGGAAAATACCCAAGTTCAGTCTGCTGACGTTGGTAGAAAATGCTTGTGTCCATGGGATTGAGCCTCGCATAGAAGGGGGAAATATTACCGTTACCGTATCACAGGATGAGGCACATATGTTTCTGGAAGTGTTAGATGGAGGAAACGGGATGTCCCAAGAGGAACTGGAGGGGCTGAGAAGGAAAATTGCCAATGCTACCATCGACCGGCTTCATGATGCCGCCCATATTGGTATCCTGAATACGGTGGTGAGGTTAAATCTGTATTATGAGGGAGAAGTAGAGTTTGAAATAAACAGTGAAAAGGGGGAGGGAACAGAAATTTGCGTGACACTCCCTCTGACCTATAATCACGAATTGGAGAAAAATTAGTATGATTCAAGTGCTTTTAGTGGACGACGAGCCCTACATCCGACAGGGACTTCGGGTTTTAGTGGATTGGGAGTTGTATGGATATGAGGTGGTGGGCGAAGCCAAAAACGGAAAAGAGGCAATGAAATTTCTGGAAAAGCAAAGGGTAGATTTGATGTTTGTGGACGTGCAGATGCCAGGAATGTCTGGGATAGAGCTGATTGCAACGATTCGGAAGCGCATACCCGGGAATATGAAATTTGTAATTCTCACAGGATACGCGGATTTTACATATGCCAAGCAGGCGGTGAGACTGCAAGTGAGAGAGTATATGCTAAAACCGGTGCAAAAGGAGGAACTGACAGAAATCCTCGAGAAGCTGAAGGGAGAATTTACACAAAACCAGAAGGGAATCGAACAGGAGTTTTACAGGAAACGGCTGGAATATGATGCCTGCATCACACGCCTGCTCTGGGGAAAATACACAGAAGAGGAAATTTCCTATGTAAAAGAAAGGCTTGGGACACAGGAGAAGTGGCAGTATGTCAGTTTTGAGTTTGACAAAAGGAAACAGGGGGATACGCAGCTGGATTCGGAGCAGTGCAGATTGCTGGAAGGCAGATGCAGAGATTATCTCTGCAAGATTTTAGACAAGGATGGTTTGCATGTGGTTCCTTCCGTTGAACCGGATCAGCATATTTTTGGAGTCGGGCTTTTGCTGACTCCGAGAATGGCGGCAGAAAGAGGAATGGAACCCAGAGAATGGATTGTATGGCTGCGAAAAAGACTTTGTCAGTACTTTTCCCTGGAAGTTCAGGCATACGTGGGAGAAGAGGTGAGCGGTTTGGAAAGGATTGGAGAGTCTTACCATTCTATCCGCGCTGTACGATGTTTGAGAAACTTTTCCATAGAAAAGGAAGCCATCAGTGAGTATGGTCAGCAAAGCAAAAAAAAGACGTTTCCCAGGCTTGCAGAAGTGGATGAATTAATCAGACTGGTAAAGGAAAACCGGCAGGAGAAGCTGGAAGAGGCCACAGCCAAGATTTTTGAGCGCATTCGGGAGAGCGCTATGAGTATGGAGCTTTTAAGCGCCAATATCTATCATCTGTTATACCGGCTTCTGGAGCTGGCCAGGGAACTGGACGATGAGACGAATCAGGAAGAAGTTCTGCAGTATATCAGCCAGGAGTCCTTCGCCAGCATCGCCCTCAGTGGAGATAGCAGCCAGCTGACCAGATTTGTAAAGGACTATGCATCCTACCTAGAACAACTTCGCAGACTGGAGACTGGTGGAATCGCAGAGAAAGTAGCAGAGTATGCGAGGGAGCACTATAAAGAGAAGCTGAGCCTGAAGAGATTGGGAGAGCAGTTTTATATCAATAATGTGTATCTGGGGCAGTTGTTTAAAAAAAGACATGGCGTGTCCTTTAAGGAATACGTAAATGAACTTCGTATGAGGGAGGCAGTTCGCTTGCTGACCGAGACGGATAAGCGCATCTACGCAATTGCCAAAGAGGTAGGATTTGCCAATGGGGATTACTTTATCAATCGATTTGTACAGATGATGGGCACAACTCCCATTCAGTATCGCAAAAGGATGAGAGAGGAGGAGAGAAGATGAAACGGGCAGTCATTCTGGTTGGAGCAGTTTTGTTATCTCTGATTCTGACAGGGTGTGCAGAGAAAAAGGAGATTAAAACTTTCAGCGCTTTTATGGCAGTGCCGGGAAAGGTAATGCCATCAGATAACCGGATTATGAACAAAATTGCTGAGAAAATCGGAGCAAAGGCGGAAATTTCGTGGCTGGAGGCCCAAACTCCTCAAGAGCGTATCCAGGTGATGATTGAAAGCGAGGAGTATCCGGATTTTATTGATGGTTCAGATGCCACCGGTATGCTGATCGAGGCAGAAGCGCTGATCCCTCTGGAACACTACCTGGACGACTATCCTAATTTAAAAGCATATCTGTCAGAGCAGGAATGGAATAGCCTGAAAAAGGAAGATGGACACATCTATTTCATCCCCCAATTTTCCGTGATAAATGGAACTTCCATGATCACCAATCACTCGGATGAGGCTTTTTGGATTCAAAAGCGAGTTTTGAAATGGGCGGGGTATCCAAAAATCAAAACCCTGGACGAATATTTCGATTTAATAAACGCATATTTGAAGGAAAATCCAGAGTCTGAAAACGGACAGAGGAATCTGGGGTTTGAGATCCTGTGTGATGACTGGAGATATTTTTGCCTGGAAAATCCTCCTCAGTTCCTGGCAGGCTATCCCAATGACGGCTGCGCCGTGGTAAATCCAGATACTTTGGAAGCCTCCGTATATGATCATTTGCCGGAAGCCAGGAAGTACTATAAAAGGCTTTGCGCCGAATATGAGAAGGGAATCATCGATCCCGAAACCTTTACCATGTCTTACGAAGAGTATCTGGAAAAACTTGCCTCCGGCTGTGTTCTGGGAATGGTGGATCAGGGATGGCAGTTTAGAGGCGCCGAGGATGTGCTCAGAGAACAGGGAATGGATGACCGGACTTATGTACCCTTGGGGCTTACAATCAGTAAAGAAGTGGAGGGAGCATACCAGAGTAAGCCTGCCTTGAACACGGGAAACGGCGTGGGTATCAGCGTCAGCTGTGAAGATGTGGAAGGGGCTTTGCAGTTTTTGAATGATCTTTTAGACCCACAGATACAGCTGCTTCGCTCCTGGGGAGAGGAGGGCATTGATTACCAGGTTGGGGAAGATGGCGTCTTTTACCGTACGGAAGAACAGAGACGTAAAGCCGGCGATGCCCAGTGGCAGTTGGAAAACCGATGCAGCTATAGTTATTTTCCACATAAGGAGGGGATGCTGCAGGATGGGATCAATGCGGCCTCTCCTGAACAACAACCAGGGGAATACGCGGCAACCCTGTCAGAGACAGACCGGGAAGTATTGGAAGCCTATGGTTATGAAAAATGGACAGACTTTCTTGGAGAAGCCAGAGAGAATGCCCCCTGGTTTCCACTGTACTCTGCCATTGAAAGCTGGGGGGAGGATACCTCTTATGGACAGGCCAAGGAAGCTATGGACCGGGTAAAAAAAGAGTGGCTTCCTAAGATTATTATGGCCGGAAAAAAACAGTTTGCGCAGAAATGGACGCAATACCAGAAGGCCTATCGGCAGGAAGTGGATGTGGAAGCTTATGAGCAAGAACTGACAGAGGAGGTGAGGAGGAGAGTGACAAGGTCACAGAAGTCCTGAAATACATTTGCTATGCTAAATCCAGAAAATTTCTGGAGGATATTATATGGAAGCAAAAACAAGAAGAAAAAGGAAAGCCTTTGTGGAAGAAAAAGACTGCGTTGCCTGCGGCTGTTGTGTGAAGGTATGTCCGAAACAGGCAGTCTGTATTTTCAGGGGAATTGTAGCCAGAATTGATTTGGAACAATGTATAGGATGCGGCAAATGTGCCAGAGAATGTCCGGCATCCGTGATTCAGATTCGGGAGGTGAGCCCATGAAAAAGAACTGGTATGACTACCTCTGGATCTTCTCGCTTACGTATCTCATATTGGGATTTTTCAATATTCTGTTTGCGTGGCTGGGACTTTTATGCTTTTTTATTCCACTGTTGATTTCCGTGATCCGGGGAACCAAAGGCTACTGTAACCGTTATTGCGGCCGGGGCCAGCTGTTTGGCCTGCTGGGGGGACGCTTTGGACTGTCCCGCAAAAAGGATATTCCCAAATGGATGAAAAGCAAGGCGTTTCGTTACGGCTTTCTGATTTTCTTTTTTATCATGTTTTTTCTGATGCTCTGGAATACGTATCTGGTATTTTCAGAAGCCCGGGATTTGAAACAAGTCGTGACGTTGCTGTGGACATTTAAGCTTCCATGGAACTGGGCATATCATGGCACGCTGTTTCATGAGGGCGTTGCGCAGTTTGCCTTTGGCTTTTACAGCGTGATGCTGACATCCACGATTCTGGGACTTGTTACGATGGTTCTGTTCAAGCCTCGCAGCTGGTGCGTTTACTGTCCCATGGGAACCATGACCCAGCTGATTTGTAAATGGAAAAATGGAAAATCGTGATACGTTTACGCAAGCAAGCCGTAAATTTAGATTAGACAATTTCAGAAAAGTATGCTATGGTAAATCCTGATACAGGTATTGAGCTGTATCAGGATGCCAGGCATGGGTCCGGCATGTGCGTGCATTTAGAAAATTTCTAGTATCGAAAACAATATCAATCATATCAATTTTAACAGTTCAAGCCCGATTCGGGCAAACTACCATGAATAAAAAGTAGGAAACGGTTGTCTGCAATTCAAAGGAAGATTATAATAAAGATAAAGCAGTTGATATGCCTGGAGGACGCATATAGGAACGGATGACATTGAGAACTGTCTGTGACAGAGAATATCAGGAAAATCTCTTTCAGGAATTTGGCTTGTAACCGGCACTGGCACAGGTATGCCGCATGAACTTGTAAAGAAGGAAAAGTGACAATGGAACAGATGACATTATTTGACGATCGGGATGTGAGCGCTCCTTTGGCCAGCAGATTAAGGCCTGCGTCTTTAGAGGAATTTGTGGGACAAAAGCATCTGCTGGGTGAGGGCGGCGTACTCAGGAAGCTGATGGAAAAGGATCAAATCAGCTCCATGATTTTTTGGGGGCCGCCCGGAGTGGGAAAGACGACTCTGGCCCGCATCATTGCGCATTCTACCAGGGCGAATTTTATGGATTTTAGCGCAGTAACAAGCGGAATCAAAGAGATTAAAGAAGTGATGGGAAGGGCTGAGGAGAATCGGAGAATGGGAATGCGCACGTTGCTTTTTGTAGACGAGATTCATCGGTTTAATAAGGCTCAGCAGGATGCTTTTTTACCCTATGTGGAGAAGGGAAGCATCATATTGATTGGTGCTACCACGGAAAATCCCTCCTTTGAAATCAATGCGGCTTTGCTCTCCAGATGCAAGGTTTTTGTCTTAAAAGCGCTGGAAGAGGAAGACTTGATGGAATTGCTTTCCCATGCGCTGACAAGTCCCAAGGGATATGGAAATCAAAAGATTGGGATTAGCAGCGAGCAGCTTTTGGCCATCGCCCGCTTTGCAAACGGGGATGCCAGAACGGCTTTAAATACATTGGAGATGGCTGTGTTAAACGGAGAGATCAGTCAGGAGCAGATTACGGTGACGCCGGAGGTTATGGAACAGTGTATCAGCCGCAGGTCTCTGCTATATGATAAAAACGGTGAAGAACATTACAATCTGATTTCTGCCCTGCACAAGTCCATGAGAAACAGCGATCCGGATGCGGCCATCTACTGGCTGATGCGGATGCTGGAGGCAGGGGAGGAACCGCTCTACATTGCCAGAAGGCTGGTTCGTTTTGCCAGCGAGGATGTGGGGATGGCAGACAGCCAGGCCTTGCAGGTGGCGGTTTCAGCCTATCAGGCCTGCCATTTTAACGGAATGCCAGAGTGCGATGTAAACCTGACCCATGCCGTAGTCTATCTTTCCATGGCTCCCAAGTCTAATTCCCTGTATACCGCCTGTGAAAACTGTAAAAAAGACGTGCGCAGCCTCCCGGCGGAGCCAGTGCCGCTGCAGCTTAGAAATGCGCCGACGGATCTGATGCGAAAGCTGGATTACGGCAAGGGTTATGCCTATGCCCATGATACGGAAGAAAAACTTACCAGAATGCAGTGTATGCCGGACCGTCTGAAGGACGCGCGTTACTATAAGCCGGGAAGCGAAGGCGCAGAAAAAAAGGTAAAAGACAAGCTGGAGCAAATCAGAACCTGGAAGTTGAAGCCATAGATGGCCGGCCTGGGATTTATGGCTGAGAGGAGGCAGAGCGTTGATCTAAAAACGTCTGAATCTGCGTTCGGATTGCCTGACGCAGATGCTCCAGTCCAAGATCTTCAGCCCGCTGGTGAAATTCCTGGATTTTTTCCCGGGTCTTTTCCTGGTACGTTCCGTGCATAAATTGCAGGTGATATTCGGCGTAAAGATCGCGGATCTGCTCCCATTCTGCGGGCAGAGAGCCGTAATCGATGCCAAAGCCGGTGAGAGGGGAGCCGGTGAAGGTATCGGGATCGGCAGTGAGGGCGATCAATTCTTTTTCTTTGTCGTTTAGCCTTTGCTCCACCCGCAGATAGGCCGGGTGATAACTAAAGGTATAAGCGGGAATTTCATAGCGATTCTCATTATTTTCATTGAGCCGGTATTCCTGGTCTCCCACATCCATCCAATCGACCCCTTCTACGCCGTAGGTGAAAAGATCGTTATGTTCCTGAGAGGAAAACATCCAGTCTAAAAATTGCAGAGTCTCCTCAATATGCCGGGAGCTTTTGGGGATGCAGATATAATTCCAGGCAGTCAGCCCCTTTGCGATGCGAACGTTCCGCGTATCCTTTTGCAGGGAGGCGTCTGAGGGATAAAAGGCCAGGGTGGCATCCGGGAACTTTTCCTGCAGGGAGTCCTGAAGCGATATGGTGCCCTCCCCCAGGGTATTTTCATAGGAGGCAGCCGTACCGTTTAGGAGCGCATAGGCGCTGTCTGCGGACATGAGAGAATCCTTAGAAAGGTATCGATTCCAGTCAGCCTGCTTTAAGTAAGCCTCGGAAAAATAGTCCCGTTCCCCCGCTGCAAGGTCATCTCCAAGAAAAAGAACGTCCATAACCTGTTTTTGATCCTGAGATAAGAGGACCTTGACAGGGAGGGTGGGCCAGCTGATTCCGGAAACGTCAAAGACATTTTCGTTCTGAAGTTTCAGACTGTCTTCAAAAAGCAGGTAATAGAATCCTCTGCTGCCAACGCTTAGCGGAGTCATCTCAGGATGATGGGTAAGGACGGCCTCATAAAATTCCTGCAGCTGTTCTAAGCTGGTGATGGTATCAAAGCCAAGGTGGTAGGATTCCAGAAGATCCTTTCTGTAGATAATGCCGGGGGCATCGTAAAAGTTTTTTGTGATAGGCAGGCCGTAGAGCTTTCCGTTGATGCGGCTGTCATCCAGATAGCGATCCGTAAAGACGGCGCTCAGGCCCGGGTAATCCCCGCTTTCCAGATAGGGCTCCAAATCCACATACAATCCATCCGAAATATTTTGGTTCATGGTAAACCAGGGGGCGTCAAATACCAAATCCAGACTGCTCTGGGTGCGCAGCATGTTTGGAAGATTCTTCTTATAAGCATCCGGGGACTGGGATTCCAGGCGAATGTTCAGGCCCAGCTCTTCCATTGTGCGTTTCTGAAACTCAGCCAGGACGTGCTCCTGGTTGTTCAATTCATTCATGATGCAAAAGTACAGCGTGACAGGCCGTTTGGCTGGATTGTGAAATCGATCCACAAAGATCACCAGCAGAATCAAAGCCAGAAGCAAGGCCAACACGGCAAAGCGAATATTTCGTTTTTTCATAGAGAATCCTTCCCGGCCGGGGCGGCGTTCTTCCGATAATCGGAGGTTGTGCAGCCTACGGTCTTTTTGAAAATGCTGTAAAAATATTTTGGGTTGGAGATGCCAATCATCTCGCAGATTTTTACGGCAGGCTCTTGTGTGGTTTTAAGAAACTCCTTTGCTTTTTCAATACGGTAGTTCATCAGATAATCCGTTGGGGAAAATCCTCTGCAGTCCTTGAAAATTCTGCGCAGATAGCTGGAGGAGTAATGGTTGGATGAGGCTATGGTTTCCAGGGACAGTTCAGGATCCTGATAATGGGCTTGTATCCATTCCAGGATCTGTTCCGTGATCTGCCGTTCTTTTTGCTGCCGGTTCTCCTTTTTTCGGGCAATATAGCCTTCGAAAAGCGTGGAGAGGTAGCGCTGCTTTTGCGATAACGTGTCCCGGTATTCCAATTCTCTTTTCAGGGAGGAAAAGTCCCAGGCATCCGTTTCCTCGGAACCTTCCTGCAGCAATGGCGCCAGGGAGACGCATAGCTGCATTAAGTAGAGCTTGGCGATTTCAGGACTTCCAAGCTTCAGTTCCTGGAAAAAGGCGTTACATGCCTCTTTAGCCTTTGGAAAATCCAGGGATTTCAAGGAAGATAAAAGAGTCCTTTCCGTACTCTGAGGATAAGGGAGGGCTTCTTTATCTAATTGGGCGACCTGCTCATAACGAATTACGCAGACATCAGACGGGCTGTCAACTGTATCCTGATACATATGGCAGTCAGCGGCAAAGGATGCTTGCCGGTAGGCGAGGGAAAGATCTGTGATGGCAGTAACCGGACAACTGATCCCGGTGCAGAGGCAGATCTGATAGCGTGTGTTGACAGATGAGAGCGTATTCTTGACGGCCTCTTCCATTTGCAGGTTCCTCTCATCGGAAAAGGCGGCGGAGTTTAAGATCAGAACAATGGAATCGCTGTCTGGCATGGTACTTTTGCAGTCTGTAAAAGAGGAAAACATGTTTTGAACGGCCTGGGAAATATCTGCCTTAAAGCGTCCAAGATCCGATGCGTCATAACGGACATTCAGACGATGCAAATCGCAGAAGCGAAACAGGATTACAAGAAACATCCCTTCCTGAAAGATCAGCCCGCAGGATTGCAGATCCTCTTCCACAGCTTCTAAGGATGGATATTGCCGATTGAGAAGTTTGTTTAAACAGTGCACTTCCATTTTTTGAGAGAGAGACTGGACATTTTCCAGAAGGTAATCGTAGGCGGAAGCCAGATAATCCAGTTCTGCTGCTGTCTCTGATCCGCTTTTGCTGAACTTTTTACGCAGATTCGACAAAAACTGATAAAAAGGCATATATATTTTCATAGCGAAACTATAGGCGATGATCAGCCCGGCAAGGATCAGAAGAGACGACAGAAGGAAGACAAACTGCTGCACCTGCCTTGCGCTTTGCAGTATCAGGTCATAGGGAATGACGCACAGATACGTAAAGTCAAAGGTACTTCCATGCTGAAAGACCACGATGTTTTTTCCCGAATCCGTGTTATAAAAAAAATGATTGCTTGCCGCAGCCTTTTGTATCTGTTCGGCTAAATTCCGATCCAAATCTGAGGAGAGGCGTTCCGCATAGGGCGAACTAAATATGATCTTGTCTGTGGAATCTATAATATAAAGATTCGTATTTTTTCCATATTCTGAGGCCAGGGTCTCCTGCAGGTACTCGCAGGAAATGTTTGCGATAAGGCCGCCTTTCGTTTTCTGATTAGAATCCACCGTTTTGTGAAAAAAGGTGATAAAGTCTGTGGGAAGCGTCACTTCGTCTATCACCCCTGTGTTTCTTCTGGAGAGGACGGAATGGGTTTCACTGCTGTGAAATAGCGTTTCTAATATATCAGGATCATAGAAATCAGAGCAAGAAGAATGGCTGGGATAACTGGTAAACACGGAGTCAGCCTGTGGGTTTACCAGATAGATGCTGTACAGATAGGAATCCAGAGTAAGAGCTTTTGTCATCTTGGTTCTGATTCCCACCAGATCATCAGAGGAAAAAGAAGAGGCGAACATTCCCTTTTGCATGTCCTCGTCATTTTCAAAGAGATATCGGCTGACCTCGTATGTATTTGAAAAAATCAGATCCATGGTATCCGCAATACGGGTGACAATTTCAGTGTAAGAAGCAATGTAGTTTTGCGTAGAGGTTTCGGTAAACTTTCGAATCAGAAAGAATGCCAGAAAAGAAATCAACAGCGTGCTGACCATCGCGTAGGAAAAGATGATGTAGAGAAGCATTTTATTTTTTTTGAGAAACGTATGGGCGTGTTGAAAAAACGTTTTTTTCATGAGCGAATCCTTTCTGTGCCTTCGTCGCAAAGTGCAATGATACTAATTATACCATTGTGTCGAAAAAAGCGCAATTTGAACCCTGATTTTCGGTAAAAATAAGGTATAAAATTCGCTATAAGGTTTTTTGGACGAATTTCGTGTTGTGGGGGATGCATAAAAGGGCTATAATCAAAGGGAATTTTGCGAAACCTGGGGCAAGCAAAACAACGAAACATATCATCATGGAAGTTGGGAGGAAGTATTGTGAAAAACAACACGGTAAAGAAATTAAAAAAGGGAATTTGCATGGCAATGGCTCTCTGCATGGCTGTCGGCACATGGCAGAGTCCCTGGGCAAGCGGCTCAAAGTCCGTGGCTTATGCGGCAGAGACAGAACACGAGGGAGCAATCCGCGTGACTTCTCTGGAGGGAAGCTCTCAGGCCAGCTTCTGGCTGGATGAGGCAGGGGTTCCAAAGTATCAAATTCGATACAAGGGCAAAGAGGTTGTAGAGGAATCTGCCATGGGGTTCCAGGTGAAGATTCAGGAAGAAGTGAAGGAATATAAGGATGGCTTTACGCTTCTTGGAATAGAAGAAAGTGAACCGGTGGACGCCACCTGGGAAAATCCCTTCGGTGATATAAAGACGGTTCCGGACCGGTATCAGGAAACCAGAATCAAGCTGCAGGCAGCGGACGGATTCCGGTTTGACATTATCTGCAGAGCTTATGAAGAAGGGGTGGCTTTTCGGTATGCCTTTCCTAAAAATGCGCAGGTGCCCCAGTTCCAGATCCTTCAGGAACTGACGTATTTTAATCTGGACAATCAGGCCACGGCCTATGCCCATATAGGAAGAAACCAGACCGAGGTAACGAAAATTCCCGTGACGGAATTGCAGGCAGAGGCAGCCGGATACTTTCGTCCTATGACGGTTATTGGAGATGGGTATGCCATGACCATTACCGAGGCAAATCAGGTGGACTACACAAGAGTACATTTTACGGTGGAAGAAGGAAGCGAGCCTGGCACGCTGAGAACGGTTTTTAACGGCTACTCTGACAACGTGGACTTGATAGAAGAAAATCGCGTGGATGAGGTTACGGTGGACGTATCCGAAGAAGAGTTTGTAACCTCCTGGAGAACCTTTGTTCTGGGTGACAATGAGGGAGAACTGGTAGAGCGCCATTATCTGGTGCAAAACTTAAACCCGGAATGCGCTTTGGAGGATACTTCCTGGATTACGCCGGGAATGGCCGTGCGTGCAGGGCTGACGACGGAAAAGGCCAAGATGGCCATTGACTTTGCAGTACAGCATCAGATTACTTACGTACATTTTGACGCTGGCTGGTATGGCCCTGAGGGAAATATGTCCAGTGATCCATGGAAATGCATAGATGGTTTTGACTTGGATGAGATCAGCGATTACGCGGATCAATTTGGCATTCGTCTGGTTCTGTATATCAATTACCGGCATTTGGAAAACGAGTATCAGAACGGAAGACTGGACGATCTGTTTGCTATGTATAAAGAAGAGTGGGGAATCGATGGGATCAAATTTGGCTTTGTCCCGGTGGGATCTCAAAACTCTACCAAGATGGTGTACGAATGGGTAAAAATCGCTGCAGACAATCAGATGATCGTGGATATCCATGACGAGATGCTGACAACCGGCTATGACAGAACGTATCCCAATCTCTTGACTTATGAAGCCGTTCACGGGGATGAGGAAAACCCCACGCCTAAGGACGATCTGGGATATCTGTTTACCCGTATGGTGGCAGGACAGGCAGATCATACCTGGTGCTTTAACAGAAATGACCGCAACACGACAAAGGCGTTTCGAATCGCAGGTTCTCTGGTATATTTCAGCCCGTTGATTTATCCCTATTGGTATGATGATGGAAGCCTCGGCTCTATTCATGATCCGGCTACGGGCATGTGGGATGTGATGCCTACCACATGGGATGAAAGTCATATGCTGGATGCTAAAATTGAAGAATATGCTTCCGTGGCCAGAAGAAACGGAGAAGACTGGTATCTGGCTGCAATCAGCGCTGCAGATTGGGAAATGGAGATTCCTCTGATCATGCTGGAGAAAGAGACCGTCTATAAAGCGGAGATCTATACAAATAGTGAGGCAGACAGCAGCAAGGTATCCATCTTGACTTATCTGGTAGACAGCACGGATACTCTGCGTCAGGCTATGAGAAGCAATTCCGGGTATGCAGTTCGTATCACAAAAGCGACGCCAGAGGAGATAGAAGAGCTGCCCCGTTATAACGAGGCTATGCAGGAAGCGATAGCGCTGGCAGGAAGAATAGAGAGTCTTCCGGAAGTGACGGAGGCAAACCTGATAGAGGTGGAAGCGTCCGTAAAAGAAATCAGAAACGATTATCAGAAGCTTGTGGAGGCTCAGAAGCTGGGAGTCGTGAATATCCAGAAGTTGGAGGCGGCAGAGGCGGAAATCTATCGGCTTAGAAACTGCCCTGTAAAGGCCATTTCCATCAATGGGGAAGTCCTGGAAGATTTTACGCCGGAACAGACAGAGTATGAGGTTACTTTGCTTGGAGGAGCTCAGGTACCCTATGTTACTTGTGAGCCGTACGAAGAAAGCCAGATTGTGGAGATCCGACAGACGCAGGAAATACCGGGAAGTGCCGTACTGACGGTGAAAAATGACTTTACGGAAAAAACGTATCGAATTTCTTTTGTGATTCCATCTGAGGCTGCAGAGATTTATGCCAGCGACTACACAGATTATACCTTGGACGGAAGAAAAGAATATAAAGTGGATACCGATCGTGGGGATGGCGTGCTCACTTTGTATAACGAGCAAGGCGAGAAGGAAACCTTTAAAAAGGGAATCGGAACCCATGCCAACACAAATATTTTCTATAATATAGCAGGAAAAGGGATCACCAGATTCCAGGCTGTCTGCGGAGTGTCAGCCAACAATGGAAAAACAGACAATCAGGTTCGCTTTAAAGTATATAAGAACGAGAGAACAGAAGAAAATCTTCTCTTTGACTCTGGAAATATGACGCAGCAAAGCCCGTATCAGGTCATTGATGTGGACGTGACCGGAGCCTCTGTGGTAATTCTGGAAGCCAATGATGGAGGAGACGGAATCAGCAATGACCATGCAAACTGGTGTGATGCCAAGTTTATCCTGGGAGAGGTCTTTACCACCCCCATTGATCAGATGATTGAGGCGGCAGAGGGCGTTCTTGGCCAGATTGAGGATGAGGGTCAGAAGGCCATCCTGGAGGAAGCCATTGATGCGGCAAATCAGGCAAAGGCGCCGGAAAGCGGAGAACTTACCTACGAGGATGTATACCGGGCAGCGATCCAGCTGCGCAACACGCTGCTTGAGGTAAAGGCAGAATGGGCAGGAGACCTGAAGGGGTTGATCGCGGAAGGAAAGGAAAAGCAGGAAACAGACTATACGGAAGCTTCCTATCAGGCCATGTTAAAGGCATTGACAGAGGCTCAGCTTTTGGTGGATGACGTACAGACGGAATTGACGGAACTTCAGACTGCTGCTCAAAATCTGAAGGATGCCATAGACGGCTTGTTAGAGGCGGGTCAAGAGGATGAGCCGCTTTATGAGCTGAGAGAGTGGATCGACTTTATGGAAAGCCTGTCTAAGGAAGCGTATACTTCGGAGAGTTGGGCAGCCTTGCAGACAGCCATTGACGCAGCGAAAACTGTGGAAGCAAACCCGGATGCCACACAGGCGCAGATCGACCAGGCGGTGGCAGACATGGTGAAAGCTTTTGGAGGCTTAGAGTACGGCGTACAGAAGCAGCACCTGGAAGCAGCCGTAAAAGCGGCAGAGGATATATTGAATCTGGAACAGGATTACGATGAGGAAAGCCTGGAAGCATTGAAAGAGCTCATGGATGAGGCCAAAGCGATGCTGGCAGATGCTACAGCTGCTCAGGACACAGTAAACCAGATGGTCAGCGATTTGATCAGCGCAATCGTACAGGTGGCTCCGAATGAAGAACTGGAATCCCTGAAGAGTTTGATAGAGGCAGTGGAGGAACTGAACGCAAGCAAGTATACCTCAGACAGTTGGGCAAAATTTCAGGCAGCCGTGGAAGCGGCCAAAGAAATTCTGGAAGATCCAAACAGGGCCGAGGGCGCTCTGGCAGACGCTTATCTGAAGCTTTCAGAGGCGATCAGAGGTCTGGTTATGAGAGGAAATAAAGCGGCCCTGCCGTAATCGAAAAGGCAGAGCAGATTCTCGCCAATGCTTCCAACTATACGGATTCCAGCATCAGCGGCCTTGCCGATGCGCTGGAAGCAGCCAAGGCAATCTATGACGATGAAGACGCGACTCAGGCAGAGGCAAACAAGGCAACGGAAGATTTGACGAATATTCTGGTACAGGCCCGCTTAAAGGGGGACGTGAACAGCGACGGTGAAGTCAACACCAGTGACTCCACAGCGCTCCTTCGCTACAATGCGGAAATGGAGACTCTGAATGCAGAGGCGCTGGATGGCGCAGATGTAAACGGAGACGGAGCTGCGGATACGAAGGACGCGGTTCTGATTCTGCAGTATGTATCGGAAAAAATAGCGGAGTTTTAAATGCAATGGATGAGGGAGCTGCTGAGGCAGCTCCCTCATATGAAAAGAAAAAATAAAAAAAAGTAAAAATAGGTGTTGACAAAC
>CABSEG010000031.1 GCA_902476645.1 uncultured Lachnospiraceae bacterium | reverse complement strand
ACAACGAGGAGCTTCCCTCCGGTGGAATTTATCACAGCTACCACAAAAAGCTGTGGAATGAAATCATGAAGCGGGTTCATGCCGGTCTGCCGTCCCGGGAGTTTGAGGAGCCATCCAACATTGTCACGGCCACAGTGTGCAAAAAGTCTGGCAAGCTGGCTGTCTCCGGTGTATGCAGTGCAGATCCCAGAGGCTCCATGGTCTACACGGAATCCTTCGTGAAAGGAACAGAACCCACGGAGACCTGCGACGCCCACTACGCAATGCAGGTGTGCAGGGACACAGGACTGCGCCCCTCTTCCAGCTGTACCACTGTGACCAAGATTTTTATGAAGCGACCGGAAGACAGCGAGGGTACCACAGACGACTCCAAGTACACGAATGCGCCATCCTCCACCTGTCCGGGACATACGATTGTGGATAAAATCAAGGATCTGTTCACCGATCCGGGAAAAAAAGTGGACGAGGTCACCACACCGGATTCAACCCAGAAATCGGATTCCAAAAAAGACACGAAAAAGAACGAAAAGAAGAAAAAGGCTGACGACTAAAAACAGCCCCCAACCGTTTGATATCCAAACGATTGGGGGCCGTTTCCTTAATCTTAAGACAAAATTAATTTTGCCGCTCCGTAAATCCCAGCGTCATTGCCCAGCTTAGCCAGGGCAAAAGCCGCATCCTTGCAGGCGGGGAATGCGTATTCCTTATAGTATTTCTGAATGTATTCCAAAAGGATTGGTCCCGCCTTAGACACACCTCCACCGATCACGTATACCTGAGGATCTACCACACCGGCGAAAATTGACAGCGCCGTGCCCAGATACTTTCCAAACCGCTCCACAATCTCCTTTGCCAGGGCATCCCCCTCTTTGAGCGCATCAAATACGGCCTTCGCCGTCACCTTACCTTCTCTCAAAAGGGAAGGCTGATCGGATGCTTCCAGAGCTTCCCTGGCCAACCGCACGATTCCCGTGGCGGAGGCCACCTGCTCCAGACAGCCCTTATTCCCACAATTGCAGGCGTCCTCTATCCCGTCTTCCACATGGACATGGCCGATCTCACCGCCTGCCCCGTGGCTGCCGGAAATAATCTTGCCATTTACAATAATGCCTCCGCCGACTCCGGTACCGAGGGTCACTAAAATGACATTCTGGTACCCAGCGGCGCCGCCCTTCCACATCTCTCCCAAAGCCGCCACGTTGGCGTCATTGGCCGCTTTTACCGGAAGCCCGGTCATCTCCTGCAATTCTTTTGTCAGGTGCACATAGCCCCAATGGAGGTTTACGGCATAGGGAAGCTCTCCTTCTTCATTTACCGGGCCTGGTATGCCCACACCCACGCCTGCGATCTGCTCCTTATTTAACTGCTTTTCCCGGATCTTCTTACGGATGGTCTCAGCCACATCCGGTAAAATATTGGCCCCATTGTTCTCTGTTCTGGTGGGAATCTCCCACTTATCTAAAACTTCTCCATCGGTGCGAAACAGTCCGCACTTTACCGTTGTTCCTCCTATATCAATTCCAAAACAATATTCTTTCATATACTCAGCCCTCCGGATTTTTTCTCTTTGCTAAAGAATTTTGTACGCGGTTATAAAGCTCCTGGGCGGCATTATACCCCATCTTCTTCTGTCTGTGATTTACCGCCGCGGATTCCACGATCACAGCCAGGTTTCTTCCAGGGCGGATAGGAAGGGAATGACACACCACCTTATTGCCCAAAAATTCCGTATATTCTTCTTCTAGCCCAAGTCTGTCATATTCCTTATCCTTGTCCCACTCTTCCAGTTTGATTACCAGATCGATAGACTGGATATTCTTCACACTTTCCACTCCAAACAAGGTCTTCACGTCAATGATACCGATTCCCCTAAGCTCAATAAAATGCCTGGTAATATCAGGCGCCGTTCCGGTCAGGGTTTCGTCGCTGACTCTGTGAATCTCCACCACATCATCGCTAACCAGACGGTGTCCTCTTTTGATCAGCTCCAGGGCAGCCTCACTCTTTCCGATTCCGCTCTCCCCCATAATCAGCACACCTTCTCCGTAAACGTCCACTAAAACCCCGTGAATAGAAATGCAGGGCGCCAGCTCCACATTCAGCCACCGGATAATTTCAGCCATAAAAGAGGACGTCGTTTTGCTGGTGGTCAGAACTGGAACCCCATACTTCGTAGCCAACCGCAACATATCTTCATCCGGCTTCGTCTTTGTGGTATATATGACACAAGGAATTTTGCTGGACAAAAATTGCTCATAATTGGGAAGCTTCTTCTCCCTGGGTAAATGCTCCAGATAAGTGTACTCCACATATCCTATGATCTGTACCCGCTCCGAATCAAAATGGTCAAAATAACCGGCAAGCTGTAAAGCGGGACGGTTGATATCCGGAAGAGAAATTCTAATCTGGGACATGTCCACGTCCGGTGTCAGATTTTTTAAATCCATTTTTTCCACCACATGCGTCAGTGCTACACTACTCATCCATTCTTCTCCTTCTCTTTTTATATTATGCAGCTGTACCTGACAGCCGCCGACATCTGTTTTTATCTTAACATATTTATCCGGCAACATCAATTCTTCCCCAGACAATTAATGGAAGAAATCATAGACGCTTTTCGCGCTTCCCTCATTCATAGAGGGCACGGCCGCCAATTCCTCTATACTGGCCTCCCGAATGGCATCCAGTGATGAAAAAGCCCGCATCAGCGCCTTCCTTCTGGCCGGTCCGATACCCGGGATGTCATCCAGAATAGAGTGCACCTGCTCTTTGCTTCTGAGAGAGCGGTGATACTCAATGGCAAAGCGGTGCGCTTCATCCTGAATCCTGGTAATCAGTCGGAATCCTTCTGAAGAACGGTCTATGGGAATCTCCCGATTCTGATAATAAAGGCCTCTGGTTCTGTGATGATCATCCTTTACCATACCACAAACCGGTATCTGTAGATGCAGCTCTTCTAACACGCGAAGTGCCACGTTTACCTGTCCTCTGCCTCCATCCATCATAATCAGATCCGGAAACCGAAGAAATCTTCCCAGTTCTTCCTCCTGTAAGGTTGCTCTCTCCTTGAGCCCGTGAAGAAACCTTCTGGTAAGCACTTCCTCCATACTGGCATAGTCATCCGGACCTTTCACAGATTTGATTTTAAATTTCCTGTAATCGCTGCGCTTGGGCCTTCCCCGCTCATAGACCACCATGGAACCCACTGACTCAAAACCGCTGATATTGGAGATATCAAAGGCCTCCACACGTACCACCTGCTCCAGCCCCAATAGCTCTGTGATCTCTCTCATCGCCCCTATGGTTCTGCCTTCTTCCCGCTTGATGCGTTCCCGGTCCTGTTCTAAGACAATGGCTGCATTTCTGGCCGCCAACTCTACCAGTTTTTCCTTCGTCCCCTTTTTAGGCACCCGAAGGTGGACTCTCTGTCCTCTCTTTTTGGTCAGCCACTCTTCAATGATCTGGACATCCTCCACAGGCTCCTGAAGCATCACCTCTCTGGGGATAAAGGGCGTGCCGGAATAAAACTGTTTTAAAAAGCTGTCCAAAATCATACTTCTGGTATCCTGTGGCGCCACCCTCAGATAGAAATGATCTCGGCCAATCAATCTTCCGTTTCGAATGAAAAACATCTGCACCACTGCGTCCGTCTCTGCGGTGGCCAACGCCACAATGTCTTTATCTTCTCCGTCGCTGTTTGTGACCTTCTGTCTCTGGGCAATCTGACGAACACTGCCGATCAGATCCCGGTATTCCGCCGCCGCCTCAAAGTCCAGCTGTTCTGAAGCCTCCCGCATCCGTTCCTCTAATGCTTCCAAAACCGGTTCGTAATTTCCGTTTAAGAAAGCCATAGCGCCGTCGATAGCCGTTCGGTACTCCTCCTGACTGATATAGCCCTGACATGGGGCATTACACTGCTTGATATGATAATTCAGACAGGGGCGCTCCTTCCCGATGTCCCTGGGCAGTCTCCTGTTGCAGGTTCGAATCTTATACACTTTCCGGATCAGTTCTATCGTATCCTTCACAGCGCCGGCGCTGGTAAAAGGCCCGTAATACTTATCCTTATCCTTTTTCATCGTTCTGGAAAACAATACTCTTGGAAATTCCTCCGAAACCGTAACCTTGATAAAAGGGTAGGTCTTATCATCCTTTAGCATCGTATTGTATTTTGGTCTGTGCTCCTTGATTAGATTACACTCCAGCACCAAAGCCTCCAGCTCTGAATCCGTGACAATATACTCAAAGCGGCGAATCCTTGTAACCATCTGCTCAATCTTTGCCCCTTTGTTTCTGCTGGCCTGAAAATACTGTCGCACCCTGTTTTTCAGGCTGATGGCTTTCCCCACATAGATGATGGCATCCTGAGCGTCATGCATGATATAGACTCCTGGTGAGGCCGGCAGTTTTTTTAATTCTTCTTCAATATCAAATAATGGCTCCATCTTTCTTCTCCTGGCTGGCTTGTTGTCTTACTTTCTGCTCCTATAGCGGAAAATGGACCGCCTGCTGCGGTCCATTTTCTTATTCTTCGGAAGGCTCCTCTGCTGCGGGAAGCTCCTGTGGCTTCTCCTCCTGTTCGCTTTCCGGACTTTCCGTCTCCTGGGGTAAGCTCTCCTGATGCTCCACCTGATGAAAAATCTCCATGAATTGCTTGCCGGTGATAGTTTCCTTCTCAATCAGGAAGGCCGCGATCTTATCCAGTGCCGTCCGGTGCTCAGACAACAACTTTTTGGCCTCCTCGTAGGCATCCTTTAACACCCGCATAACCTCCCGGTCCACCTCTGCTGCCGTTTCATCGCTGCAATTTAAAACCGTTCGGTTGTCCAGATACATGCTGGCCGCCTCCTCCAGGGCCATCATACCGAATTTCTCAGACATTCCATACTGGGTAATCATCGCTCTGGCCAGTTTAGTCGCCTGTTCAATGTCGTTGGCAGCCCCTGTGGTAACCGAATGAAATACCAGTTCCTCTGCCGCCCGTCCAGCCACAAATTCCACAATCCTGGCATGGATTTCCGCCTGAGTATTCAAATACTTCTCCTCCTCCGGCACATTCATCACATAACCAAGAGCTCCCATGGTTCTGGGGACAATCGTAATCTTTTGTACCGGCTCGGAATCCTTCTGCAGAGCGCTGACCAAGGCGTGGCCTACCTCGTGATAGGAAACGATACGGCGCTCCTCCTTGCTGAGAATCTTATTTTTCTTCTCTTTTCCTACCAGAACCACTTCCACGGATTCAAACAAATCCGCCTGAGATACCACATTCCGGCCTTTTTTCACAGCCAAAATAGCCGCTTCGTTGATCATGTTGGCCAAATCAGAACCCACGGCTCCAGAAGTTGCCAGAGCAATGGCTTCCAGATCCACCGTATCGTCCAGGTGCACATTCTTTGCGTGTACCTTCAGAATATCCACCCTGCCCTTTAAATCGGGTTTGTCCACAATGACGCGACGGTCAAATCTTCCCGGCCGAAGCAGAGCGCTGTCCAAAACCTCCGGCCGGTTGGTAGCCGCCAATATCAACAGCCCTGAAGAGGTGTCAAATCCGTCCATCTCCGCCAAAAGTTGATTTAAAGTCTGTTCCCTCTCATCGTTTCCGCCTCCGTACCGGCTGTCTCTG
The DNA here is from genome assembly GCA_902476645.1 of uncultured Lachnospiraceae bacterium. Classification (GTDB taxonomy): domain Bacteria; phylum Bacillota; class Clostridia; order Lachnospirales; family Lachnospiraceae; genus CABSEG01. Next base: position 22,968 of record CABSEG010000031.1, on the reverse strand, counting down.
CTCTTTCCAATCGCGTCAATCTCATCAATAAAGATAATACAGGGGGCGTTCTTCTTGGCCTCTTCAAACAGTTCCCGGACTCTGGACGCTCCTACGCCCACAAACATCTCCACAAAATCTGAACCGGAAAGAGAAAAGAAAGGTGCATGTGCCTCCCCAGCCACAGCCTTAGCCAAAAGTGTTTTACCTGTTCCGGGAGGTCCCACCAGAAGTGCTCCCTTTGGCAGCTTTGCCCCAATCTTGGCATATTTCCCCGGATTTTCCAGGAAATCCACCACTTCCTGCAAAGATTCCTTTGCTTCGTCCTGTCCTGCCACATCCTTAAAGGTGACACCGGTCTCCTTTTGGGCATAAACTCTTGCCCTGTTTTTGCCAACGCCCATCATGCCTCCTCCCTTGCTCATCCTGCGAAAAACAAGCCAAAGCACGCCCCAGATCAAAAGCAGAGGCACAAAGGTTCCAAGGATATTATACAAGACCGCAGAGGTCACATCCGGAATTTCCTCCTGAAATTCCACTCCTGCCTCCAGCAGCATTTCCGTCAGCTGAGGATCGTCGATGCGCCCGGTATAATAGGTGAACTCTACCCCCGGTATGGGCTGACTCTTGGGTACGATCACGATCTCACTGGAGCGGAAGGTTACTTTATCCACCTGCCCCTGTTCCACCATCTGGATAAATTCATTATAGGTAATCTCCTTCTCCGTGGAATCCTTCATCATCCCGTTAAACAGGTTGATCACCACCAGAGTCAGGAGCGTTACAATCAGAAAAATAACAATGGTCTGTCCATTTTTCGGATTCTTTCCATTGTTGCCGTTGTTTCCATTATTCCTGTTATTCTGGTTATTCGGGCCGCGATTTTGTCCGTTTCCCGGTCCGTTTCCGGGTGCTCCTCCCTGGCCGCCCCCCGGCATATAGTTGTTCTCCATTCTTTTCCTCCTCAATGATTCAATCCATTCTATTATAAGGATACTTCCCCCAGAAATCAATAAGCAGAATGTGAAAATTCATCCACATTTCTAAAGCTTTTATAAATTATTTGACGTCTTTCCCCAAAATCCATCAAAAATAAGTAGCAGAATCCTTCTGTTCTGTAGTATACTCAAAGGGCAGAAAACTATAATAACCACATGAGGGATGAAGATTGATGAAAATAGGATTTGATAATGAAAAGTATTTGAAAATGCAGTCGGAGCATATCCGGGAGCGAATCAACCAATTCGGGAATAAGCTTTACCTGGAATTTGGAGGAAAACTCTTTGATGATTTCCACGCCTCCAGAGTACTTCCGGGATTTGAGCCGGATAGCAAGCTGCGGATGCTGATGAAACTCTCCGACCAGGCTGAGATTGTCATTGTCATCAGCGCCGGCGATATTGAGAAAAATAAAGTGCGCGGGGACTTGGGCATCACTTATGACACAGACGTGCTGCGACTGATTGATTCGTTTGAAGAAAAGGGACTGTATGTGGGAAGCGTGGTGATCACCCAGTACTCTGGTCAAAGCAGTGCCCAGATCTTTAAGCAGCGGCTTCAAAAACTGGGAATTAAGGTTTACACCCACTATGCCATAGACGGATATCCCAGCAATATACCCCTGATTGTCAGCGAAGACGGTTATGGAAAAAACGAATATATTGAGACCACCAGGCCTCTGGTTGTGATCACGGCTCCCGGCCCCGGCAGCGGCAAGATGGCCACCTGCCTTTCCCAGCTCTACCATGAGCTAAAGCGGGGAATACGGGCGGGCTACGCAAAGTTTGAGACCTTTCCCATCTGGAATATCCCCCTGAAACATCCTGTCAATCTGGCCTACGAGGCAGCCACAGCGGACTTAAATGACATTAATATGATTGATCCCTTCCATCTGGAGGCCTATGGCGTTACCACTGTGAATTACAACCGTGACGTGGAGATTTTCCCGGTGTTAAATGCCATCTTTGAACGGATATATGGCACAAGTCCTTATAAGTCTCCCACTGACATGGGCGTCAATATGGCCGGAAACTGCATCGTGGACGATGAGGTCTGCCAGGAAGCCTCCAGACAAGAAATCATCCGCCGCTATTATCAGGCCCTGGATGGCTTGTTGGATGGCACCGTTCCGGAAGCGGAGGCCTACAAAATCGAATTGATTATGAAGCAGGCCCACCTGGCCGTTACGGATCGGAAAGTGGTCTCCTCTGCCTTAAAGCGTGCGGAGTTGACCGGTGCCCCGGCCGCGGCGCTGGAGCTTCCTTCCGGGAAGCAAATCACAGGTAAGACCTCTGATCTTCTGGGCGCCTCCGCAGCACTGCTTTTAAACGCTTTAAAAGAGCTGGCAGGCATTTCTCATGATATCCATGTAATCTCTCCGGAGGCTATTGAGCCTATTCAACGCTTAAAGGTATCCTATTTGGGCAGCAAAAACCCCAGGCTACACACAGACGAAGTGCTCATCGCCCTATCCACCAGTGCCGCTACTTTACCGGAAGCCAAGCAGGCTTTAGAGCAGCTGCCCCAACTTCGGGGCTGCCAGATGCATTCATCGGTTATGCTCTCCGAGGTGGATATCAAACAGCTAAAACGCCTTGGGCTGCAGCTTACCATGGAACCCAAATACGAGCATAAACGCCTGTATCACTAGAATTCGTTATTTTGGATGGCGGTACCCCTTACATTTTGACGAATAAACATGCAGAAATCTGTAAAAAAATCGGAACTTTTTTGTCTGAAAAAGGATACATTTCTCTCCCGGAATGGTGTATACTTGTGAAGTTCATTTTGTAACTGCTTTAAATAACCGGCTCAAAAGTAAGCCATGACAGGAGGGATCATATGCCAGTAAAGTATGTATTTGTAACAGGTGGGGTTGTATCCGGCTTGGGAAAAGGCATTACCGCCGCTTCCCTTGGAAGACTTTTAAAGGCCCGGGGGTACCGGGTAACCATGCAAAAATTCGATCCTTATATCAATATCGATCCGGGAACCATGAATCCCATCCAGCACGGAGAAGTGTTTGTCACAGACGACGGAGCTGAGACGGATCTGGATTTGGGACATTATGAGCGCTTCATCGATGAAAGCCTGAATAAAAACTCAAATGTTACCACGGGAAAGATTTACTGGTCCGTCCTCCAGAAGGAGCGGCGCGGAGATTTCGGGGGCGGCACCGTACAGGTGATTCCCCATATCACCAATGAGATCAAAAGCCGGTTTTATCGTAATTTCACCACAGAGGAAACTCAGATTGCTATCATCGAAGTGGGTGGAACCGTAGGTGACATCGAAAGTCAGCCTTTTCTGGAATCCATCCGCCAGTTTCAACACGATATCGGACATGAAAATGCCATTCTCATTCACGTGACTCTGATTCCCTATTTGAAAGCCTCCGGGGAGATGAAGACCAAGCCCACCCAGGCTAGCGTAAAGGAATTGCAGGGGATGGGAATCCAGCCTGATATCATCGTGTGCAGATCCGAGCTGCCGCTGGATCAGAGTATTCGGGATAAAATTGCCCTGTTCTGTAATGTTCCCAGCAACCGGGTGCTTCAGAATCTGGATGTGGAATATCTCTATGAGGCTCCCCTGGCCATGGAAAAAGAACATCTGGCTCAGGTGGCCTGCGATTGTCTGCATCTGGAATGCCCCAATCCGGACCTGGAAGACTGGAAGACCATGGTGGAGGCTCTGCGCCATCCCACCAGAGAAGTGGACATTGCTCTTGTGGGGAAATATATCCAGCTTCATGACGCTTACATCAGCGTGGTGGAGGCCCTAAAACACGGAGGAATCGCCAGCCGTGCCACTGTGAACCTTCACTGGATCGACTCGGAACAATTAAATGAGGAAAACGCGGAGAAACTGTTAGGCTCCATGGACGGTATCCTGGTACCCGGAGGCTTCGGTGACCGGGGAGTGGAGGGGAAAATTACTGCCATCCACTATGCCAGAGTACATCAGGTTCCTTTCCTGGGGCTCTGTCTGGGGATGCAGTTGTCCATCGTAGAATTCGCCAGAAATGTGGTGGGCTATAACGATGCTCACAGTGTAGAGCTCGCCCCGGAAACCACCCATCCGGTGATCGCCCTGATGCCGGATCAAAATGGAGTGGAGGATATCGGAGGTACTCTGAGGCTTGGCTCTTACCCTTGCGTGCTTGCCGCAGATTCTAAAGCGTATCAGCTCTATGGCAGCCAGACAATCTACGAACGTCACAGGCACCGCTATGAGGTAAACAATGATTACCGAAAGGTTTTAACGGAACATGGCATGTCCCTGTGCGGCCTTTCTCCCGACGGCAGGATTGTAGAGATGGTGGAATTAAAGGAGCATCCCTTCTTTATCGGAACCCAGGCCCATCCGGAGTTAAAGTCCAGACCGAACCGTCCTCACCCGCTATTCAAAGGCTTCGTGGAGGCTGCTTTGGCCAGGAGGCCGTAATTTCTCTTACCACCCGCAAAACGATATTTGCGGGTGATCTTTTTTTCTTGCATAATTTTTCACAATTTTCTCTTGATTTTCTTTGCATTTATGGTCAAAGTAGGCTAAACTGAAGATAACCTTGCGGCGGTCATCATAAAATAAACAGAAACCCGCCGTATTCGTATTCATCAGAAAAGGAGAATATTACTATGCAAATTTGCAGAGCAAAGGATTATGAAGATATGAGTCAGAAAGCCGCCGGTATCCTCTTTTCCCAGATCACACTGAAACCGGACTGTGTATTGGGCCTCGCCACCGGTTCCTCCCCTGTGGGAGCTTACCGGAGGCTGGTACAGTGGCATCAAAAAGGAGCGCTGGACTTTTCGTGTGTAACCAGCGTCAACCTGGATGAATACCGGGGGCTCTCTGGAGAGCACGACCAAAGCTACCGCTATTTTATGAATCATCATCTCTTCGATCATGTAAACATTCCCAAAGAGCGCACCTTTGTCCCTGACGGTCTGGAAGAAGATGCAGATAAAGCCTGCGCCCGCTACAACGAAATCCTGCGAAAGGTGGGCCGGGTGGACTTACAGCTTCTGGGCCTGGGCCGAAACGGACACATCGGTTTTAACGAGCCGGCAGACTGCTTCATCCCGGAAACTCACTGTGTGAACCTGACTGAGAGTACCATAGAGGCCAACAAACGCTTCTTCGCTTCCGGAAATCTGGTCCCCCGCCAGGCGTACACCATGGGTGTCAAAAACATCCTGAACGCCAGAAGCATTCTCGTAGTGGTCAGTGGGTTTGACAAAGCGGAGGCCTTAAAAAGAATGATAGAGGGCCCCATTACCCCCCAGGTTCCCGCCTCCATCCTTCAGCTCCATAGACAGGTAACCGTGGTAGCCGATGAGCAGGCTCTGTCAAAGCTCTCCCACCGATGAATTCCACGAGAATTCAAAATGCCCTGGTCTTTGAATCCTGTGGCCGCTTTGTCCAAAAGGACATCTGTATGGAAGACGGGCTCTTTACCGGGACCCCTTCCGGGAATTCCTCCTGTCTGGACGCCTCAGGGCTCTACGCCATTCCGGGCCTGACAGACATCCACTTTCACGGGTGCGCAGGATACGATTTCTGTGATGGAAGCAGGGAGGCATTCTCTGCCATCGGCAATTATCAGCTCAAACACGGCATTACCACCATCATGCCTGCCACCATGTCCTACAGCGAAGAAATTCTGTCGCCTGTTTTAAAGGAAGCCGGGTCCTATGAAAGCCACGCAGGTTCCATCCTTTGTGGGATTCGCCTGGAAGGTCCCTTCCTTTCTCCTGCCAAAAAGGGCGCGCAAAACGAAGCCTATTTGAAGGCCCCGGATCCGGCTCTGTTCTTACGGTTACAAAAAGCCAGCGGCTGGAACATCCGGTTAGTGGATCTGGCTCCGGAGCTGGATGGCGCCATGGAGTTTATCCGTCTGGTCAGGGGAAAGGCGGTGATCTCCCTGGCCCATACGGAAGCGGATTATTCCACCGCCTCTCTGGCCTATGAGCAGGGCGCCAGCCATACCGCCCATCTTTTCAATGCGATGCCCCCCTTTTCCCATCGGGCTCCGGGGGTGATTGGAGCCGCTTTCGATCATAAAAATGTCACGGTGGAGCTTATCTGCGATGGAGTCCACCTGCATCCCTGCGCGGTGCGGGCGGCTTTCCGGCTCTTTGGAGACCAGCGAATTTGCCTGATCAGCGACAGCATGATGGCCACCGGACTGCCGGACGGAACCTATCAGCTTGGCGGACAGGAGGTATCTGTAAGAGGCCCTGTGGCCTCATTAAGAGACGGCACGCTGGCCGGTTCTGTCACAAACCTGATGGACTGTCTGAGAATCTTGGTGCTTTCCATGGGGATTCCTCTGGAAAGCGCCGTTACCTGCGCCGCCGTAACCCCCGCAAAAGTAGCCGGGGTCTACGATCAATACGGCAGCATTGCTCCCGGAAAGGTGGCCAACCTGATCTTGCTGGATCAGAAGCTGCAAATCCGGGCCGTCTTTCTGCGGGGGAGGAAAACCTCTCTCTGACAACTGCAAAAGGGGCAAAAAGCAAAACTCTGCTTTCTGCCCCGCTATGTACAATCCGGCTCACTCAACGCAAGCTTGTATAGACACTTCCATCTTTTAGTGAAATATCCCGATATTTTGCTAATTCGCTGACTGTCACCATCTGATATCCCTGCTCCTTCAGCCACGGAAGGATTTGACGAACCGCATCCACGGTCTGAGGATGGATATCATGCATCAGAATAATATCCCCGTCCTTGATGTGAGTCTTGATATGAGATACCGTGGCCTGAGCATCCCTGGTAGCCCAGTCCCTGGTATCCACACTCCATAAAATGACCGGCAAGTCCACGCTATCGCAGACGTTTCTGTTATATGCCCCATAAGGCGGACGAACCAGCGTGGGATATTCCCCTGTAATCTTGTAAATCAGCTGTCCGGTACTCTCGATTTCCTGGCGAATGCCCTGGACGGAAAGTCCGGTCAGGGAAGGATGGCTATAAGAATGATTCCCAATCTCACAACCCATGCGAAATGCTTTTTTTATAGCCTGCGGATACCTGCCTGCGCTGGAGCCCACCAAGAAGAAGGTAGCCTTTGCCTGATACTCCTTCAGATACCCCAAAAGCCGTTCCGTGTATGGTCCCGGCCCATCGTCAAAGGTAAGGGCTACCATCGGCTTGTTTGGATTGATCTTAGGTACCTTTTTTTTCCGGTTCAAGGAACCGTTCTTTCGAAAAAAATACCACTGGTCTTTGATAAATTGCAGTCCGGTTCTGACCGCTCCATCCGCACCAAAATAGTATTTTTTCCCGTTCACCCTCTGCCACCCTGTAGCCATACGTCCATTGGCCTTCAGATAATAACGCTCTCCCCGGTAACGAACCCATTTTGAGGAGACCATAGCTCCTGTTTTCTTCAGATAGTAGACATGTCCTCCCTGATGAATCCACCCGGTCTGCATGACGCCTCTGGAATTCAGATAATAGCGCCTTCCCTGATATTCCAACCATCCGGTCTTGCGATGCCCTTTCTCATCAAAATAGTATCGTTTTCCCCGAATCCTGTGCCAGGTGGATTTTGCAAATCCCCCTTTTTGATATCGGAATCTGACCGCCTTTTTTCCTTTAACCCAGGTGCCTTTTGCCTTCTTAGCCTTTCTCACATTCTGTAAAGACTCTGTTTTCTCTCCTTTCCGGACCGCTTCCAACGGTGCCCGGCTTTGTACCCCCTTTCCATGCACTGTATAAGCTGGAAACAGATTTAGTATCCCAACACTTACGGCCAGTAACACCAGGCCCAAACCCTTTTTCATGCACGTTCCTCCCTGGCATATGCCTGTCCCTCTACACAATCTTCTTTGCGCAAGCCACAGCCAATACTCCGGGACCTACGTGACAGGCTATGCTAAGCGATAAGGCGTCCGTCCAGCAGTCCATATCCGGAAACTCTGCCTCCACCTCTCTCTTCCATTCCATGGCCTCCTCATAATTACCGGCATATGCCACTTCCAAGGCCATAAGTCCCCGCTCCATCTCGGTGGCAAATCTGTTTTCCAGATCATGCCGCATGGCATCCAGCATTATGCGCTTTGCCTTTGCTTTGCCTCTGGCTTTGGAAAAAGCGTCCAGCTTTTCTCCCTGAATCTGCAAAACAGGCTTTAGATTCAGCACGGTTCCAATGGCAGCTGCGGCCGGTGTGATACGCCCCCCTCTTTTTAAATATTTTAAAGTTTCCAAAGTCAGATAAATGCTGGAATTTAACTTTTCTTCCTCCAAAATCTGGCGAATTTGCCGGGCGCTCTTTCCTTTTCCCACAAGCTGGATCGCATCCAGCACCGACTGGCGCTGGGTCACGGATATTCTCTGATTATTTACCACCTGAACTTTTCCCTGGTAATCTGCGGCCAGCGCGCAGGCCGTTTGACAGGAAGCGGAAAGTCCGCTGGACATGGGAATATGCACCACGGCTTCATATTCTTTTAAAAGCTTGTTCCACAGATCCATCACGTCTGCCGGGGATGGCTGGGAAGTGTGGATTTCAGCCTCCTCACTTAATCTCTGATAAAACTCCTCCTGGGATAGATTGATCCCCTCCAAAAACAGTTCGTCATTAATGTAAAACGGCATGGGAAGCACATAAATGCCAAGTTCTTCCGCCTGCTTTTGGGTAATACCGCTGTTGCTGTCTGTTACGATTGCTATCTTCTCCATAATCAACCCTCATTATTTTCGTATGATGGCTTTATTCTAGCAGGTCGCTTTCTCTTTGTAAAGCAGGCAATTGCACTTCTTCCCCTTAGAGCCTTAGAATTTTACGCTCCATACTTTTTTGCCTCATGAGATTTCTCATTGTAGCGCTCAAACCGCTCTTCTATCTCTGCCAGCATATTGGCGTCCTCCTTAAGTCTCGCAGAGAGCAGCTGCTTATCCTTTGGATTCTTTTTATAGCAGATCCGGTGTTCCATACTGGCCCAGAAATCCATGGACATGGTGCGAAACTGTATCTCTACTGGAAAATATTCCATGGCATCCAGACAATATACAGGCACCCCCAGTACCAGGTGATGACTTCGATACCCATTGGGCTTGGGCGATGAGATGTAATCGGATTCCTTCATCAATACCAAATCCGGCTGCCGTTTGACTGCCGCCACCAAATTGGTAATGTCCTCTACAAAATAACAGATCACCCGAATCCCCGCAATATCCTGAAGATGATCCTTGGCATTTTGAATGCTGTCCGTGTACCCCTTTCTCTTCAGCTTTTCTTCTATGCTTTTTTTCTCCTTGATCCGATCCTGGATGTTGTGGATGGGACCTGTCTTTCCCTTACCATAGAGCGTATGGTTTAAGGCATCCAGCCTTGTCAATAGCATCTGCTTGGCATCCTGATAGGGTTGGATAAATGCATAGTACTGCTGATTCGTCATAAAGAAGCTCCTCCTTTTATGCCCGTAAAGTGCGAAGATTCCTGCCACAACAGGCAGGAATCTTCGCCCACAAGGACAGCATAACTGGTAAATATGTCCATCCTGTGTAGAAAATATAAACCTTTTAGAAATCCACTTCCTCACCGTAATAGATGCAGGTAAAGAGCCGCTCCATAGTGGCCGGATCGATACTCCTGGGATTGGAACCTGTGCAGGCGTCTCCTACTGCCAGTTCTGCGATGGAAGCAATCTTTTCTTTAAATTCATCCTCACGGATACCAAACTCCTGAAGGGTGTTTGGTATTTCCATGGCCTTATTAAACTCCCGAATCTGTCCACGCAGGGCTTCCATCAGTTCTACGTCCGTATTTCCCTCCAGATCAATGGATCTGGCAATCTGAGCATAGCGCTCCATAGCTGTTTTCTCCTTAGAATTATACTTAATCACATACGGCAGATACATGGCATTCGCCAGGCCGTGCGTAATATGTCCTGTGGAAAAAGCCGCTCCGGTCTTGTGGGCCATGGAGTGTACGATACCAAGAAGGGCATTGGAGAAGGCCATTCCTGCCAGGCACTGCCCATAATGCATCTGCTCTCTGGCTTTCATATCCCCTTGGTAAGATTTCACCAGTTCATCTTTTACCATGTGAATAGCCTTTAAGGCCAAGGGATCGGTAAAAGGTGTATGTAGAGTGGATACATAGGCTTCGATGGCGTGAGTCAATGCATCCATTCCCGTGTAGGCCACCAGGTGGGGCGGCATGGTCTCCGCCAGCTTGGGATCTACGATAGCCACATCCGGCGTAATATTAAAATCTGCCAACGGATATTTGATTCCTTTTGCATAGTCTGTGATTACCGAAAAAGCCGTTACCTCTGTAGCGGTTCCCGATGTGGAAGGGATCGCCAGAAACTTTGCCTTCTGTCTCAGTTCCGGGAAAGAGAACGGTTGCAGAATCTCCTCAAATGTGGTATCCGGATACTCATAGAATACCCACATGGCTTTAGCTGCATCGATGGGGGAACCGCCTCCCATGGCGATAATCCAATCCGGCTGAAACTCCCGCATCATCTGCGCTCCCTTCATCACCGTCTCCACGGAGGGATCCGGCTCTACATTTTCAAATAAGCGAACCTCTATCCCGGCCTCCTTCAGATATCCGGTAGCCTGATCCACAAAACCGAAACGCTTCATGGAGCCGCCTCCCAGCACCAGAACTGCTTTGCTTCCCTTTAAATTCTTAAGCTGCTCTAAAGAGCCTTCACCATAATAAATATCTCTTGGTAAGGTAAATCTCATCATTACCATCCTTCCTTTCTCCTGCTGTGGATAAAAACCTATCTCTCAGATCTTTTTCCCTCTGTGTTGTTTCCATTGCAGCCCTATTATAGCACCCTTTTTCTCCCTTCAAAAGACTTTTATGGAACTTTCCGATTTCTCCGTGCTTCTTCCCGCCAGATGTCTTTCTACCACAATTCCGGATAACAGCATAATGCCCAGCACCACAGCCTTGTTCCTGACCAAAGACACACTCCCCACAATTAAACTCAGAAACGTAACGATGCTCCGCCGGGCGTGGGGCCGGACCACCACCACCAGTGAAAAGAAAAGATACAAGCCCACCAGCAGAGCCACCGGTCTCCATTCCGGCAAGAGGCCCAACAGACAGCCAAAGGAAACGGCTATGGCCTTCCCTCCGTTTTTTATATTTCCTGCCGGGAAAGCATGTCCCACCACAGGAGCTGCCAATACCAGGGCAAAAAGCAACCTGTGGACATCCAGGCATCTGGCCGCTATGTAAACAGGGAAAAAACCCTTCGCCAGTTCCAGGAAAAGCACTGGAATTCCAATGGCGATTCCCCCCTGTGAAAAAGCATTCGCTGTGCCGGGATTTTGATCCCGGCTTCCTTTTCTGATATCCTTGCCGCAGAAGTATTTCGGTAAAAGCCAGGCGTACAGCACGCTCCCTGACAGATATCCCAATAATATAAAACATAGATATCTCATGATCCTTTTTCTCCCTCAAGCTCTGTCAACAGTTCAAAAATCTGTCTGGCTGCCTCTTTGTGAATCTGACTGCTTTGAGCCTTTCGCATCCGTTCTCTGGCTGTCTGATCTCTCATAAGCTTCTGACCCGCCGCAACCTGTCCCCGGATCCCTTTTCCGGTCTCAGAAATCCCTCTCTCCACAAAAAATTTCAAATTTTTCGTCTCGCACCCGGGAATCGGCGTAGTGTGAACCATTGGAATTTCCTTTACCACTCCCTCTGTGCTGGTCAGTCCTCCCGGCTTGGTAAATAACACATCACAGGCATCCATATATCTGGAGACATGGTGGGTAAACCCTACGATTCGTATGTTAGTACGTTTTCCAAATTCTTTTCGAAGCAAGCGCTCCAGGCGCCGGTTCTTTCCGCAGATGACAATTACGTACTCATCCGCCTCGCATCTGCGCAGCAACTCTGCCACAAACAGTTGAATCTTGCCAAATCCCATGCTTCCGCTCATAATCAGATAGGTATGGGCCCCCTTTGGAATTCTGCAGGCTTTTCTGGCCTGCTCCCGATCTGTACTTTTTAAGAAGTCTCCCCGTACCGGTATTCCATAGGCTCGCAGCTTTTCTCCGGGAATTCCGCGCCTTTGGTATTCCTCCTCCAGATCTCTGTGAGGGATCACATAATAGTCGCACTCTGTCTCCTCCCAGAAGGGAATACAGGTATAATCCGTGCCCACCGCCACTGTCTTCTGACTCAACATTCCCTTTTTTTTCATATAGGTAAGGGTTTCCGCGGCAAACAGATGGGGTGTGACAATGATGTCCCAGTCCGTCTCGTCCAGATATCTTCTGACATGCTTCGCCAAAAGCGTGTTTGCATAGTATACCGGAGACTTTCTTCTTGCAGATGTGATCAAGCCTCCCGCGCGATAAAGCAGCCAAAATAACCTTGGCGCATGTTTTACCATTCCCACATAGGCTCCTCCCACCGCCCGGGAGGTTTTCTTTCCCGCCAGCCTCATAATGTCCACCATCCTGGCCTCATGGCCGGGCTGCTGCTTGACATATTCTTCTATTGCCAGACCTGCGCAATTATGGCCCTCCCCTGTGTTACAGGATAAAATCAAAACCTTCATCTGTCCACTTCCTCCCTGACGGCTATTTTCGGTTATTGTATCATTTTATCAGCAATCATTCTCCGGGACAAGCATTTCTTTTTTGGTAAAAAATACTTGAATTTTTTCGAAAAATAATCTACAATGTAGTTTCCTGCACAAGATCACCAAGGAGGAGCCTATCATGAAGCGATATCCAATCCATTTTCACAGCACAGAAGACATCGCCAATTTTGTCCGCATTGTCAATCAGTACGATTTCGATGTGGATTTGAAAGACGGATCTGCAACCATGGACGCTAAGTCCTTTTTAGGAATCTTATCCATGAATCTTACCGCAGGTCTGGAAATCGTAATTCATGGCACCGAGTGCGAAGAGATGCTGCGTCGGATACATGCCTACCTAAAATAAAATTATTTTTTATTACGTAACAAATGTTACGGATTTTTTGAGTTATTCCGGGTATACTAAGGCCATAAGGTTTTCCTGGAAATAACGGTGCAGACAATTCCCGTGCGAAAAGGTTCATGCAGTTTTCCTTCTCGCCGGCAATGATAAGCCGTCGCAGCTTATGAATATTATAATTTTACATGGTTTGCGGAAAGCCGACACCTAAAGAAAGAGGAGGATAAGATCATGAAGAAATACGTTTGTGAACCTTGCGGATACGTGTACGATCCCGCCGAGGGCGATCCCGATGGAGGAATCGCACCGGGAACCGCTTTTGAGGATCTCCCCGATGATTGGGTATGCCCTGTCTGCGGCATGGGCAAAGACGTCTTCGTACCCGAAGAGTAAAAACAGTATGTTTTGTATTCCGGTGTTACTTTTGGTTAACGCCATCAATTTCATCTTGTAACAGGGAGAAGCTTAGAATACGGATCTGACTGCGGCCAAGCAGTTGCAGAACCCCCCGATCCTGCATTTGTGACAGCTCTCTGGATAAGGAAGGTCTTGCTGTATTTAAATATGCGGCAAGATCTTCTCTGTTCATGGGCAAATGCACCGTTTTTTTCCCACCGCTGAGCTGCTGCAAATATAAGGCAATGCGCTGTCCCAGCGTGCCGCAGGTCAACAGCTGAATTTTTTTGGAATTTTTATCTGCCTCCCTTGCCAGAATATGCATCATATTGAAAATAATTTTACTATGATGGGCACAATTTTTCTGGCAGGTACGATAGAAAAAATGACGGGAGACGGCCAGCACCTTTGCCCTGGTCTTTGCCTGCGCAAAATGTCCGTATCCTTCCTTCTCCAAAAAAAGATCGGTCTCACCGAAACATTGTCCTTCCCCCAGATAATCCACCTGAGAGTTTCTCCCCATGAAATTGACCTGCCCTACCATTACCGTCCCCTCTAAAATCAAAAAGAGCCATCTCGGCTCCTCCTCTTGTTGAAAGATATAGGCATCTTTGTCATAGATCTCCACTCTGGCTCCTGCGCAGACCAAGCTCCTTTTCATCTCATTTTCCGTGAGATCCGAAAACAGGCTCAAATCCTTTACTTCCATAATTATCCGTCCTTTCTTTTCCCACAAGTCATCCCTCCTCTGGCGGATAGCAGATCTTTACTAATGTCAGTCCTTCCGGCCTGGCCGTCTCCCCGGCCAGACTCCGATCTCTGGCAGCCAGTATCTTAGCCACGTATTCTGGAGGATACATGCCACTTCCCACCCGTATCAATGTCCCCACGATAATGCGAACCATGTTATAGAGAAACCCATCTCCGGTAACCTGAATCGTAATTAGATGTCCCTGTCTGGTCACCGTCAGATTTTTAACCGTACGTACCGTATGTTCCATCTCTGGTTTCCAGGTACAAAAGCTGCGAAAATCATGTTTGCCCACCAGGAATCCGGCTGCCTCTTCCATCTTTTTCTCATCCAGCGGATAGTAGCAAAACAGGGAGTAAAGTCTCTTTGTGGGATCTGCAAACCGATGGTTCCAGATTTTGTACTCATAAGTCTTCTGGGTCTTGCAGAATCGGGGATGAAAGTCATCCGGTACCTGACAGGAGTCCTGGATCCGAATATCCGCAGGCAATCTGGTATTGAGCGCATAGGAAATTTTTTCAGCCGGCATTCTGGCATTGGTATCAAACACTGCCACATTGCCCAGGGCGTGAACTCCGGCATCCGTCCGACTGGCCCCCGTCACCCTGATTTCCTCCTTCAGCAACTCCGAAAGGTGGAGATTGAGCATCCCCTCTATGGTGATACCATTTGGCTGCACCTGCCAGCCATTATAGTTTGTGCCGTCATAGGCCACCACCAGCTTCACTCGTTTCATTCTGTTCCCCTTTCTGATTGTTATAAAAAGATACCGATTACGCAGATTCCGCAAAGATAAGCCGCCAGGACTCCGTAGCCCAGATAATCCCTGCGTCGGTAAATCAGAGGTTTCATCTTGGTTCTTCCCTCTCCGCCCCGATAGCCTCGGGCTTCCATGGCCATGGCCAAATCATTGGCCCTCCGGAATGCGGAGATAAAAAGCGGCACCAGAAGGGGCACCAGGTTTTTTGCCCGCTGTATCAGACCTCCTGACTCAAAATCCGCTCCCCTGGCCTGCTGGGCCTTCATAATCTTATCCGTCTCCTCCAGCAAAATCGGAATAAAGCGAAGAGCAATGGACATCATCATAGCCACTTCATGGACCGGGACCCGCACCTTCTTTAAAAATCCAAGCCCCTTCTCCAGTCCGTCCGTGAGATTATTGGGCGTGGTGGTCAAAGTCAACACCGAGGAGCCAATGATCAGGAAACTCAGGCGTATCGCCATAAAGACGGCCTGAAGGATCCCCTCGTATGTGACCTTTAACTTCCAGATATGAAATACTTTCTTTCCCGGTGTCAAGAAAAGATTAAACGCCACTGTGATCAGCAAAAGAATCAGAACTGCTTTCAGTCCTTTCACCATGAACTTAAACGGCACCTTCGAGATGCGTATCACCGAGGCCAAAAACAAGGCCGCCAACACATAACAGGGAAAAGATCGAAATAAAAACAGAGAAATGATAAATATCAGTGTCCCAACAAGCTTGGTTCTGGGATCCATCTTATGCAGCACGGAATCTGCCGGATAATATTGTCCAAGTGTAATATCTCTTATCATAATTTCTTCTTCCCTAACGCCTCTAAAATTGCTGTCTTTGCCTCCTCCACCGTGGTGGCCGAGGTGTCTATGGCAAATCCCTTTTCTTCCAGTTTCTTAACCACGTATGTGACCGCCGGTGCTGCCAGGCCAATCGCCTCCAGTTCCTTATAATGAGAAAAGACCTCCCTGGGGGTGCCGTCGAACATCACCTGTCCCCGGTTCATTACAATCATTCGTTCCACATAGCGGGCAATATCCTCCATACTATGGGAGACCAGCACCACTGTGATCTTTCTCTCCCGGTGCAGCATATGAATCTGATCCAAAATCTCATCCCTGCCCCTGGGGTCCAGTCCTGCCGTAGGCTCATCCAAAATCAACACCTTCGGATGCATGGCCAAAATTCCGGCGATGGCCACCCTCCGCTTTTGCCCGCCAGAAAGCTCAAAGGGAGACTTTCGGTAATACTTCTCCTTAAGTCCCACCTGCTGTAAGGCTTCCAGGGCTCTCTGCTCCATCTCTTCCATCGGTAAGCCCTGATTCTTTGGGCCAAAGCACACATCCGTAAACACATCCGTCTCAAAAAGCTGATGCTCCGGATACTGAAAGACCAGCCCCACCTTCTCCCGCAGTTTTCTCATGGAATAGCCTTCCTGATAGATGTTCTCCCCATCATAATATATGGTTCCTGAGGTCGCCTTAAGCAGCCCGTTCAGATGTTGAATCAGGGTTGATTTCCCCGAACCGGTATGCCCGATGATCCCCAGAAACTGCCCGTCCGGCAGCATAAGGCTTACATCGTCCAAAGCCTTTTTCTCAAAAGCTGTTCCCTGCCCGTACAGATAACTTACATGTTCTACTTTTATCGACATAATTGATCCACCAATTCTTCCACACTCAAAATGCCCTCCGGAATTGCCAGGCCCTCTTTTCGAAGCTCGTGGGCCAGCATCGTCACCTGAGGTACGTCCAGTCCATACTTCTTTAGCGTATCTACCTGGGAAAATATTTCTCTGGGTGTTCCCTGCATAACAATTTTCCCATCATCCATGACAATCACCTTGTCCGCATAGATTACCTCCTCCATGTAGTGAGTAATCAAAAGCACGGTCACATCCTCCACCTGGTTTAGCGCTCTCACCGTGCGAATCACTTCCTTGCGGCCGTTGGGATCCAGCATCGCCGTTGGCTCATCCAGCACAATACACTTAGGATGCATGGCCACAACTCCGGCGATGGCCACCCTCTGTTTCTGCCCTCCCGACAGCTTATTAGGGGAGGACTTCCGGTATTCCCACATGCCAACCGCTTTCAGGCTTTCTGCCACTCTCTCCCAGATCTCCTGGGTCGGCACTCCCATATTCTCCGGGCCAAACCCCACATCCTCTTCTACCACGGTACCGATAATCTGATTGTCCGGATTTTGAAAGACCATCCCTGCGCTCTTTCGCACATCCCACACATTCTCTTCGTCCGAGGTATCCTTTCCATCCACATACAGGGTTCCTCCGGTGGGAATTAAAATCGCATTGATGTGTTTGGCAAGGGTTGATTTTCCAGAACCGTTGTGCCCTAAAATAGCCACAAACTCTCCCCTCTTTACATCCAAATCCACATCATCTATGGCCCGGTACGTGGATTCAATACCTCCGTCCTCTCCATATTTGATATATTCAAACATCAACTTCGTTGCTTCTATGATTCCCATCCATTTCCTCCTAAAGCCGCCTGCCAAGCGCGCGTTTGGCTATTTTCCGACTAGGGTCTATTGTAATGCAAAACAAGTCGGATGACAAGGCTTTTCCCTGCAAAACAAAAGAAATGCCTCTTATAACCGTGTTTTTTTCTTCAACCGGTACAAATCTGCCCTTCGGTTTTCCAGCGTCTGCAACTGTTGCCGGATTCTTCTTTGATAATCAAAATCCAGCTCTGCCATAATCACCTCCTGGGCGTCCCCCGCTTTTGCCAAAACATTTCCCCAAGGATCTACAATCATGGATCTGCCGTAAGAAGCATATTTGGGTTTCCTTCCGATCTGGCCCGGGGCCAGCACAAAACATCCATTCTCAATAGCTCTGGCCCGAAGCAGTACCTCCCAGTGATCCTTCCCGGTATGGGTGGTAAAGTCCGCAGGCAAAATGAATACCTGCGCTCCTTCTAAAGCCATCAGACGAAACTGCTCACAGAACCGAAGATCATAACAAATTCCCAGGCCCAGAACACCTGCCACATCGGTTTTCACAGTCACAATTTGATTCCCCGGAAAGATCCGGTCGGATTCCCGTACACTCGGGCCATTCTCGATTTCCACGTCAAAAGGATGCAGCTTCCGGTAAGTGGCCACAAGCTCCCCCTGTGGCTGAAACACCATCGTGGTATTACAGGGAAGTCCCTCTCTTCGCTTCTCCGTAATGCTGCCTGCATGCAGCCAGATCCCATATGTCCGGGCCAATTCCGAAAACAGGCAATAAGAGGGACCTCCCGGTATGTCTTCCGCTGCATCCTCCGGATCATCCCCAATATAATTTACCGTCTCCGGCAAGGCCACCAGTTTCGCCCCTTTTTTGGCCGCCTCCCCGATCAGATCAGCTGCCTTCCGTAAGTTTTCCTCCACCTGGTTTTGGGAATCCATCTGAATCACAGCAGCCACAACTTTCTTCATCTCACACCTCCTGGTTTCCCGGCAGCAGCAGTCCGTTTACCAGTACAAAATAAGCGGGCAGCTTTTTTTCTTCCATCCACATCAGCTCCACACCCAACAGCTTACTGGCCGTCTTACCCACATTTCCGCCCAGGGATTCGATAGAATAGCGCATTCTCTCTGGATGACGACAAGGCTGTTTCTCCTTCCGGCAACAGCTGGCACACAGCATACAGCTCCCCGCAGACAAAGCGCGACTTCCTGGATACTCCTTCTCCTTTTGCTCCATCCATCCGGCCAGCCTGGCCTTTTCTTTTCCCAGGATTTCTTCCATGATCTGCTGAAGCTCACAGCTATCATAAGTGCGCTGCGTATCCTCCCGGTCAAATAAAATCTGTGTGGCATAAACCTGAATATACGCAAACTGCCTCCAATAATCTTCCACGTCAAAATCATAGGGCGGACAACTCCACAGGTTCCCATAGTTGGGACAGGCCTTGCAGCATTCCAAAAAGGTGGGAATATCCACATATTCCTTCAAATATGTGGGAATATCAATCCCTCCTTCCAGCTTTTTAGTCTGATATCTCATATCCTTGCTCCACTCCCTTCTTCAGCTGTCAATATGCTATTCTGTTTCATTTCATTATATTATTGATGCCCTTCCCGGTCAAGAAATGTCCATACATCAGTTGAAATTTTAAAATCCCCATGCTATAGTTAAAAGAGTTTTTCTACCATTTACATATAGAAAGGGGATCTTCGATTTCTATGAAACCACTAAAAAAAATCTATTGTAGAACCTTTCAGACCATATTCAAACTGGCTCTTCCATTTCTTCCCTATCGCCATCCCAAAATCATCAATTCTCCCGGAAAACTGGCGGGGATTCTCAGGGAAAAAGATACCATGCGGGTTCTGATTATCACTGATTCGGGAATCCGCGGTCTGGGACTGATCGCGCCACTGGAAAAAGCCCTTCAAAAAAATCAGATATCTTATTGGATCTACGACAAAACAGTAGCCAATCCCACCACAGTAAATGTCGCTGAGGCTGTGAATCTTTACCGGGAACAGAACTGTCAGTCCATTATCGGTTTTGGAGGCGGTTCCAGTATCGACTGCGCCAAGGCCGTTGGAGCCTGTATTGCAAGGCCCGGAAAGTCTCTTGCAAAGATGAAGGGGATTTTAAAAGTACGGAAGAAACTTCCCCTTCTTATCGCTGTCCCCACCACAGCCGGTACCGGAAGCGAAACCACCTTGGCCGCTGTTATCACCGATGCTGAAACTCGGCATAAATACGCTATCAATGATTTTCCTCTGATACCCAAATACGCGCTTCTGGACCCGAAGGTTACGCTGGGGCTGCCTCCATTCCTGACTGCCACAACAGGGATGGACGCACTCACCCACGCCGTGGAAGCCTACATTGGAAACTCCACTACTGCCGGCACCAGAAAAAACGCCAGACGAGCAGTAAAGCTGATTTTTGAAAATCTGGATATTGCCTATCAGGATGGACAAAATATAGAGGCCAGACAGAACATGTTGCGGGCCTCTTATTATGCAGGTTGCGCTTTCACAAAATCCTATGTGGGATATGTTCATGCCGTAGCCCATTCTCTGGGAGGCGAGTACAACGTCCCCCATGGTTTGGCGAATGCCACCCTGTTGCCCTATGTGCTGAAAGCCTATGGCTCCTCCATTCACAAAAAGCTGCATCAGCTGGCCATCGAGGCAGGGGTTGCAGATACAAAGACTCCCTGTGCCACAGCTGCCGAGGCTTTCATTGGCGCTATACAGGATATGAAGCAACGCTTTGGTATCGGAGATACCATTCCGCAAATCCGTGAGGAAGACATTCCAAAGCTGGCCCACTATGCCGACAAAGAAGCCAATCCGCTCTATCCCGTCCCCGTACTGATGGACGCTGAACAGTTGGAAACCTTTTACTATCTCTTAATGGAAGAGTCCCAGGACCAAAAGGAGGCCAAACATGAATGAACAAGAGATTAAAAAAATTCTGAAAAAACAGCGGGCTTATTTCGCTTCCGGAGCCACTCTCAACGTAGAACATAGAATCCAGGCGTTAAAAAGACTGCGCACTGCTATCCTGCGTCACGAAGAGGATATCCACCATGCTCTGCGACAAGATCTGGGAAAGAGCAGCTTTGAATCCTATATGTGTGAGACCGGAATGGTTCTAAGTGAGCTTAGCTATATGATCCGGCATACCCGCGCCTTTGCCAGAGAGCGGAGGGTGCGTACTCCTCTGGCGCAGTTTCACTCCAGAAGCTTTCAAAAGCCCTCTCCCTACGGAACTGTCCTAATTATGAGCCCATGGAATTATCCCTTTATGCTGACGTTGGATCCCCTGGCAGACGCCATTGCCGCCGGAAACACCGCCATTCTAAAGCCCAGCGCCTACTCGAAAGCTACCAGCGATATCATTCAGACCATCATCCGGGAATGCTTCGATGAATCCTTTGTCTGTGTTGTCACCGGAGGCAGGGCGGAAAACACAGTCCTTCTGGAACAGCACTTTGACTATATCTTTTTCACGGGAAGTCAGGCGGTTGGCAAAGAAGTTATGCGCCACGCTGCCGTTCACCTTACTCCCGTCACTCTGGAGCTTGGAGGGAAAAGCCCCTGTATTGTGGAACAGAGTGCGAATCTGAAGCTGGCTGCCAAAAGAATTGTCTTTGGCAAATTCTTAAACTGCGGTCAGACTTGTGTGGCCCCTGACTATATCTACTGTGACAGCAGGATCAAAGACGATCTTGTCTCGGAAATCAAACGTCAAATTCGACTCCAATTTGGGGAACATCCTCTCTCTAATCCGGAATATGGCTCTATCATCAATGAAAAGCATTTTCAACGCATTTTAGGATTGATCCGTCAGGATAAAGTCATCTGCGGAGGAGGCGCGGATCCGAAATCACTCAGGATTGAACCCACAGTGATGGATTCTGTCACCTTCGAGGATGGGGTCATGCAGGAGGAAATCTTTGGTCCTCTGATGCCCATTTTAACCTACGATTCCATCGAAGAGGTCATCAAGAAGGTCAACGCCATGCCTCATCCTCTGGCTCTCTATATTTTTACCGGAGAAAAGAGTATCGCAAAGCAAATCACCTCCCGGTGCGGTTTTGGCGGTGGTTGTATCAATGACACGATTATTCATCTGGCCACAAGTGAGATGGGCTTTGGCGGTTTCGGCGAAAGTGGGATGGGTTCTTACCACGGCAGAGAGGGATTTGAGACCTTTTCCCACAAGAAAAGTATTGTGGACAAAAAGACCTGGCTGGATCTTCCCATGCGCTATCATCCCTACAAACCCGCTTACAGCAAGCTTCTGCATTTCTTTTTGAAATAAAAGGAGGGACATCCCTTTGTCCATTCGACTTAAGGGATGTCCTCATGCTTACTCTGCCTTTTGTTTCCTTTGGATCGTTTCCTCTATTAAGCTGCGGATTTCTTTCTTATCCCTGCCAATAACAAATGATATCTCAGAAAACAAATGTTCTTCTGCGATCTGAAACAGGTGTTCATCCACGGCTCCATTCCGTTTTCCCAACGCGTTTCGCTTTTGTCTGTGCTGATAAAGATTCTTGATCATACCGGCCAGTTCCTCCGGCCTGCCGGCTTTTAGCACCTCTTTATAACGCTGCTCCCTTAGCTTATCATTTACAATCCATTCTTCTTGCATGTCCGGTATCTTTTCGATGATCTCCCATGCCTCTTTCTCATCCATAGTCTTACGAAGATCGCTGTGCTCACTGTCCACTGGAACATAGATTTTTGCCTTTATATCCTCTTTTGGGATCAACAGATAGTAAAGGCGATTTTTTTTCCCATAGGGCAGATTTAAAGGCAGGATATCTTCCACCCGGCATACTCCCTGGCTTGCTTTTATTACATATTCACCCACATGATACATATGTTCCCTCCCTCATTTCTGTTAATATTCAGGTCCTTTATTATTTTAGCAGATTTTTTTGATCTTTGTAAGGAAATTTTTTCAAAAAAAGCGCAAATCCATCTGGAATTGCGCTCTAAGCTACTCAGTATATGCTATTTTATCCAAGCTTTTCAAATATGTCCGTTTGGAATCTTTACCTTCACCGTCTGACTGTAATCTCCATAAATCCGTTTTCCCTTCCAGGTGGCAAAAGCGCGAAGGCTTACATAATAAGTTTTTCCCTTTTTCAGACGGCGGATGGTCCTTTTTTGGATATTGGATTTGGTTATGGTAAGGGTTTTCGCGTTCTTTTTAAACTTTTTATCTGTTGCGTAGCGAATTTGATATCCCTTTATCTGTTTTATCTTTTTCCATTTAACTGCCATGCTTCCCGCTTTCGCAGGTCTTACACGGATGATTTTTCCCCTGGCAGGAGTCACAGTCACAGTGGCTGTAAAGGTTTCTCCAAGATAAGAAGCCGTAACTTTGGCTTTTCCCACTCTTTTTCCTGTTACCCTTCCTGTGGATGAAATGGAAACAACGGAGGCATCACTGCTTTTCCAGGTCACTTTTCCGGAAGCACCGAGCAGTTGAAGCTTCCCCTTCTTTCCCTTTGCCAGACGCAGGCTGGTCTTAAGAAGCCGGACATTTTGTCCTTGTGCCTCTCCCGTACCCGAATTTTCTGTGGAAGGAATTTGCCCCGTTTGATCTTCCGAAACTCCCTGAGATACGGAAATCTTTTCCCACACAGCCGTCAGAGAAAAATTCTCC
>CABSEG010000030.1 GCA_902476645.1 uncultured Lachnospiraceae bacterium | reverse complement strand
GGTGATCTTCTTTACGGTTTCCGGAATCGCTGCAATCAAAGCTTCTGCGCTGAACGGTCTGTACAGACGAACCTTAACCACACCCACCTTCTGTCCTGCTTCCAGCAGATAGTCGATGGTTTCTTCAATGGTATCGCACACGGAACCCATGGCAATGATTACCTGCTCCGCATCTTCAGCTCCATAGTAGTTAAACAGTTTGTAGTTTGTACCGATCTTGGCATTTACCTTGTCCATGTACTCCTGTACGATTGCCGGCATGGCATCATAATATGGGTTGCATGCCTCTCTGGCCTGGAAGAAAATATCCGGATTCTGAGCAGAACCTCTCTGGCAGGGATGATTCGGATTCAGGGCATTCTTTCTGAATGCGTCCACAGCATCCATATCTACCATTTCCTTCAGATCTTCATAATCCCAGGTTTCAATCTTCTGGATCTCATGGGAGGTACGGAATCCGTCGAAGAAGTTGATGAACGGAATACGTCCCTTAATGGCAGCCATATGAGCAACAGGCGTTAAGTCCATAACTTCCTGTACGCTGGATTCGCAAAGCATTGCGCATCCGGTCTGACGACAGGCATAAACGTCAGAATGATCGCCAAAAATGGAGAGTGCATGGCTCGCTAATGCACGGGCAGATACGTTAAACACGCCCGGAAGCTGTTCGCCTGCGATCTTGTATAAATTGGGGATCATAAGCAGAAGACCCTGAGAAGCCGTGTAAGTTGTGGTCAAAGCGCCCGCTGCCAAAGAACCATGCACCGTTCCGGCGGCACCAGCCTCGGACTGCATTTCCGTAACCTGAACTTCCTGCCCATTCATCTGTTGCTTCCGCCATAACAGAAGAAGGGGTGATCGGATAGATCGCTGCTACATCGGTGAACGCATAAGAAGCATGAGCGGCAGCATGATTACCATCCATGGTTTTCATTTTTCTTGCCATTTGATTTTACCTCCTTATTTTTTGGAGTTCCAAAATGGAACTCGTAGGTACTTTATTATGAATTTTCTCATATGGTTTCATCATAGCACAAATTCATCTGATTGTCCATTTTCCATCCCTGAAAAATTATGGAGTTTTTTGTTTTTTTCGGTGTACATCGCACTTCCATGTTATCAAGACCTTACATAATGGAACAGGTTGGCTGCATAAAGGGCTTTTCGGAGAGCTGCACCGACAATGTAAGCCAGCACAACGGAGAGAAAATCCTTTCCCAGATAGGGCACGGATACCAACATGGCAGACTTGAAAAAGGACGTTCCCATCAAAACAGAAAACTGGATTGTGCCAAAGAGGTGACAAATCAAAAGCCCTGCTGCCGCCAGCAGTCCTCTTTTGCCTTTCCCTTTCATGGATAACCCAAGGCCACACAAAAGAGCCATAAATGGAAATCCGATCAGAAATCCTCCGGTTTTGCCAAACAGTACACCCAATCCTGCCCCAAAGCCGGAAAACACCGGTGCTCCCAGAGCTCCGATCAACACGTAAATACACACGGCAATAGCTCCCATGTTCCCCCCTAGTACAAACCCTGTCAAGGCCACTGCAAAAGTCTGAAGAGTCACCGGCACGCCGGAGGGCATAGGAACGGAAATTTGAGACAGTACCGCCAGTACAGCTGCAAACATTCCTGTCATTACCAGATTTTTTGTGGATTTTCTTTTTCTTGTTTCCAAATGGTTTTCTCCTTTCAATTGTTAACCTAATTTTATTTTTGGTTGACTATTGTATTATAAAAAAAAGAGGGTGAACTGTCAACTGTTTTTTAGCAGTTAACAATTTACCCTTTCTTTCTTATTCCCAGCCCTTGCACACGTCAATCCATTCCTTTGCCCCGGAGGTCTGAAACAGTTCCTCGCAGCTTAATTTTACCGCGCTGTTACTGCTTCCTGCCGCCGGGTAGACGGTCTCGAAACGTCTGAGCGACTGGTCCAGATAAACCTCCGCTTCCTGGGGAAGATCAAAGGGACACACGCCTCCCACAGCGTGTCCCGTCAATTCCACCGCCTCCTGGGGAGTCAGCATTTTTGCCTTCATCCCAAAGAAGTCCTTAAATTTCCGGTTGTCTACCTTGGCGTCTCCGGCTACGGCAATCAGAAGTGCATGGTCTCCCTTTTTAAAGGAAAGGGTCTTCGCAATCCGAGCCGGTTCCACCCCCACTGCTTTCGCCGCCAGCTCTACGGTTGCCGAAGAGACCGGAAATTCCATTACCCTCCCATCCATTCCATATTGTTCCAAATACTTTTTCACATTAGCGATAGACATACATACTCCTTTCTTTGACCCTAACCTGAAGTCTGATTTTTTTCTTATTGTAGGTGGTAACCGTAATCACCGCGCTTCCTTTTTTCCTTACCGTCGCAATCCCCTTCCTATTCACAGAAACCACTTTCGGCCTACTGCTTCTATAGGTTATCTTGTAACTAGCCGTACCCTTGGGCAATTTAGCCTGAATCTTAAAACTTTTCGTTCTTTTTCTGATTTTCCTGCCGGTTTTTAAAAGTAATCTGGCAGGGGCCTTTTTTACAATTACCTTCAAGGTGACCGTCTTACCGTCAGCCGCAGTAACTTTGATTTTCGCGCTGCCTCTTTTGATTCCCTTTATGGTTCCGTTTTCCTTCACAGATACCACCTTTTTATTAGTAGAACGAAAGGTAATTTTCCCGAGATTTGAGTCGGACGGAACCGGGACAGCGCTTAACTTTACCTTTTCGCCTCTGCCCAAGACCACTTTCTGTTTGCTAAGCAGAATTCCACCTGCTTTCAGCTTTATGGAACGCACCTGCGCATCCTCCTGCTTTTCTCCCTCTGATTTGAAAGAAGGCTCTGCTATGGATGGCTGTGTCTCGATGGTATCCTCCTGTGACACCTCTGTCTGTCCCTCACCCGGGTCAGAGGCCTTCCGCACTGTTATGGGCAACCTTACTTCCCATACACCATACTGAATCCGCACTTGGGTATCGGATAACGCAAAGGGCTTTTTTTCTACGACATAATCAGAAATTTCTTTTTTCTCTCCATTTTCAAAGACCAGGCTCACTTTCATACCGGAAGGATCCAGATTTTCCCCCTCCAGATACGTTGTCCTGGCTGGTGGGGTGGTAATTTCCAGTCCGGTACAGGCATAAACCTGAATGGGAATCTGTGCCTGAAGCTCTCCCTTACAGATGGTGATTTTGGTATTCCCTGGCGTGAGCGACGTTCCATTTAAAATCACATAGTCTGTGATTTCCTGCGCTGACCCATTCGGATTATGCAGACGTATGATCATTCCCGTTGGATCAAAATCTTCTCCTTCCAGATACACGGTCTTATCCGGGTTCCTTGCTACCTGCAATTCGACAGCCAGGCTTCCAGGAACAGAGACAAGCACCGTATCAGAAAGAACCTGATCCTGCTTTAATCCGTTATGCAGGATCACCTCCACCTGATATGTTCCTGGCGAAACCCTGACCCCTTTATCGTCTCTGCCATCCCAGTAGAAAGTCTTGTAATACCGATAAGGCTCCTGATACTGTTCTACCACGTCTGTAAGCTCATATTCCGCCAGGGTACGCACCCGGTCGCCCTGCTGATTTTTCACATATGCGGATAGATATGGCCGTACAAGTCCTTCCTCATCTCCCGTTCCAAAATCCACAGTCACTGCCAACTCCCGCTCCAGATCCGCTTCAAATTCAGAATCCACAGAAAGCACTGCCTGTTCTGCCAGCTGGGTTCCTAAGCTTCCGTAAATAGAGCAGGGCAGCAAATAAAAATAGGAAGTATGCTCCTCCTTTGCCATAAGTGCATAGGTTCCATCTGTCAGAGCCTGGTTTTCCTCCGGTATGGGCACAGTCAGAATATGGGTACCGGCCATAAGCTCCCCTTCCCATTTGCCAGCCCCGCTGATGTTGGCTGAGGCATAGTTTGGAAAATCATCGTCTAATACATTTCGAAACAGTAAAGACAAGTTCCACAGCATTCCTTTATAAGCTGCAAGCTCCAGCTTACCGGCTTCCCTGGCGTTATATTCCAGCTTTAAAACCCGTTCTCCATTCTCCCAGGTCATCCAGGCTTTCTTCCATGCCACATCCGGCGTTTGGTCTGGCTGAACCTGTAAAAAAACCGAACCATCCTGCTCCGGATATCTGCGCAGGTTGCTACTGTAATTCTGATTTTTTATAAACTGCCCTATTTCCTGAAAGGTGATCTTTCCATCCCGGTCATAGTCGGCAGGAATCACGGAAAGTCTGTATTCCTCCTGCGTGGTCACCTTCAGTGGATTCACGCCGCTCCCAAAGGCCAGATTACTGGTAAACAAGCCAATATCGGCTTCCTGCTCACCCAGTTCCCCCTGCCAGGACTGCTCCTCGGAGGACGCGGCCGTCATAATGTGAAAACTTCCGGCATTGAGGTCAGAACGGCTCTTTCTCTCAGTGGAAAGGCTCTGTACAAACTGCTCAATAAACGTGTCCGGAAACATATTTGCCTGTTCTTTTAAAGAACGTCCACTCTTTTCAATGATACTTCCGGAATAACAGCAATCAATGACCAAGATATGTTCCCCTGCAATTCCATCAAAAGCTTCCGCCAGATCAGAAGCCGTCATAGTAGATGACCCCAGATAGAGGCCGGAAGTATTTCCATGGCCGGAATAATAAAAATAATTGACGGAATCTTCACTGCTGTTTTCAAAGGCCTCCTGTATAGCCTCTTTTAAACCTGCATTGGTTGTGACCCCTTCTTTTTCCTTTTCGGTAATCCTGATCTCTTCCCCGTAGGTGGCTTCTAACACCCTTCTGAAATTCTCCGCATCATTCTCCGGACCAGGGGATAAATCTCTGCTTCCGCCATAATCCCCTCTTCCTACGATCAGCGCCCGATACCTGGGCTGTCCCTCTGCCTGGGACTGTCCCGGCACCACCCATATGCTGAAAATAAACAGACAAATCATCCAAAGAATCCTTTGTTTTTTCATTGGCCCCTCCTTTTCTCCTTAGTATAACACCGGAAAAAGCATTTGCCAATGCCTCTCTACCAACTAACCTGCGTACCGGAGGGCATCAATGGGATGTTTTTTGGCCGCCTTGTTTGCCGGATAAATTCCAAACATGACTCCAATGGCAGCGGAAAATAATACTGCCACCCCGACTACCGGTTTTGAGATAACAAAGGTCATATCTGTCAGAAAAAGTCCTGTGATTTTTAAAATAAGCCAGGAAAGTCCGATTCCAACCGCACATCCCATGAGGCTTAACATCAGGGCTTCGATCAAAAACTGCATCATAATGCTGCCTCTTCCGGCTCCGATAGCCTTTCGAATCCCGATTTCTTTGGTCCTCTCTGTCACAGACACCAGCATAATATTCATGATTCCAATTCCCCCAACCACAAGGGAAATAGCCGCAATACCCCCAAGCATCAGCGCCAGGGTATTCGTTACACTGCTCATGGTTTCCATCACATCCGATTGATTGACAATACTAAAGGCCTCTTCATCCTGGTCAAATCGCTCCATCATCTGTTCTGTCAGGACAGTCTCCGCCATATCCATGCTCTCCTCATCGGAGGATGATGCGTAAAAATTGGTAACGTAGAGAACATTATCTACCAGTCTCGTAAGGGAAGTAAAGGGAATATAGGCTTCCAATCTCTCAGAAGTTGAGCCAATGGTATCGTCTTCTTCTTTCAGTACCCCCACGATCAGGTAAGATTTCCCATTTAAAGAAATGTTCTCTCCCACTGCATTTTCCCTTCCGATCAGCTCTGTGGCAGCATATTCGTTCAATACCACTGTGTAAGTGTGATTATCCACATCCGTAGTTTTTAAAAAGCGGCCGCTTCCAAGTTCCAGGCCCTGGATCTCACAGTATGCCGCCGTTGTTCCAGTCACGGTCATAGTTTCGCTGGTATAGCCGCTTTTAGCTGTCACGCTGGATTGAGCATAAGGAGCCACTTGGTCAATGGCCTCAGCCTGAGCGATTTCTTCCATCTCTGATAGCTTTAGCGGATTTTCTTTATCGTCCAGAATAGAAACTGTCAGGAGGTTGGTTCCCAAGCTGGAAATCTGATCTGTCACCGAGTTGGTGGCACCTCCGGCTATAGAAACCAGTACAATCAAAGAGGCCACACCTATGATGATACCAAGCATGGTCAAAAAGGACCTCATTTTATTGGAAACAATAGACTTCCAGGCCATTTTCAGAGATTGATAGATCATGCTCACACCTCCTCCACCTGTCCGTCAAGAATGCGTATTTTTCGCAAGGCCTGGTCTGCCACTTTCTCGTCATGTGTAATCAGTACAATCGTGTTTCCTTGTCTGTGAAGCTGATGAAACAGCTTCATAATCTCCTGTCCCGTTTTAGAGTCCAGGTTTCCCGTAGGTTCGTCGGCTAAAAACAGAGAAGGCTTTGTGACAAGAGCCCTTGCGATGGCTACTCGCTGCTGTTGTCCTCCTGACAGTTCGGTGGGTCTATGTTTTTTGCGATATGCAAGCCCTACCTGTTCTAAAGCCTCGCTGACACGTTTCTTTCTTTCCTGTGCTCCTATCCCTTGATAAATCAGCGGAAGCTCCACATTTTCTTCCGCTGTCATTTTCATAATCAGGTTAAAGTTCTGAAAAATAAATCCTATCTTGTGATTGCGTATTTTCGCCAACTCCTTCTCCGAATACTGCTCGATGGATTGACCATCCAGAATATATTCTCCTTCGTCTGCCACGTCCAAACATCCGATGATATTCATCAATGTGGATTTTCCACTGCCGGAAGGTCCTATAATGCTGACAAACTCCCCCTCCCGGATATGCATGTTGGCGTGATTCAGGGCATATACCTGTTCTCCCCCAACCTCATAGATCTTAGATACCTCTTCTAACCGGATCATATCACTCACCTCCCGGGAATCCAAAACCACCGGGGCCTCCTCCAGAAGGCATTTCACCAGGGGGCATCTGTCCGTCTCCCATTGGGAAGTTTCCTCCCATCATACCGCCATCCTGACCCATGAAGGATTGTGTATCCTCTCCTGGGGCCTCTGTTCTCGTATAATAAATTGTGTCTCCTTCCTCCAGCCCACTAACGATCTCCACATTGGTGCCGTCGGAAAGGCCGGTTTCCACCTCCTTCTCCCCGGATAAAGCCCCTGTTTTCTCATCCTTCTGTGTGTATACAAACACTCGGTCCCCCATCTCCTGAAGCGCACTGACTGGAATTAGCAAAATGTCCTGCTTATCTTCGATAGTAATGGTGGCTGAAGCATTCATCCCCACCTTCATAGAATCACTTTTGGGAATCGTAATTTCTACTGTATACTTCGCTACTCCTCCGTTTACACTGGCTGTGTCAGAAATGCTGGTAATCGTGCCCTCAAAGGTTTCGTCTTCTATGGCGTCAAAGGTAACCTCTGCCTTTTGATCCAAAGCAATGGATAAAATGTCCAATTCATCCACACTGACCGCAAGATTCATATGCTCTTCCGGGGAAACTGTCATAGCCGTAATGGTCTGCGTATCTTCTTCTCCACTGCTTTGACTATCCAAGGCGGCGCTTTCCGCCGCGGTACTCCCTATACTCTGACCGGAGGCGACTGCGCCTCCCGTACTTTGGTTACCACTACTTGGGCTGATGGCAACCCGGTCTGTGTCCTGACTTTCTGGCTGTTGCTGGCGATCTGGCTGCTTTTGAGACTCTGATTGTTTCTGAGTCTCTGTCGGCCTTTGCTGCTGTTCTGTCTGCATCTGCCCCTCTGTCTGAAGTCCGCTTTCCGTCTGAGGCGGTTGCTCTTCACTGTCCGGCTCCTTAGAGGTTCCATCTGCTCCAATTTGATAGACCAAAACTAGAATCAGTTGGTTGGCATCCTGACTGACGCTGACCTGGCTGACTGCATTCCCATTTAACGTCACAGACATTTCCGTTTCTGCGGCAAACTGGTACCCTTCCTTAGCCGTTAGTCTTATCTCGGCAATATACTGTGTATTTTCGGCAAAAACCGCCGGCTGGGGACTCCAGCTGATGGTTCCTCCATACAACCCAGTCTCATCAATGGTGGTCTGGGGTACCTCCCCGGCTTTCGGAGTCGCAATGGAGAGGGCACAGGAGGTTATATCTGTCGCCTTAAAGATAATAGAGATCTCCAACGTCTCTTCCGTTACGTTCCACTCCACACTGGAGGCTCCCTCTTGCACGATGGACAAAGCGTCCTCCGCAGCAAAAGCATATCCTGTTGTCGCCCGCATGGTTACCTTTGCCGTATAAACAGTCCCTTGCTGAAAAATGCCCTGAAAAGCAGCTCCGTTTGCCGTCCATTCTACTTGTCCTTCACACTCCTCCTGGAGAATCTGTGTCTGCGCCTCCTCCCCTGTCTTGGGCATTTGAAGCACGTCTGTTATCGATGTAATCTGTGTCTTTGTTTCCGTTAAGTCCTGTTTTTCCTCTGTGGAGGACTCTGTTTCTTTTTTCATTCCTCCTGTGCTAAGCAGTACAAAAGAAGCATTCTCTTCCTTCGAAGAAGCTGCTGCTGTTCTGGTACCGATTATAGTTCCTGTCATATTTTCTCCCACGGTACTGGTAGAGGTAGAATCAGAACTACTTTTAGCCGTACTATTATCGGAAATATTTACACTCTGTACTGTTCCGGAAAAATCCGCTACCAGTGTATGTTCTTTTGATAATTTCATCAGGCTTTGGAGTCTCTGGGTCAATTTTTCCCTTTTTGCCACAAGTTCCTGATATTCCGCAGAAGCAGGTACCCCATCCAGCGTCATTAAAGTCTCGCCTTCTTCGACTGCTTCGTTTTCAGAGACTTGGATATCCTCCACACTGCCCGCTGCCGCAGTAATTTCCAATTGCTGATGTATCGTCAGCTTTCCGCTTCCCAAAGTCGTTCCACTTTTGTCCTGGACCGTAACCTGTTCCCCCAAGGTCGTACCCTGATCCGTTAGCGTTACCGTACAGGTACCATGTTCCAGGGAGGCTACGGTTCCTTCCTTCACCGTACTGTTGTCAGAAAGTATGACCTCTACCGTATCTCCCACTGATACAGAGGAGATATTCTCCATCTCTACAGCCATCTTGCCGTCCACAGATAGCAGCGCCAAGGCTCCATATTCTGATATAATATCAGCGACGGAATCTCCTTCCTGCGCATATATTTTTTTGATGCGGCCGGCAAGTTTTGTCGTGACCGTTTCGGATTCCGTATCATCCTCTACCTGACTCAATTCTTCATCCAGGTCCGATATCTGCTCCTGTACCTCCAGCATCTGTGTGGTGATTGACGATGCGCTTAATTTCGCCAGCACATCTCCTTTTTCCACGTGATCCCCAGATGATACCATCACTTCTTCAATCTCCACGCCCTCAGGAAGATAAATATTTTGGGCATCTGCATTTTCCAGATTTCCGGTTCCGATCACCGTGGTCTTTATGTTTCCCTTTTCCGCCTGGGCGCTCTGGGTCATTATAACCCCCTCCATGCCTATGACTGCCCTCGTTCGTCCTCTGAGCGCTAATCCGGCACCTATCCCCACCACGATCACCAGAGCTACGGGAATCCATATCCACTTTCTCTTCTTTAGCATCTGTAATAACTTTCGTTTTTTCTTTCTCATCCTTCCAATCCTTGCCTTTCTAAATAAATTTACTAAAAAGTCTAACAGACGTTTATGTTAAAACTGTGCCGAAAAGCCAAATTAAACTGAAATAAAAAAGATCTCCTGTGTCTCAAACAACACAGAAGATCTTCTATTTTACAAGTTTTCTTTTAAAAATGCTTCTATCTGAACGGCAGCATCCTCTTCATCTTTCCCTTCCACTTTGACGATAAGCTCCTGCCCCTGTTTTGCCCCCATTCCCATAACAGCCATGATCCGTCTGGCATCTGCCTTCTTTGCTCCACATTCCAGAGTGATAGAGCTTTGAAATTCACCTGCTTTTTTTACCAGCATCCCAGCCGGCCTTGCATGAATCCCTAGTTTATCCTGAATGACATACTTAAATTCCTTCACGTTTGTGCTCCTTTCGCCAATTTCTACGCAGTAATTGCTGCGGATAAGGTCAAGACGCTACTTTTTCGCCGCTGCCCTTGGCATCCCGGGGAATTAGGTATTTTTGCAGAAATGCTTTTATGGCACCCCAATAGGCCTGGGGATTCGTCTGAGCAGATCCCGCATGACCGGCACCCGGAATCGCCAACTTTTCCTTCTCTCCGGATGCAGCCTGATACAAAGTTTCCATCATGGAAAAAGGGACAAAGGTATCATCTTCCCCATGAATAAACAGGATAGGAAGCTCGCATTTTTTCACCTGTTCCAAGGCACTGGCCTGATAGAAACCATAACCTGCCCGGATCCTGCAAACCAGATCTGCTGCGGGAAGAATCGGAAACCAGCTTGTGTGAAACATCTGTCTTAGCTGCTCTCTGAACTCATCCCAAACAGAAGTATATCCACAGTCTTCAATCACCAGTCTCACCTGAGCCACCAGTGGTTCTCCGCTTGCCATCAGCACCGTAGCAGCTCCCATGGAGACTCCAAAAAGAACAATTCTCGCCTCCGGATCTTCTCTGGCAATATGTGCACACCAGTCTGCCACATCCAGGCGCTCTGGCCAGCCCATACCGATATAGTCTCCCTCGCTTTTCCCATGACCTCTGGCATCCGGAGCGAGAATATGAAACCCCATATCATAGAATTGTTTTGCGTATAATCCCATATAAGAACCCTGATTTTTATATCCATGACAAATGATCACATAATCATGTCCCGGCTGGTCTATCCGGTAAGCATGCAGAGACAGGCCATCCCGGCTGGTCAGATAGTCCGGATAAGAATGCTGTCTTAACCACTTATTCGCTATTTTGCGCTCCGACTTTGCTTCTTTTTCTGCTGCTGTCATCTCTTCTGTCTCTGTCAAAGTCTTCATCCGCTCCCCTGCGTCTTGTTTTGCATGGGGATTTAGTGCAAAATCATAAAAGTAATTGCCAACACATCCTAGTCCAAACAAGGCAACTGCAAATAAGCTGCCTGTGACGGCCAAAAACACCCTGCCTCTTTTTTTCATTTACCTCGATCCATTCAATTCCTTTTTAAAGGTCTCCACATATCCCGCAGCGCTATCTAGAGAATAGCCGCACGCTTCCAGCAACTGAATGAAATGGGAACCCACAATGGCGCCGTCAATCAAATTGCGCATCGGCTCCACATCTTGTGCGGTGCGAATTCCAAATCCCATCATCACCGGGATTTTGGAAGCCTCCTTGACCTCTCTTAGATAGTTTACCACATTTTTGTGAAATGATGCTTCCTGCCCGGTAACTCCCATGGAGGATACACAATAGACAAACCCTCTGGCATGTTCTAAGATACGGGGAATCCGCTTTTTGGACACCGGGGATACCAGCTGGATAAGGATCGGAGCTCCTTGTGTACGCTCCAATGCCTCCTGAAGTTCCCCCTGCTCTTCCAGAGGCAAGTCCGGAACAATCAGTCCATCCACACCGGAATCGGCACATGCTTTCGCAAATGCCTCCACGCCATAGTGTAAAATGGTGTTATAGTACATCATAAACACAATAGGAAGAGCTACTCCATCGTCCCGCACCTCCCTCACCGCTTTTAGGACCCCTTTTACGTTTGTCCCTTTTAAAATAGAGCGGTAGGAGGCATCCTGAATCACAGGTCCGTCTGCAACCGGATCGGAAAAGGGAATTCCAAGCTCCAGTACATCCAGTCCCGCGGCCTCCTGGGCTTTGATCAACTCCTTGGTTCTTCCCATATCCGGAAGTCCTGCCGTCATATAGGTAATCAGGGCTTTTTCCTGCTTCTCCTGCAATTTGTTCATGGCTTTTTCAATTCGATTCATCCCGGTGCCCTCCTTAGTTCAAGTAACCTTTACCGGCTACGAAATCTGCTATGGTGTTAACATCCTTATCTCCACGGCCGGAAAGGCAAACTATCATGATCTGATCCTTTGTCATTTCAGCGGCTTTCTTAAAGGCATAGGCTATGGCATGAGCGCTCTCAATGGCAGGAATAATCCCCTCCAGCTTACAAAGCTCCATCAGGGCATCCATAGCTTCCTGATCGGTGATGGATACATATTGAGCCCTGCCCGTATCCTTTAGCCAGGCATGTTCCGGCCCAACTCCCGGATAGTCCAGTCCCGCGGAAATGGAATGGGCCAGCTGAACATTTCCGTTCTCATCCTGAAGCAGATAGGAGCGCATTCCATGAAGCGTCCCAGGTTCCCCAAGGGCCATAGCGCTGGCATGCTTTCCGGTCTCAATTCCAAGTCCGGCTGCCTCCACACCGATCAGTTGCACATCCTTCTCGTCAATAAATTCGGCAAACATTCCAATGGAATTCGAGCCTCCTCCCACGCAGGCCATCACCACATCCGGAAGCCTGCCTTCCTTTTCCAGAATCTGGGCCTTTGCTTCCTTACTGATGACTCTCTGAAATTCTTTGACTATCCTGGGATAGGGATGGGGTCCCACAGCGGAACCGATAATATAAAACGTATCCTCCGCTGTCTTAGCCCAGGTGCGAATTGCCTCATTGGTAGCATCTTTTAAGGTATTGCTACCGGAACGAACGCTTACCACTTTGGCACCCAGCAATTCCATACGCATCACATTCAAGGCCTGTCTCTGAATATCTTCCTCCCCCATATAAACAGTACATTCCATATTAAAAAGCGCCGCTCCGGTGGCTGTTGCTACTCCGTGCTGCCCGGCTCCGGTTTCTGCAATCACTCGCTTTTTGCCCATCCTCTTTGCGAGCAGAATCTGACCCAGCACATTGTTAATCTTATGTGCTCCGGTATGATTTAAATCTTCCCGTTTTAAGTAAATCTTAGTTCCGTATTTTTCTGAAAGCCTGGCCGCATAATACAGAGGCGTTTCCCTTCCCACATATTCTTTCAGATAATACTGATATTCCTCTATAAATTGGGGATCCAGAATTGCCTCCTCAAAAGCTTTTTCCAACTCTTCCAATGTGTTCATCAAAGACTCCGAGACATACTGTCCCCCAAATCTTCCATAATATTTACTCATGTGCTTTCACCTTTCCTATGAATTCCTTTATCTTCCAAGCGTCTTTTCCGCTGGTTCCCTCCACACCTGTACTGACATCCACCACGTCCGGAGAGAGTGTCTTAATGGCTGCCTCCACGTTTTCCGCACAGAGACCTCCCGCTAATATCAGCATTTTATCATTCCTGCAAAAGGATTGCAATGCCTTCCAGGAAAAGGGTTCTCCGCTCCCAGGACTGGCCCCGTCCAGCACATATCCGGTTACCTTTCCATACTCTTGCAGATCCCTGTCTGGCTCCTGTCCCGCCACCACATGATACGCTCTCCAGATTGGCAGAGTACAGGCCTTTGCAACCTCCTCTGAAAAAGTACCATGAATCTGGAGCACTTGAAAATCCATCTGAGACAACACATGAATCTGCTCTAACGTGGGAGACACGGTAACCGCCACTCTCTGAATCTTTGGATCCAGCACTTCCAGAATTCTTTTGGCCTGATCCACGGTGTTATTTCTTTTACTCTTCTCATAAAACATGACAAATCCTGCATAATCTGGAGGACATGCATTTAATAATCCGGCCTCTCTGACCGAAGTGATACCGCAAATTTTTGTCTGTACCGCCATTATCTTCCTCCACCTGCGCTAAAAACAGCTTTCCATCTGTCCGCCAGTTCCCCCGGATGCTCCGACTCCATAAACGCTCTGCCGATTAACAGGGCATCCACACCGCACCCTTTCAGACATTCCAGATCCTCTTCTTTGGTCACTCCACTCTCGGACACCAGTACTTTTCCTCCCGGAACCATCTTTGACAGTCTTCTGGTATGTTCCAGACTGATGGTAAAATCCTTTAGATTCCGGTTATTTACCCCGATAATTTTGGCATCTAGCCGAAGAGCCCGCTCCATTTCCTGTTCATCGTGAACCTCCAGCAGCACATCCATCCCAAGGGCATAGGCGAGCTCGTAAAGCGCCCGCATCTGCTCATCCTCCAATATGGCCGCGATCAGCAACACAGCGTCGGCGCCGATTACCTTTGCCTCATAAACCTGATAAGGCTCTATGATAAAGTCCTTACGAATCATCGGTAAGGGCGTGATTTCCCGTATGCTTTTAAAATAGTCCACATTTCCATGAAAATGATCTTCCTCCGTTAAACAGGAGATGGCATCCACAGAGGCATTATACTGCGCGATACGGTCCGTAAGTTCCAGCGTATTCCGAATGTTTCCAAGACTGGGAGAGGCCTTTTTAAACTCCCCGATGATGGACAGTCCCGGACTGGAAAGAGCATCATAGAAAGAGATGCCACTCCTTTTACAATCACCAGCCAACTGCCTCATCTGTGTCTCCCCGATGCATCTTTTATGTTCCTCTAGCCTTTTTTGTTTGTCCCTTACAATATCATCTAAAATCATGGTTTCCTCCTTATATCACACCATTCACAAAGTTTTCCACCATCCGCTTTCCGTGCTCAGTATAGATAGATTCCGGATGAAATTGAAGTCCCACCACCGGAAAGGTCTTATGGCGCATGGCCATGATTTCCCCATCCTCTGTCGTAGCCAACACGCTCAGACACTCCGGTAAGGTCTCCCCCTGAACTGCCAACGAATGATACCTGGCCACCTTAACCGGAGACGGGATCCCAGTAAAAATCCCGGTTCCATCGTGCCGTATATCGGACTGCTTCCCATGATAAAGTCGTTTTGCATAGGATACCGTTCCTCCCAGAGCCTCCCCGATGCACTGATGTCCCAGACAAATACCCAGAATGGGCACTTTCTTATAATAAGATCTGACCACATCCAGGCAAATTCCGGCCTCTTTGGGACTTTTAGGACCAGGAGAAAGCACGATCTTCTCCGGAGCCAATCGGTCAATATCTTCAATCGTAATTTTATCATTGCGCTCCACCAAAATCTCATCGGTAAACGTTCCCATATACTGGTACAAATTATACGTAAAAGAATCGTAATTATCAATTAACAATATCATAATTCTTCCTCCTCCACCAGGGTCTTTGCCAGAGCCATCACCTTATTGCAGCACTCCTGATACTCCATCTCCGGTACTGAATCTGCTACAATACCGGCACCTGCCTGAAGATACACTCTGTTTCCCTTTTTTATCATAGTCCGTATAGTGATACAAAAATCGATATTTCCGTTAAAGTCGATATATCCTGTGGCTCCCCCGTACAGTCCCCTGCGCACATCCTCCAACTCTTCGATAATTTCCATGGCCCGTATCTTCGGGGCCCCGCTTAGGGTCCCCGCCGGCAAAAAGGAGACCGCCAAATCCACGGGATGATACCCGCGCTTCCGTCTTCCCTCTACCAGGGATACGATATGCATCACATGGGAATAAGGCTGCACCTCCATGAACTGGGTCACCTTAACGGTTCCAAACTCGCAGATTCGCCCCATATCGTTCCTTGCCAAGTCCACCAGCATCACATGCTCCGCCCGTTCTTTCTCATCCCGCAGCAGTTCTTCTCTTAGCTGCTGATCTTCTTTTTCGTCTCTGCCCCTTCTTCTGGTTCCCGCTATGGGGCAGGTAGAAATCCGACGGTCCGTTTGCTTTACCAGCATCTCCGGAGAGCTTCCGATAATTTCAAAATCCCCAAATTGAAAATAGTAAAGGTAGGGAGATGGGTTTAACACACGTAGCTCTTTATACAGCTCAAATCCGGTCTGCCCCGTTTCAATGGTCCAGCGCTGAGACAACACCGTCTGGAATATATGTCCCTCCCGGATGTACTCCTGAATTTTTTTCACTTTTTCGGAATACTGTGACAGACTGTCCGATTTGTGTACAATCTTTCCATCCCGATAAAAAGAGACCTCCTCCTTTCTTCCACACCTCCTCGCTTTCGAAATCAGGGCTTCGGCCTCCCGGCATCCACGGATTCTTCCCTCAGAAGTATCTTCGTCCAGGCAAACTCCGGTAAGGGTCTCCGCCACATGGTCAATAACAATGAATTTTGTAACCAGCATCAATTGAATGGTCTCAATGCCGATCTCATCCGGATTTTCTTCCGGCAACACCTCGCTGTAGCGCACAAAGTCATACCCCAGGCTTCCCACCAGCCCTCCGGTAAACGCCAGCTCTCCGTCA
Source organism: uncultured Lachnospiraceae bacterium (assembly GCA_902476645.1). Lineage (GTDB taxonomy): Bacteria > Bacillota > Clostridia > Lachnospirales > Lachnospiraceae > CABSEG01. The sequence goes on along the minus strand of CABSEG010000030.1, from coordinate 12,471 downwards.
TCCTTATGCACTTCAAACCGGTCGTAAAATCTCTTGAGCTGTTCCATTGGATTTCCCTCTAAAATCTCACATCCTTCCTCTCCGCGGATAATCAGACTTTGGCCCTTTGAAGTGACAATGGCCTCCGGCTTCGTTCCCAGAAAGGAATACCGTCCATTATTCTTATCATAGCTCTCCAGCAGAAAACCAATCCCATCTCCCGCCAATCCAGCGTAAAGGTCAGTTGCTGCCTCATCTACAATACTCACTGTCTTTTTATAAGCTCGAAGCACTCGTTTCATATCCATTCCCCTTTCTTTTCCCTGGTTGCCTCAGAACAATGCGGAGTTTAGAATTATTAAAAAGGCGCCCCTGGCCATAGCCAGGGACGCCTTAAGCGTGGTGCCACCCTTATATTTTAGAAAGTCATCTGGTATTCCCCTCGAATATCTGTTTCGAAGAAAAGGCGCTTCCCGAAATCGGAAAACGCCACCAATTAAACTCTCTCTCATTTGCGATACGGAAGATCTCTCTTCGATATCCAACCCCTATAACGTGAGGACACGGCTTTGGCTACTGTGATTCACCTTGCATCTCCCAAACCCATTCCTACCGGCTCTCCATATCGGCTTCCACCTACCCCGACTCTCTGTGATGTACCTTCCGGCAGTACTCTCTTTGTTCTTTGATTTTATTTATAGAATTGTATATAATCTAACACAGGTTTTTTCCCCTGTCAAGACCATTTTTTCGCTCACATACCGGTCTCTTCCTGTGTCCCGGTTTGAGTTTCACTTTCCGCCTGACTCTCTGTCTGTAGCTGAGTTTCCTCTATCTCCGGCTCTTCCTCCGGATGGTAGAAATATACCTGGAAGCTCCTGACGCGCCCTGTCTTTTCCTGATAAACGGAAACATCCATCATAGCCCCGTGCGCCAGCCTGTCGAAGTTTATAGCTTTACCATTTTTCAGCTTCTTTACTTTCTGTCCCTGCTGGTAGGTGATCTTATCCAGCTTCCAACCTTGGGCCAACTTAATCTGTACCTTTTTCTTTCCACTGGGCATGATGACATCTGCGTATTCCGCATTCTTATACAGCTTACGAATATTTGTCTTTCCGATTTTAAATGAAGTAAACAAATTCTTATGCTTGCGGATGGTTATTTTAGAGCGCAGCAGGTATGTCTTTTTCCCCTGTTTAATGCGAACTTTCAAGTGCACTGTCCCGGTCTTTTTCTTTAAGATTCCTACGCTCTGTTCCCCATCGCTCCAGGTCTGCACAAATCCCTGTGCCACCTTGGGATTACTGGAAATCACTTTTGTAATCTTCGCCTTTTTGGGCAGATACGTAACCTCCAGATAATTGGTATCCGGCTCTGTTCCTCCCATCTTATACAGCGTCCATTCCTCGCTGAACTCTGCCTTCTTGGCAGCCTCAGCAGAACAAAAAGGAAGGAAGATCACAGCGGCAAGCAATAGGACAATCCCCATTCCCATACCGAAACGCCAACGTCTTCTATTTTTCATTCAGAATCAATCCTCCTTGGTAACTAATCATTTCTTTCGATTCGCATTTTATTATACCTCCGGACACCTGATTTTTCAAGAGCTGTTCTGTCCTTTCCTCTTCTGGAAATTCCTTGATTTTTCCCGGACGATCGGTTACAATGTAGACGATTATGCTATTTTTTACATTGAAAGAAAGTTTAAATGAGGTTGAATCATGATAAGTGCGAATAATGTAACTTTACGAATTGGAAAAAAAGCACTGTTTGAGGATGTGAATATCAAATTCACTGAAGGCAATTGCTATGGCCTAATCGGTGCAAACGGCGCAGGTAAATCTACGTTTCTGAAAATTTTATCCGGTCAGCTTGAAACCACCAAAGGCGATGTCACCATCACCCCCGGTCAGCGCCTTTCCTTTCTACAGCAGGATCACTTTAAATACGATGAGTTTTCCGTCATGGATACCGTTATCATGGGAAACCAGAGACTCTATGATATAATGAAGGAAAAGGAAGCCATTTACGCAAAAGAGGATTTTACCGATGAGGATGGAATCCGTGCCAGTGAACTGGAGGGGGAATTTGCCGAGATGAACGGTTGGGAGGCCGAGTCCGATGCGGCTCAGCTTTTAAACGGTCTTGGAATTGAAACGGATCTGCACTATGCCATTATGAAGGACTTAAATGGTAATGAAAAGGTAAAGGTGCTCCTGGCTCAGGCGCTGTTCGGAAATCCGGACATTTTGCTTTTGGACGAGCCCACCAACCATCTGGACCTAAATGCCATTGAATGGCTGGAGGAATTCTTAATCAATTTTCCCAATACCATTATCGTAGTATCCCATGACCGCTATTTTCTAAATAAGGTCTGCACACATATCGCGGACATCGACTATGGCAAAATTCAACTCTATGCCGGTAACTATGATTTCTGGTATGAATCCAGCCAGCTTTTGATTCGCCAGATGAAGGAGGCCAATAAAAAGAAGGAAGAAAAGATCAAGGAACTGCAGGAATTTATCTCCCGTTTCAGCGCCAATGCTTCCAAGTCCAAACAGGCCACCTCTAGAAAAAGAGCGCTGGAAAAAATTGAACTGGAGACCATCAAACCCTCCAGCAGAAAATATCCCTATATTGATTTTCGTCCCAACCGGGAAATAGGAAATGAGGTTCTTACCGTGGACGGCATCTCAAAGACCATTGACGGGGTAAAAGTTTTGGACAACATCACCTTCACCCTTGGCCACGATGACAAGGTCGCCTTCGTGGGAGGAAATGAAATGGCCAAGACCACTCTTTTTCAGATTTTGATGGGAGAGATGGAACCAGATGAAGGAACTTATAAGTGGGGGGTCACCACATCCCAGGCATACTTTCCCAAAGATAACACTCAGGAGTTCGACAATGACCTGATTATTGTGGATTGGCTGACCCAGTATTCTGAAATTAAGGATGTTACCTATGTAAGAGGGTTCCTGGGCAGAATGCTGTTCGCAGGAGACGACGGTGTAAAGAAGGTAAAGGTGCTTTCTGGAGGAGAAAAGGTTCGCTGTCTTCTGTCCAAGATGATGATTTCCGGAGCTAATGTTCTGGTCTTCGATGAGCCCACCAACCATCTGGATATGGAGTCCATTACGGCCCTGAATAATGGAATGATCAAATTTCCGGGAGTCATCCTCTTTGCTTCCCATGACCATCAGATTGTCCAGACCACGGCAAACCGGATTATGGAAATTTTACCAAACGGCACCATGATCGATAAGATTACTACCTACGACGAGTACCTGGCAAGCGATGAAATGGCACGGAAGCGTCAAGTATATACAACAGATAATACGTTAGAAGATAATTAAAAAATCTTGTTCTTAAAAATAACACTCCCTCCTGGGTAGCAGATGCATGACTTCATCCGTTTTCCCACGAGGGAGTAGTTTTATATTTTTTAAATAGTAGCGATGTCGATCAATGTCAGCTTCTTAATGTCTGTATTTTCCAGACTGGAAATCAATGCTTTCGCCGTATCCATAGCCGTCAGCACATTTACGCCGGTCTCTATGGCATTTCTGCGGATCAGGAATCCATCCCTGGAATGTTCCACGCCCTGGGATGGGGTGTCAATCACCAAATCAATCTCATGCCCCAGGATCAAATCCATTAGGTTGGGAGATTCCTGTTCGATCTTATTGATACGGATGGCATGAACACCCCCTTCTCTCAGCGCCGCAGCCGTACCCCTGGTAGCAAAAATTTTATAGCCGATGGCCTCGAATCTGCGCCCGATCTCCACAGCCTCCTGCTTGTCCGCATCTTTCACAGTCATAATCATATTTTTGTGCTTGGGAAGGTTGATACCTGCACCCAGGAATGCCTTGTAAAGCGCTTCATTGAAAGTTTTTGCGATACCAAGACACTCTCCTGTGGACTTCATCTCCGGTCCCAGGCTGATGTCCGCACCCCGAATTTTCTCAAAGGAGAACACCGGCATCTTCACGGCAATGTAATCCGCCTCCTTTTGCAGCCCTGGCTCATAACCCAGCTCCCTGATTTTTGCGCCTAAGATCACCTTAGTGGCTAAGGGGACAATTGGGATTCCCGTCACCTTGCTGATATAGGGCACGGTGCGGCTGGATCTTGGATTTACCTCAATCACATAGACTTCTTCTCCACAGACAATAAACTGGATATTAATCAATCCCACCACGTGCAGGGACTGAGCCAGTTTTCTGGTATAATCTTCTATGGTGGCTTTCACCTTCTCATTCAGACTCTGTGCCGGATACACGGAGATACTGTCTCCAGAGTGGATACCTGCCCGCTCAATGTGTTCCATAATGCCGGGGATCAGAATTTCTTCCCCGTCGCACACTGCATCTACCTCAATTTCCTTGCCAACTAGATACTTATCCACCAAAATAGGATGTTCCTGAGTAATGCGGTTGATAATCCCGATAAACTCATCCACATCTTCGTCGTTGATGGCAATTTGCATTCCCTGTCCTCCAAGTACGTATGAGGGACGCACCAGCACCGGATACCCCAGCTGTGCGGCTGCCTTTTTGGCCTCCTCAGCGGTAAATACTGTATGGCCTGCAGGGCGCGGTATCCCGCACTGCTCCAGAATTTGGTCAAACAGTTCCCTGTCCTCTGCCGCATCCACGTTCTCCGCAGAGGTTCCAAGGATGGGTACTCCCATCTTCATCAGAGCCTCTGTCAGCTTGATGGCGGTCTGACCGCCAAACTGCACCACGGCTCCGTCCGGCTTTTCCAGATTTACCACATGCTCCACATCCTCCGGAGTCAGGGGTTCAAAATAAAGCTTATCCGCAATATCAAAGTCTGTGCTTACCGTTTCCGGGTTGTTATTGATAATAATGGTCTCATAGCCTTCTTTTGAAAAAGCCCAGGTACAGTGCACGGAGCAGAAATCAAACTCAATTCCCTGTCCGATGCGAATGGGACCGGACCCCAAAACCAGTACCTTCTTTTTGCCAGAGGTCTGTACCGCCTCATTTTCACTGCCAAACACAGAGTAATAGTAGGGGGTCTCTGCTTCAAATTCTGCCGCACAGGTATCCACCATCTTATAAGCCGCCACAATGCCGGCATCATAGCGCATCTTCCGGATTTCTTCCTCCGACTTTCCTGTCAGACTGGCAATGACGCTGTCCGGAAACTCAATTCGTTTCGCCTCTTTTAAAAGCTCTGTGGTTAATTCCCGGGTCTTTAAGGCCTGCTCCATCTCCACCAGAATCGCAATCTTATCGATAAACCATTCATCTATTTTCGTGATCTCATGGATCAGATCGTAGGAAATACCTCTTCTGACCGCCTCCGCAATCACCCAGATTCTCCGGTCATCCACCACGCCAAGCTGCCGGATCAGTTCTTCTCGGGAAAGATCGGTGAAGTCATAGGACATCAGGCTGTCCACGTGCTGCTCCAGAGAACGGATCGCCTTCATCAGCGCCCCCTCAAAGTTGTCACAGATACTCATTACCTCTCCGGTAGCCTTCATCTGGGTAGTCAGAGTCCTCTTGGCGCTGATAAATTTATCGAAAGGCAATCTCGGAATTTTTACCACACAGTAGTCCAGCATAGGTTCAAAGCTGGCATAGGTCTTGTGGGTAATGGCGTTTTTAATCTCATCCAGAGTATAGCCCAAAGCAATTTTGGCCGCCACCTTGGCGATGGGATATCCCGTAGCCTTGGAAGCCAAAGCTGAGGAACGGCTTACTCTCGGATTTACTTCGATGACGCAGTACTCAAAACTGGTAGGATGCAAGGCATATTGCACATTACAGCCCCCTGTGATGTTTAACTCGCTGATGATGTTTAGGGCAGAGGTACGCAGCATCTGGTACTCCTTATCCCCAAGGGTCTGAGACGGTGCCACCACGATACTGTCTCCTGTGTGTACGCCCACCGGATCCAGATTTTCCATATTACAAACGGTGATGCAATTTCCCTTGCTATCCCTCATCACCTCATATTCGATTTCCTTCCATCCGGCAATACAACGCTCCACCAGCACTTGGCCTACTCTGGAAAGCCTCAGTCCGTTTTCCAAAATCTCCACCAACTCTTCCTGGTTGTTAGCAATGCCACCGCCGCTTCCACCTAGAGTATAGGCAGGACGCAGTACTACAGGATAACCGATTTTTTCACTGAAAGCAATACCATCTTCCACATTCTCTACCACCAGGGAAGCCGCCACCGGCTCTCCTATTTTTTCCATGGTACTTTTAAACTCCAAACGATCTTCCGCTTTTTTGATGGTCTCAGAGGTGGTTCCGATCAAACGCACGTGGTGCTCTTTCAAAAATCCGGCCTCTTCCAGCTCCATTGCCAAGTTCAGCCCTGCCTGACCTCCCAGAGTGGGAAGTACGCTGTCCGGTTTCTCTTTCAGAATCAACTGTTCTACCACTTCCACAGTCAGCGGTTCAATATAGACTCTGTCTGCAATATCCTTATCTGTCATAATCGTAGCCGGATTTGAGTTTAACAAAACGACTTCGATCCCCTCTTCCTTCAGGGAGCGGCAAGCCTGGGTACCTGCATAATCAAATTCCGCTGCCTGTCCGATGACAATAGGGCCGGAGCCTATCACGAGCACTTTCTTAATCTCTGGATTCTTTGGCATTATTCTGTCACCTCCATCATTTTCATAAAGCGGTCAAAAAGATATCCGGAATCCTGTGGACCTGGGCAGGCCTCCGGATGAAACTGCACCGTAAAGATCTTCTTCCCTGTATAGGAGAGCCCCTCGTTGGTGCCATCGTTTACATTCACAAAGGCCGGCACTGCCACAGACGCATCCAGACGCTCCGTATCCACCACGTAGCCATGATTCTGGGATGAGATATAAACTCTGCCTGTCTCCAAATCCTTTACCGGATGATTGCCGCCTCTGTGTCCGTACTTCATCTTATGGGTATCTGCTCCGCATGCCAGCGCCATCAGCTGATGTCCCAAACAGATGGCAAAGATAGGAACCTGAGAGTGATACAATTTTTTGATCTCTTCTATAATAGAGGTACATTCTTTTGGATCACCGGGGCCATTGGAAAGCATAATACCGTCCGGTTTCGCCGCAAGAATTTCCTCCGCCTTGGTCCAGGCGGGATAAATGGTAACCTGACATCCCCGGTTGTGCAGGGAACGGGCGATATTTTTCTTGGCTCCCAGATCCAGGAGAGCCACCTTTGGTCCTTTTCCCTTCCATACGTTCTTCTGGGCACAAGTTACCCGCTCCACCACTTTTCCGGTGGTGTAAGCCCTAAGTTTGGGAAGCAGCTCCTCCACCCGATCATATTCTCTGGTAGTAATCATCCCATTCATGGTTCCCTTCTCTCTGAGCATTTTCGTCAAAGAGCGGGTGTCAATCCCGCAGATTCCCGGAATATCATGCTGCTTTAAAAAAGTCTGAATCGTGTCCTCGCTTCGGAAATTGCTGGGCATCCTGGAGAGTTCCCTTACAATAAAGCCATCGGGCCATGGCTTGGCGGACTCCATATCCTGGGGACAGATTCCGTAATTACCGATCAGAGGATATGTCATGACCACTGCCTGTCCGGCATAAGAAGGGTCGGTCAGAACCTCCAGATATCCAGTCATCGATGTGTTAAATACAATCTCGCTGATTACCTCTCTTGTGGAACCAATGCTGGTCCCCTGAAAAATGGTCCCATCCTCAAGTATCAGAAATGCTTTCATATTGCCTGGTCCTTTCTTTCTGGTATTGGTGGTTTTTGGTGGTACACACCCGGATACTTCCAGAAAGGGAAAAAGATGTCCACATCTTTTTCCCTCTCTGGAAATACCTGGGTATGCAAAACACCGCGGTTGCATAAAAATAGAACGCTAAGTGAAGATTTGGCTCCTATAGCAGCTCCCTTCTTCCCCGCGTTCACCCCATCACTATAGGTTCTCAAATTGCTAAAATTCTACCACATAACGTTCCACATTTCAACCTTTTTTTCATAATTCCCTCTTTCGGCTTCCACTCCCATTTTCTTTGCATATACTGGCAGTAAAGAGTTTTTTGAGGTAGCCTATGCTGATTAAATCGATACGCACCATGCAGCAGGATCGTCCGGAAGCCGGTCAGCTTCGCATCCAGGTTCAGGAGGCAGGCCAGGCCCTTCCCGTGGAAAATGCCGTGGTGGACATCTCCTACACCGGGGATCCGGACAGCACCATCGAAGAGGTCACCACCAATGCCAACGGACAGACAGACATTCTGGAACTGGACGCTCCTCCTCTGGAATATAGCCTGACTCCCTCTTCCAGTCAGCCTTACTCGGAATATACCTTCCGTATCTCCGCCCCGGGCTTTGAGACCACCACTATTTCAGGAGCCGAAATCCTCCCGGGGCAGCTGGCTCTCCAGGATGTGCAGCTTCGTCCTCTTTCCCGCCCCAATGAATTTGAAAACATCGTGATTCCTGCCCACACACTATACGGAGACTATCCCCCCAAGATTGCGGAAGCTGAAATTAAGCCCGTCAATCAAACCGGGGAAATCGTTTTGAGTCGCGTTGTTGTGCCGGAATTTGTTATCGTCCACGATGGAGCGCCTACAGACCCCACAGCCACCGATTATTATATTCGCTATCGGGACTATATCAAAAATGTGGCATCCAGCGAAATCTATGCCACCTGGCCCAGAGAAACCATCATTGCAAATGTACTTGCCATTATGTCCTTTACTCTGAACCGCGTATACACTGAGTGGTATCGGAACAAAGGTTTTGATTTTACCATTACTTCCTCCACCGCCTTTGACCATAAATGGATCTATGGAAGAAATATTTTTGAGAGTATCGCAGAAGTGGTGGACGACGTCTTTGCCAGCTATCTTTCCAGACCCAACGTGAAACAACCTATTTTAACTCAGTACTGCGATGGGGAACGGGTTCAGTGCCCCAATTGGATGACCGAATGGAGAACGCATACAATCTTTATCTGCTTTTTTACACTTTATATTTTTCTCTCCTGCGTCAGTCTGTCCAGTCTTTCTGCTGCATCTATGGTGTCTGGATGCTTTTTCCCCAAAATACTCTCCCTGATTTCAAGAGATTTTTTATATAACTTACATGCCGTTTCCAAACATCCTTGCTTTTCGTACAGTGTGGCCAGATTATAGTAACACCTCGCCGTATCCGGATGATTTTCTCCAAACACATTCTTTTCAATTTCATATGCCTTCCAATATAAATTCTCTGCCTTCTCATATGCCCCTTCCCCGGCATAAATTCCAGCCAGATTGTGATAACTTCGTCCTGTATACGGATGATTTTCTCCCAGAACCCTTTTTCGGATATTCAGAGCCTTCTGACAGTATTCTTCCGCCTTTTTATAATCCCCTTGTCTGGTATATATCGTAGACAAATTATTATAGCTGACAGAAGTGGAGGGATGCTCCTTTCCCAATACCTTTTCTCGAATCTTCAACGCTTTCAGGCATAATTTTTCCGCCTCCTGATACGCCCCTTCATCCGCATATACCATGGCCAGATTATTATAACTGGTTGCCGTATCCGGATGAGATTCTCCCAGTACTTCTTTTCGAATATTTAATGCCCTTTGATAAAGGTCCCTGGCTTCTTTTATCTCCCCTTGCTTTTTATATACAACCGCCAGATTATTATAGATGGTTGCCATGGCGGGATGGTTTTCTCCTAAAACCGTTTCTCTGATCTTTCGTGCCTTTTCATACAAATCTCTTGCCTTTTCATACAATCCTTCGTCCCGGTACACTACGGCCAGATTGCTGTAAACGGTCGCCGTTGCCGGATGGTTTTCCCCTAACACCTGCCTGTCAATATTCAGGGCCATCTGATATAATTCTTCCGCTTTTCGATAAGCTCCCTCTTCCTTATATACTAAGGCGAGATTATTATAGCTTACTGCCGTATCCGGATGGTTTTCTCCCAAGACCTCTTTTCTGACCAGCAAAGCCTTTCTGTGCCGCTCTTTCGCCTTCCCATAAAGTCCTTGCCTTTCATAAATGCTCCCCAACTCGCTATCGATTTCTGCTGTCTTAGGATGTTCTTCACCCAACATGCTCTTATAGACTGCTTCTGCCCTGCGAAGCAGTTGCGCACTTCGTGCATATTCCATTTTTTGGCAAGCCTCTCTGGCCTCCTGCTGCCATCGAGATGCATTTGCGATCAGCTCTTTTTTCCCCTGAGCGCTCCTTTCTCTGTCCCAAGATTCTATTCGGGGAACGTCTGGTTCTTTTGTTATCTCCTGTAAATTCTCCCCTTCGAAATCCGGAACCCACGGATTTTCAAAGGAGATCCGAAGCTTTATAAAAGAATAAAAATCATACGCCCCTGTGGCAAGCATATCATCTCCGTAAACAGTAGTCACAAAAATCAAATTCTTTTTCAATTTTTCTAAATGATCCCTGCTAAAATTCAGCTGCCCTAAGTCCTGTTCCGTCTGCACAGCCAATTGAAAATGAAAAAAGAAAAAGGTTTGTATCTGCGGCCTGGAAACCATATAGTCATGTAATACCTGAAAAGAATAGCTTCCAGGAGTTTCCCGATAGTCGTAGATTCCCACCGGTCCTCTTTCATAGACCTTTTTCAATTCTTCCTGCATGACTTCATCTGCCACCACCAAATAAAATCCATCCTGAGATTTATTGAGAATCCATCCGATTGCCTGATATCCCTCCTGATTACTTTCTTTCATCTCCAATCAACCCCTGATCTTTCAAAAACTGCGCCACCAACGGATGGACATTGTGCCAGCGCTTCCCATTATATTCTAATACAACAGAAGCCTGAAGCATCTTTAAAAGCATCTCCTTGTCCTGAATCAATTCCTTATTTCCTCTGTATATATTTAGTAAAAATTCATAATCTCTCTGCTCAATCCTTCTGGTCAAAGATGTCTTAAGCTCTTCCAGTGCACGGCTTGCATCCTCCATGGAAATGGAATCGCTCCTTCTTCGCACCGCCCGTTTTGCTGAGGCATTGATCGCATGAAACAAATCCCTGAAAGAGCCCCCGGTATAGGAAATCAACCGTTCTAAGACTCCCTGTTCAAAAAGCGCACAGTTGGCTCGTTTTTCAACTACCTTACGAATTACACCGATACCATCCTCATACTTTTCTCCCGTAATGGTCTCAATCTTAATCATAGGCAACGTTTTGGTAATAAAATACGCTTCCAGCGCTGAGAATCTGGGATCATAGGAAAGGCCGATAGGGAACGTATAAATCAATGGAAAGGGCATTCCAGACAGGACCGCCGCATAATGATAAAAGACTTTCCAGGCATCCTCTGGATTCAGCTTATCCAAATCTTCAAAAATGATAATCGGCTTGTGCCCGTCCGATTTTTGGGCAATGCGATCTGCGATTTGGCCTAACAGGCTGATCCAGTCGCTGGAGCGGGCACTGATGATTTTTCTGTACTCTTTTCTGGTTTCCTCATTGTACTTTAAATCTGCCTTAACCTTCATAAAAAACTTCAGCACTTTCTCCATCAGACCAGGAGTATTGACGCTTGCCCCTGCCTCCATAGAAGTCGCCGCCGTTTCCTGGCAAACCGTAATTTCACTGGTCTGCTGCCAAAAAAGCTGGATCCTGCGCAAAAGCTCCTGATCGATCTGACAACCACACTCGTCTGCCATGCGAAGCAATTCTTCTCCCATTAGAATAAACAGGTCAGAATATACGAGATTAAACAAATCCAGGTCTGTGCTGCATACAATGGTTCTGACTTGATATCCCGCGTCTCTTAATCTGGCTGACATACGGTTTAACTCCGTACTCTTGCCGCATCCTTTATGTCCAAGCAACAACATTGCGCAGGTTCCGTTTTGTTCCGTACACACATCATAGATGTCCTCGATAGGGGAACAGTATTTATCATTCATCCGATATTCCATGGTATCCGCACAATAAAATTGCTCCATCTGCTCTGCCTCTAATGGAACTGGTGAAAACGCATTCATGATTTCTGAAACCTGATCTGCATACCTCATTTCTCTCCTCCGTCTCAATGATGCTTTTCGTCTGCGTCTTTTTTATTCTGGCATCATTATATAATAGATGCCAGAAAAGCGCAATCAGGGATAGACCTTGCATCAGCTCCCATCTTTTTAACTCAATTCAAACATTCCATGATAAAGGCGATAATACATCCCCTTCTGTGCCAAAAGGGCCTCATGATCTCCACGCTCCATGATTTGTCCATGATCCAGTACCATAATGGCATTGGCGTTGCGCACCGTGCTGAGTCGGTGGGCAATTACAAAAACGGTACGCCCTTCCATCAACTGATCCATGCCCTGCTCAATCAAGGATTCCGTCCGGGTATCAATAGACGAGGTGGCTTCGTCCAAAATTAGTACAGGAGGGTCTGCGACAGCGGCCCGCGCAATGGCCAAAAGCTGTCTCTGCCCCTGGGAAAGATTCGCCCCGTCGGATGTGACCATAGTCTCATAGCCTTGAGGCACTCTGCGGATGA
>CABSEG010000029.1 GCA_902476645.1 uncultured Lachnospiraceae bacterium | reverse complement strand
GATCGGGCTGTTGGCGGATCCCACGGCGTCCTGCCTGTTTTTGCCGCCCTCCTTTGCGGGAGCCTTTGATAAGCCTGTGATTGGGATTATTACAAAAATCTGTCTGGCAGAGCAAAGAAGGATCCGGCAGGCGCAAAAAGCTTTACTGGAAGCAGGTGCTTCCCCCATTTTTCCAGTGGATACAGTGGAAAATGTGGGGATTCAGAAGCTGCTTACATGGCTAAAAAAGGAGGATAAGGATGGAGACCGTTGTTAAGCGTGGAATTGATCTTGGTACCAGCACAACACAGCTGGTGTTTTCCAAATTGAAGGTGGAAAATATGGCCGGAAATTATGCAGTTCCTAAGATGGTTATCACGGATAAACAGGTATGCTACCGCAGCCGCATTCACTTTACTCCTCTGCTGGATGAGACCAGGATTGATTTTGAAAAAGTCAGAAAGATTGTGGAAGAAGAGTATAAACAGGCAGGAGTTTCCAAAGAACAGATTGACACGGGAGCGGTGATCATCACCGGTGAGACTGCCAGAAAGGAAAATGCAAGGGAGGTGCTTAAGGCGCTCAGCGGGTTTGCGGGAGACTTTGTGGTGGCCACTGCGGGACCGGATCTGGAAAGTGTTATTTCCGGAAAGGGAGCGGGAGCGGACCTGTATTCGAAAGTACATCGAACCACGGTGGTGAATCTGGATGTGGGAGGAGGTACCAGCAACCTGGCAGTGTTCCAAAATGGAGAAACTGTGGATACAGGCTGTATGGACATCGGAGGACGGCTCATCAAGGTGGAGCCGGAGTCAGGAATCATCACTTATATCGCGCCGAAGATCCGGGAAATCATAAAGAAAGAGGGATTTTTGCTGGAAGTGGGAAAGAGCGTTTGCCCGGAGGATTTGGATGCGCTTTTGGCGCTTTTGGTCTCTGCATTGGAGCAGAGCGTGTACCGGAAGGGGCAATCTCCCTATTATGAGCTTTTAACCACCCACAAAGGGATTTCTTTTACGGGAGAAATATCCTGTATCAGTTTTTCAGGGGGTGTGGCGGATGCGGTCTATCATCCGGAGAAGTTTCCAGATCCTTTTTGCTTCGGAGACATTGGAGTACTTTTAGGCAGGGCCATACGGGCATCCTCCTTGGGCAGTCCGAAGCTTTTGATCCCAAGCAGGGAGACCATACGGGCCACGGTGGTAGGGGCGGGCAGCCATACCACAAAGCTCAGTGGAAGCACGATTACCTATACAGGTAACCTTTTGCCGATGCAAAACATTCCGGTTTTGAAGCTGTCAGAGAGAGAGGAAGAGCCTGGACAGATGGCTATGGCCATACGGAAAAAGTTAGATTGGTTTTTGATGGAGGAAGGGAGCCAGCAGGTGGCAGTCGCCTTTGAGGGCATGAAAAATCCTTCCTTTGGGCAGGTGCAAACGTATGCCGGAGAGCTTCTCTCAGGGATGGAGTCCTTAAAAAGAGAAGGATGGCCATTGATTGTCTTGGTAGAACAGGATATGGCAAAGGTTCTGGGGCAGACCATGTATCAGCGACAACAGGATGCGTCGGAAATCATCTGCCTGGACGGGATTCATTTGTCAGAAGGAGATTATATCGACATCGGAAAACCCATCGCCCAGGGAAGCGTCCTTCCTGTGGTGGTGAAAACCCTGGTGTTTCAAGCATAAAACAATGGAAAAGATGGAGGGAACCATGATACTGAAAACAAAATTATTTGGACATGTCTATGCCTTTAAGACTCTAAAGGAAGTGTTGGCAAAGGCTAATGAGGAAAAGTCAGGGGACAAGCTGGCCCATTTGGCAGCGGAGTCCGCGGAGGAACGGGTGGCTGCCAAGATTGTGCTGTCTCAAATCACGTTGGAGGACCTGCGTAATCATCCGGCAGTGCCCTATGAGACAGACGAGGTCACCAGAATCATTCAGGATGACATCAATGAGCCTATTTACCGGGAGATCAAAGGCATGACAGTCAGCGAGCTAAGGGAATGGATTCTGGATGAAAAGACCACAGGGGCGGACATACGAAGGGTCTCCAGAGGCCTTACTTCGGAGATGGTGGCTGCCGTAGCCAAGCTGATGTCCAACCTGGATCTGATCTACGGGGCCAGAAAAATCCGGATTACGGCTCACTGTAATACCACCATCGGAGAAGAAGGAACGCTCTCATCCAGACTCCAGCCGAACCACCCCACAGATGATCCGGACGGAATCATGGCCTCCCTTCTGGAAGGGCTGACCTACGGAGCTGGGGATGCACTTTTGGGGTTGAATCCTGTGGATGACTCGGCAGAAAGCGTTACCAGGGTGTTAAAGAGATTTGAAGAGATTAAGCAAAAGTTTTCGATTCCCACCCAGACCTGCGTGCTGGCCCATGTGACCACCCAGATGGAGGCGATCAAAAACGGAGCGCCCGCGGACCTGATCTTCCAGTCTATAGCCGGATCAGAACTGGGAAATACGGCATTTGGATTTAATGCCGCCACATTGGAGGAGGCCAGGCAGTTAGCATTAACCCAGGGAACCGCACAGGGGCCCAATGTGATGTATTTTGAGACCGGGCAGGGCTCAGAGCTTTCCTCTGAGGCTCATCACGATACGGATCAGGTGACCATGGAGGCCAGATGCTATGGATTTGCCAGACATTTTCAGCCCTTCCTGGTCAATACCGTGGTGGGCTTTATTGGTCCGGAATACCTGTATGACGGCAGGCAGGTGAACCGGGCGGGGCTGGAAGATCACTTTATGGGAAAACTGACAGGGATTTCCATGGGGTGTGACGCCTGCTATACCAATCACATGAAGGCAGACCAAAACACCATAGAAGATTTGTCCGTACTGCTAACAGCAGCAGGCTGCAACTATTTTATGGGGATTCCCCACGGGGATGACGTGATGCTCAATTATCAGACGACGGGATTCCATGAGACGGCGGCACTCAGAGAGATATTCGGGCTGACAGCCATCCGGCCCTTCCACGAATGGTTGTTGCGCATGGGATTTGTGGACGAAAAGGGAAAGCTAACCAAAAAAGCGGGAGATGCGTCGGTTTTGTTTTAGGCGTATGAGAAAATCAGGCTTTTGTGGACAGATAGGAGGGAAGACAAAATGAGAGAAGAAGAGATCAGAGCCATGGTGGAGCAGATCCTGGGAAAGATGGTACAGGAGCACCCGGAACCCAAGCGCACGGAAGTGATCCAGACTACTATGGAGGGAAAAGAGCAACATAAGCAGCAGGAAGACACAGGAGGCTGCTTGGATGACATTACGCAGATCGATTTAAAAAAGCAGTTTCTGGTGGAAGATGCAAAGGATCGCGAGGGGTATTTGGCCATGAAGGCGAAAACTCCGGCTAGGCTGGGAATCGGAAAAGCGGGAGCCAGATATAAGACGGCGACCATGCTCCGGGTGCGAGCAGATCATGCAGCGGCTCAAGACGCGGTGTTTAGCGATGTATCTGAGGAATTTATTAAGAAAAACGGCTTTGTATTTGTACAGACCCTTTGTAAGGATAAAGATGAGTATCTGACCAGACCAGATCTTGGCCGCCGTTTTGACGGAAAAGAGCTGGACGTGATACGAAAGACCCTGGGGGATCATCCAAAGGTTGTGCTTATGGTGGGAGACGGGTTGTCTTCCTCTGCCATCGAAGCTAATGTGGAGGATATGATCCCGGCAATCAGCCAGGGCTTGAAGATGCATGGAATTACTCTTCCCCCGGTACTGTTTGTCAAATATGCCAGGGTGGGCGCTGAGGACGCCGTAGGAGAGGTAACCGGAGCCGATGTGATCTGTATGCTGGTGGGAGAACGGCCAGGGCTTGTTACGGCGGAGTCCATGTCCGCCTATATTGCCTATCAGCCCCGCCACGGTCTGCCGGAGGCTAAACGCACGGTGATCAGCAACATTCACAAGGGAGGCACTACCGCTGTGGAAGCAGGGGCCCATGCAGCAGAACTGATCGTAAGGATGTTGGAGAAAAAGGCATCCGGTATTGACTTAAAGTAAAGGGGAGGTGAAGCAGTTGAAGGATGACAGACTGAGAGCAAATATTCTGGGAATCCGTCTGATCTCCAATGTGAGCGATGATTTGGCCAAGGCATTGGAGCTGGGGCCCAGGCATAAAAGCCTTGGGCTTATCACAGCGGATTCCGATGACGTCACCTATACGGCCTTGGACCAGGCGACAAAGGACGCGGATGTGGAAGTGGTCTATGCCAAATCTATGTATGCGGGTGCTGCCAACGCCTCCACGAAGCTGGCGGGGGAGGTGATTGGCATTATCGCCGGCCCCAGTCCTTCTGAGGTGCGAAGCGGTATGAATGCCGTTGTGTCTTTTTTGGAACAGGGGCCAAGTTTTATCAGCGCCAATGAGGATGATTCCATTGTTTACTTTGCGCATACAGTCTCCAGAACTGGATCCTATCTTTCCAAGATCGCCGGGATACGGGAAGGAGAGGCGTTAGCCTACCTGATTGCCCCTCCGCTGGAGGCCATCTATGGTCTGGATGCGGCACTAAAGGCTGCGGATGTGACCATGGTGACCTTTTATGGTCCTCCCTCGGAGACCAACTTCGGAGGGGGGCTGCTTACTGGAACCCAGTCCGCCTGCAAGGCAGCCTGCACGGCCTTTGCCCAAGCAGTCTGCCAGGTGGCAGACCGGAACAGAGATTTTGAATAAACGGAGGAAAAGCCATGGAATTAAAAGATAAAGATTTGATTTCTCTTCAGGAAACAAGAAACTTGTTGACAGAGGCCGTACGGGCGCAAAAAGAACTGGCATTGATGGATCAGGGACAGATTGACCGGATTGTGGAGGCCATCAGCCAGGCCGGAACGGCCCATGCCAGAGAGTTGGCAAAGCTTGCCAGGGAGGAGACAGGATTTGGGAAATGGGAGGATAAAGAAATAAAAAATTTGTTTGCTTCCCAGACGGTTTATAAGGCCATCCGGCAACAAAAAACCGTAGGAATCATACACGAAGATACAGAAAGAAAAGTCTGGGATATCGGCGTGCCTGTGGGCGTGATCGCGGGGATTGTTCCCTCCACGAACCCCACGTCTACGGTCATTTATAAAGCCATGATTGCCTTGAAAGGGGGAAATGCCATTGTCTTTTCGCCCCATCCGGGAGCAAAAAACTGCATTGTGCAGACCGTACGCATTCTGGCCCAGGCGGCTGAGAAGGCTGGGTGTCCCAAAGGAGCCATCAGCGTGATCTCCACGCCTACCATGCAAGCCACAAAAGAGCTGATGAGCCATCCGAACACCTCTCTGATTTTGGCCACCGGAGGGGCGGCTATGGTAAAGTCCGCCTACTCCTCCGGCACTCCGGCTATCGGAGTGGGAGCCGGAAACGGCCCTGCCTTTATTGACCGGAGCGCAGATGTAAAAAAGGCGATAAAGCAGATCCTGGACTCTAAAACCTTTGACTATGGAACCATTTGTGCGTCTGAACAGTCTATCATTGTGACCAGGGAAATGGAGCAGCGGGTAATAGAAGAATTGAAAGGACAGGGTGCCTGGATTCTGGATGAAAGACAGAGCAGACAGCTAGGGGGCTTTATTCTTCGGGCAAACGGCACTATGAACCCAATGATTGTGGGAAAAAGCGTGGAACAGATTGCCCGGTATGCCGGCCTGGAAGGAGTTCCATCAAATGCCAGAGTGCTGGTGGGGAGAGAAACAAAAGTGGGAGAGGGAGCTCCTTATTCCAGAGAAAAACTGGCTCCTATCCTGGGATTGTTCGTAGAGGAAAACGTGGATGCGGTTTTAAACCGCTGCATCGAGATATTAAAGCTGGAAGGGGCTGGGCACACATTCAGTATGCATGCCCAGGATGAGGCGCTGATACGGAAATTTGCTTTGCGCATTCCGGCTTCCCGATTCCTGGTCAACACCCCTGGGGCGCTGGGAGGCATCGGAGCCACTACGGGACTTTTCCCGGCGCTGACCCTGGGCTGCGGAGCCGTGGGAGGCAGCTCCAGTTCGAATAATATCGGACCGTTGGATGTGATTAACATCAAGCGCGTTGCCTTTGGAACCAGAGAACTGGAGGAGATTCGGAACCAGTCGCAAAGCGAAGGAGGCTGCCAGACAGGAGCCTATACGGATGAGATTGTGGACGCAATTGTAGAAAGAATTATGAAAGAGCTCATATAAATTGTATTTTTGTAGCATACTAAGTGTGCGAGGAGATAGAAATGGAGGACATGAAAATGGCAAATACAAACGCATTAGGTATGATTGAAACGAAAGGACTGGTAGGGGCGATTGAGGCTGCTGACGCCATGGTAAAGGCTGCCAATGTGGCGCTGGTAGGAAAAGAACAAATCGGCGCGGGCTTAGTGACCGTCATGGTGCGAGGCGATGTGGGCGCCGTAAAAGCTGCCACGGACGCAGGAGCTGCCGCAGCAGAGCGGGTGGGAGAGCTGGTATCCGTTCATGTGATTCCAAGACCCCATACCGAGGTGGATGTGATTCTCCCTCACCAGGTTTCCAGAATGTCAGAATCCGGACAGTCCGAGGTGTAGTATTATGCAGAAACCGTCGCCAAAGGACTTGCGCAGGGCGGTGGAAGAGGCGCTTTCCGGGGCCGTACCGGAGCCGGAACAGCATTTGGAAGGAGCCGGGAAGAACGGGCCGGAAGATTGGAACCGGCCCGGAACAAAACCGGAACACATGACCCATCTGCGCGACAATCATCTGGTCTATAAAGACCATCCCAGAATTGCCTTCCGGGGAGCCATCGATTCCCTGGAATCCGAGATCATTCTGGTACAAATTCTGGCAAAGAAAAAAGGACTTGACAAATTGACACAAGACCTTCAGGAAATCATAAAGGCCATTCGATGGCTATTGCGGTGTGAGGTATCCGGTGATCCGGTGGGGGAGCTTATGCTTCTGGGGTTAAATACAGACCAGATGCGCGCCCATTCTCACCATCCCAGCCAGTATTATGGTATGCGTCATTTTCTTCCGGATTACCAAAAAGGTGAGATGGTGGCCCATTTAAATCGCCTGCGCACCAGGGCAAGGGAGGTTGAGCTGATTGCTTACCGTGCTTTTAAAAAAGAGGACGGGGAAGTGTGGCGGGAAGATATTATCCGCGTGTTAAACAGGCTTTCCTCCCTGTTCTGGATTATGATGTTTCAATATTTAACAGGAAGATACGGGAAAGAGGAAGGGAGGGGTGAAACATGATCCAGTACGCAACCGACCGGCTTGTGGAAGCCGTCATCCAGAGGCTGAAGGAAAAACTGTTCATCGAAGTGGAGGCCTCCGGACGTCATGTGCATTTAAGCAGGGAAGACGTGGATGCCTTATTTGGAGCTGGGTATTCGCTTACCAGGGTACGGGATCTCTCCCAGCCGGGTCAATTCGTATGCCAGGAGCGGGTGACCATTACAGGTCCAAAAGGAAGCATTCAAAATGTGGTGGTGCTGGGGCCTGAAAGAAAGGAAACCCAGGCAGAAATTTCCATGACTGACGGTTTAGTTCTGGGAATTAAGGCTCCTGTGCGTTCCTCCGGCGACGTGGAACATACGCCTGGATTTACTCTGTCTGTAAACGGACGCAGTATCAGAAAGGAGAAGGGCATTATGGTAGCCAAACGCCATATCCATATGACGCCGGAGGACGCGGCCAGATTCGGAGTAAAAGATCGGGATACTGTAAACATTCAGGTTTATGGAAGCCGGCCTGTAATTTTTGAGGACACGGATGTGCGTGTCAGTAAAGATTTCGCGACCTATGTACACATTGACTATGATGAGGCGAATGCCTGTGGATTTCAGAAGGGTACCTGTTGCAGAATTTTAAAAGAAAGAGGGGGCCAGGATGGATGAAGCGAGACTGGCGGAAGAAGTACTGAGAGAGGTACAAAAAAGACTTTCGGCGCAGAGCCAGAACATGGCAAAGATCGCAGTGCTTGGGCCTCTGACAGAGCAGGAGAAAAAGAGCCTGGAGGACGTCTTTCTTACAGTACCTGCGAACCAGGGAGGGTGGGAACTTCTATTATTGGCGGAGGTTTCTACGGGATTAATGTGTGAGCTTGCACTGGGAATTGCCTGCTCCCAGGAAGGACGGATTGCCACAGAAGCATTGCTTCTGGGAAAACGCGTCTGTATGCTGGACGGAGGGCTGGAATATAAAAGGTTTAAAGATTCTGCTCCAAAAACGCTTTTTTTGCAGTATCAAAAGTATGAGGAAGACCTGCTGCGATTCGGAGTGGAAAAGATTGGACATACCTGGGACCTGACCAACCATTGCGAGACTGTCGTCTGTGGGGTCAGCGCGGACTTATCCTCCCTTAAGGTGGCCAGGGAATCGGATCTGATCCGGGCAAAGAGTCAGGGGTATCGTAGCATTTGCCTGGGTTCCGATACAATTCTTACGCCCCTGGCACGGGACTATATTTCAAATCACGGCCTGTGCGTGAGCAGGAGAGATGAGGTGCGGGATTGGAAATCGGTACGGTAATCGGAAGCGTCTGGGCCACCAAAAAACATGAGGATATCGAAGGGCAGAAGCTTTTGGTAATCAATATCAGGAAGACCAGAAAGGAAGGAAAAGAAGCGCTGATCGTAGCGGCAGACACCACAGGAGCCGGAGTGGGAGACGTGGTTTTGGTGTGCAGAGGGCAAGCCGCCAGGTGTGCGGCAGGCAGAGAAAAAATCCCTGTGGATGCAGCGATTGTGGGAATCATTGATTCCATGGAATTGCAGGATGCACCCTGGGAGAGGAAAAACGGAGGGAATCCTTATGGGAATCAATGAAATCATTGTCTATATCATGGTGGTCTTTGCGGTTTTGGGAGCCTTAGACCGGATTATCGGAAACCGCTTCGGCCTGGGAGAGAAGTTCGAAGAAGGAATCCTGGCCATCGGAACTTTGGCAGTATCCATGGTGGGGATTATTGCTCTGGCCCCGGTGATTGCCAGCCTTTTAAAGCCTGTTATTGTGCCTGTATTTGGCTGGCTGGGAGCGGACCCGGCGATGTTTGCCGGCTCGATACTGGCCAACGATATGGGGGGCGCCCCACTGGCCCAGGAACTGGCCCAAAGTGCCGAGGCAGGCAAGTTTGGCGGCCTGATTGTGGGAGCTATGCTTGGCCCTACGATTGTTTTTACCATTCCGGTGGCTCTTGGAATTATTGAAAAGGAAGACAGAAAGTATCTGGCTACCGGGGTTTTGGCGGGGGTGATCACGATCCCCATTGGCTCCTTTGTGGGAGGACTGGTGGCAGGTTATTCCGTGGGGATGGTACTTCGCAACTTGATTCCTATTATCCTATTTGCCCTGCTGATTGCATTGGGACTGTGGAAGTTCGAGGGGGCCATGATCGGGGGATTTACAGCCTTTGGCAAGTTCGTGGTGGCAGTGATTACCCTGGGATTGGCAGCGGGAATCGTGGAACAGCTTACAGGCCTGGTATTGATTCCAGGTATGAATCCTATCCGGGAAGGATTTGAAGTAGTGGCTGATATTGCCATCGTATTGGCGGGAGCCTTTCCGTTGGTATATGTGATTACGAAAGTCTTTCAAAAGCCGTTGTTAGGGCTGGGAAGATTGCTCGGCATGAACGATGTGGCCGCTGCGGGACTGGTGGCCAGTCTGGCAAACAGCATTCCCATGTTTGGTATGATGAAAGACATGGACAACCGGGGAAAAGTGTTAAACGTGGCCTTTGCCGTCTCAGCCGCTTTTGTGTTTGGAGACCATCTGGGATTTACCGCAGGCTTTTCCCCGGACATGATCTTTCCCATGATTGTGGGAAAGTTGGCAGGAGGAATCACGGCGGTTGCGGTGGCCCTCTTTCTATGCCGAAAGGGCGCAGCCGGAAAGGAAGGTGTGTAGATGGAACTTGGAAAAGAAGCGCTGGAGGCCTTGATCCGGCAGGTCGTACAGGAAAAGCTGTCAGAGTATGAAAATGATGGAAAAAGAAAGGCGGGCGATCTCATCAAGGTTCCCGTTCCTCAGGTCAGAGTAGAGGAAAAAGACCGACTGGACACCCAAAATCCATCCCATAAGGTATATACCCACGATCTGTTTACCCTGAAAGAAAGCGGAAGACTGGGATGCGGCATCATGGAGATGGAGCAGACCACCTTTGACTGGACGTTAAACTATGATGAGATCGACTATGTGATTGAAGGCGAACTGACGATTCGCGGACAGGTAGGAAGCGTCACGGCTGGACCCGGAGAAATCATCCTGATACCAAAGGGTTCTAAGATTCAATTTTCCGTACCGGAAAAGGCTAGATTTCTATATGTCACCTATCCGGCAGACTGGGCAGATCAGGGATAAAGCTGCGTGGGAACGTAGCAGGAAGAAGGCAAAATAATTGCCTTCCCCTTTACATAGATATCCGGGGTTTACAGAACCCCTCAATACCGATATAATAAGAACAAACGGACGGCTGTATTTTGGAAAGTCTGGCAACTTCCCGAACGAACAGGCAGTGCGTTACACAAATCTGGAAAGAAGGAGAAAAGGTGGAAACATCAAAAAAAGTACTTACCATACCCAATCTGCTCAGTCTGTTCCGGCTGTTTTTGGCAGGGTTGTTCGCCTGGGTTTATTACAGGGAGGGGCTGGCGGAGGGTCGTCCCTGGCTGTTGGCGATTTTGGTGGTATCCGCGGTCACAGATATGTTAGACGGCAGGATTGCCAGAAGGTTTCACATGATCAGCGATCTTGGAAAAATTCTGGATCCTATTGCGGATAAGGTGACCCAGGGCGTACTGATACTGTGCCTGTTGTCTGAGTATCGGCTGATGCGGCCGGTCTTGATTTTATTTATCATGAAGGAGCTCTATATGGCTATTGCAGGGGCAAGGGCGCTGATAAAGACCCGCCGAAACGAGGGAGCGAAATGGTATGGTAAAATGAGCACAGCGGTTATCTATGTGGTCATGATCCTGCTGTTTCTGATACCGGGCCTGCCGCTTCCTGTGGCAAATTTGTTGATTGGAATCAGCGGACTTTGTATGCTGTTGTCTTTGTCCATGTACATCTTATTTTATCATAACCTGGAAAAGAAAGGGTGAATCTATACCAGGTGTGCAGAATGACTTGACAAGGGAATCGTTTTTTTGTAGAATTGGTTTGATTATCAAAGCATTTCTGCCGGGAAAAGGGCTGACGTACCTTTTCAGGTAATGAATAGAGTAGAGGCGGTGCCGATGATTGGGCGGCGTCGGGAGGATGATAGAATGACAACCAAGATTACAGGAACCGGCTCTTATGTGCCGGAGCAGATTGTGACAAACGATGACCTTTCCAAAATTGTGGATACGAGCGACGAATGGATTCGTACCAGAACGGGAATTCGGCAGCGGCGGATCGTAACAGATATGGGAACCACAGATGTGGCGGCAGTCGCTGCCAGAAAAGCGTTGGAGAATGCCGGAATAAAGGCGGAGGAGCTGGATTTGATTTTGTTAGCTACCTCTACGCCGGACAAATGTTTTCCAAGCGGTGCCTGCGAAGTACAGGCTGCCATCGGGGCAACAAAGGCAGTCGCATTTGACCTGAGCGCGGCCTGCTCCGGATTTCTATTTGCCCTGAATACAGCGCATGGATTTTTAAAATCCGGCCTTTATCAAAATGCCCTGGTGATTGGTGCAGATACCTTGAGTAAGGTGGTGGACTGGTCTGACCGGGGAACCTGCGTGCTGTTTGGAGACGGTGCAGGGGCAGCCGTGGTACAGGCAGCGGATACGGGGTTGCTCCACATGGTTATGGGTTCCGATGGCTCCAAGGGCAGTGTATTGGAATGCACGGCCAGAACGAACGGGAATTTTTTCAATGGCAGAAAGCCGGAACTGGGGTATATGACCATGGAGGGGCAGGAAGTCTTTAAGTTTGCAGTTAAGGTGGTTCCAAAGAGCATTCAGACGCTGCTGGAACAAAGCCATACCGGAATGGATGAGATTCGATATTTTATCATGCATCAGGCCAACTATCGGATCTTTGAGGCAATGGCCAAGAGACTGAAGGTATCTTTGGACAGGATTCCCATGAATATTCAGAAATACGGCAATACCTCCGGTGCTTCCGTTCCGCTTTTGCTGGATGAGATGAATCGGGATGGAAGGCTTCAAAGGGGGGATAAGATCGTACTGGCAGGATTCGGAGCCGGTCTCACCTGGGGAGCGACTTTGATGGAGTGGTAGAAGAAAACAGGGCAGGATAGCTGGCAGGTTTTTCCAAGCGGCTATCCTGCCCTGACTTTGTAAGATACCAAGCGAACTATGGGTATGGAGGTATATATCCAGAAAGAGGATATAGAATCCCGGTGCGGGACATGCTATAATAAAACATCATACTTGGGGATTTATAGAGTTTTACACAGAAAAAGGAGGCATCAGGAAGATGATTCATGAGACATTCCGGGTGGAAGCTTTTGGAGAGGAAGCAGCGTTGACCACCTATTTCTTAGACAATTATGAAAGCATTGATCCCACAAGGATTCGCCCTGTGGTGCTGATCTGTCCAGGAGGAGCCTATCAGAAGACTTCTGACAGGGAAGCGGAAGGGGTAGCCATACAGATGTGTGCGAAAGGCTTTCATGCCTGTGTGCTCCGCTACAGTGTAGCTCCGGCAAGGTTTCCGACTGCGCTGGTACAGTTGGCAAAAAGCGTCGCATGGCTCAGGGATCATGGAGAGAAGTATCACCTGGATCGGAACAGGTTGATCGTCTGCGGTTTTTCAGCAGGAGGTCATCTGGCTGCGAGTCTGGGGGTATTCTGGAACAGAGCGTTTTTATGGAAACAGGCAGGAACAAGCCGGGAACAGATACGCCCAGATCGCCTGCTGCTTTGCTATCCTGTGATTACTTCCGGCGAATTTGCTCATGAGGGGTCTTTCCAGAATCTGTTGGGAGAAGAGGCATCAGAAGAGCAGATAAGAGAACAGTCCCTGGAGTTACAGGTACATGCGGACATGCCTCAGACTTTTTTATGGCATACCGTGTCAGATGGCACCGTTCCAGTGGAAAATTCCATGCTTTTTGCGTCGTCCTTAAGGAAAGCAGGCATTCCTTTTGAAATGCATCTTTATTCCCAAGGAGGACATGGCCTTTCGCTGGGAACGGAGGAGACGGACAGCGACGATCGCAGTTGTGTGGAGGAAGCCGTTCAAAGCTGGGTGACGTTGGCAGCGGACTGGATCAATCGGTGACAGAAAGTAAAAGGGGTACCAATGAGAACAAAGGAAGACAAACGAAATTTGGGCATGGGAATCGGGGGAGTTCTCTGCCTTTTGGCAAGTGGCCTGTTACTAGTGACTTCCAGTCAAATTTCCGGATTTGGAGAATGGTATGCATCCACGCTGTATCCTGTCTTTGTGTCATCGGTGGGAAGAGGGTTTGGCCTTATACCATGGTCTGTGGCGGAGATTGGCTTGTATGTGGCAGTGATTGCTTTCGTGGGAAGTTTTCTGTCTGTATTGTGCAGAATACTGTTGGGTAAAGCGTCTGTAAAGAAGTTGCTTACCTGGCTGCTTACCTGGTTTCTGTCAGCAAGCGTGCTGGCACTGCTGTATGTGTTGCTTTGCGGGATCAATTACCACAGACAGTCCTTTGCTACACATGCGGGACTTGCAGAGCAGCCCTATTCCGTGGAGGAGCTGAAGGGACTCTGTCTGGAACTGACAGAAAAAGTCAACCGTCTGAGCACTCAGGTAGAGCGGGATGAGGGGGGATGTATGATCCTGTCTGAAGGGGTAAGGGAAGAAGCAGTGGCAGCAATGGAAGGGCTTGGAGAGGAATACCCGGTGCTGGATGGATTTTATCCAAAGCCCAAGGCACTGGCAGTACCGGCTCTGTTGTCTGTACAGAATCTGACCGGGATTTATTCTCCCTTTACAGTGGAGGCTAATTATAACGGAGCCATTACCGACTATAATATCCCGTTCACAGCCTGCCATGAACTGTCCCATCTGAAAGGATTTATGGAGGAAGAGGAGGCAAATTTCATCGCCTACCTGGCCTGTGTCCATGCGGGCGACATAGAATTTCAGTATAGCGGCAACTTGTTAGCATGGATCTACAGTATGAATGCCCTGTACAAATTTGATTTGGAAGCCTGGAGGGGCGTGCGGAATCAATTGGATGAAGAAGTAGAGGCAGATCTTACCGCAAATCAGAAGTTTTGGGATCAATATGAAGGACCTGTGGCGGAAGTTTCTAACAAGGTGAACGATACATATTTAAAGGCAAATGGCCAGAAGGAAGGTGTGAAAAGCTACGACAGGATGGTGGACTTGCTGATTGCTTACCGGAAAAAAGAGGACAGATAGCAGGAAGCGGGCATATGCCCGCTTCTACTTATCGCAGAGAGAGTAAGACCAAAGCTGCTTGATCTGTCCTTTCAGAGTCTCAAAGGACCAAAGCTGCTTGCTGCGCTCAGTGCTGTTTGGATCGTGCACTTGAAAATATCCGTCCTGATATCCGGTCAGAACAATGAAGTGGCCCCCGCTTGTGAAGTCCCCCGGCCTCATGCTGCATATGACTGGAGATCCGGAGGTTAGATGCTCTGCCATCACGGACTCTTCCAGGCTGATCACTGTGCCTGTGATGCCGAATGCTTCACAGCCATAGGACATCAGTTCCCATCTTGTGTCGGATTCTTCCGTGAGAAATCCCTCCTCCATGCTGTAGGAGGCTACCCTGGCCGGAGTAATATCATTTCGTCCGGTGAGTCCTGCTGCCACCATGGCGATGCAGGTAGGACCGCAGCCGCTGGTACCAATCATATTCTTTCCATAAGGCTGATATCCCCACCGATCATCCCACTGCAAAAGCAGGGGAATGGTACCTTTTGTGACCTGGCCGATGGTATCTGCCGCAGTGTTTCCTTTCTTCTCAGGGTAAGAAAGGACAAAGTCCAGAGTTTCTGGATTTTCTGCCACCATCTTCTGAAGCTCCGGGGGGTAGTCATCCATGTGCTCCAGGATGGTCCAGATTTCCGGGGATTCGTTTGCCAGGGAAATCAGGGTTTCGGCATAGGGGGAAGACTGGGCCATGGCTGCCAGTTCCGATTCTGATCTGGTTCGTTTTGTTCCTTTCTTTTGGTGCTTTGTTTCCTTCTCTGTGCTTAAAGTGGTATCCGCGGATGAGGATTCTGTCTGAATCGACGTATCCCCCCCGGCGAGTATAGTTTCGCCTGGTACAGAAGTTTCAGAGACGGCCAATGTGGACTGGTGGGGGACTTTATCAGAGAGAACTGCATGGGAGGGACTGCGGATGAATCCCGGTAAAAAGACGACAATGAGAAAGACGGCCAGGGCAGTTCCGCCTACAATGGCCAACTTGGCCAAGAATACCTGTCTTCTTCGTTTTGCCATTTTTTCCTGATGTTTCCTGCGAAGCTCTTCTTCTGGTGTCAGTATCATGGTAAAACCTCCTGAATTGTTACCTTTCTGGTATCTGTAAGTTTTTGATATTTTACAGGTAAGTATATCACATTACGTCAAGGATGTGTTATCATATTGTTAACAAAGGGAAGTTAAAAATTGCCATGCATGAGGAAGGAGAGAACGATTATGAAAAATTTTAAGGTGACGAAAAGACCCCTGATTTGCCTGCTTGTGTTTTCACTGATTTTGGGCTTGCTTTTCCCTGGATTAGGGACTATGGAGGCGCAGGCCGCCGGAAAGCCGAAACTAAGCAAAAAGAAACTAACTATGTACGTGGGAAATACTGCGACTTTAAAGGTGAAACATGCCGGCGGAAAGGTGACCTGGTCCAGCAGCCGGAAAAAGGTAGCATCTGTAAATAAAAAAGGAAAAATAAAAGCCAAGAAGGCGGGAACAACGGTCATCACCGCAAAGGTGCGAAAGAAAAAGCTCACCTGTAAGGTAACGGTAAAACCGAAAAAGCCGACTTTGAATAAAAAGTCAGCTGTGCTAAACCCGGGAGCCACCCTTCAGCTAAAGCTTCGGAACGCAAAGGGAAAGGTCCGCTGGAAAAGCAGCAACAAGGCCGTGGCGGCTGTCTCAAAAAAGGGAAAGGTAACTGCTAAATCCAAGGGAAAGGCCACCATCACAGCCGTATGGAATAAGAAAAAGTATACCTGTAAAGTTCAGGTACAGCCTAAGGAAACACCTGCCGCTACAACGCCGACCGTTCCCAAGGCGCCAACGGCTCCCACTGTTCCACAACATACCAGGTTATCCATAAGCTACGACCAGAGTTCTTTTACCACCCGGGAATCAAGCGTTCGTATTTCCGGAAGAATTTCCCACGACGCCAATCTGACTGCCGTTTCCTACCGGCTCTGCGACTCCGAAGGACAGATCATCGGGCAAGGGCCGGTCGCGCCCGGAGATACTTGGACGATAGCCCTCTATCCGGCTGTGGGTACGAATACGGTTACCCTGACCGTTACAGACGTCACGGGACATTCTGTAAGTGCTTCTCTGATTTTTGTCCGTTACAGCGCGAACCTTGAGCTTGACAGCCAAACAGTATCGGGAGATGAACTGGAAAGCCGGGATTTTTCAGAACATATGGCTGATTTTGAACGGGAAGAGGCAACAGATGGAGGTTCTGCTTCAGATACCATAAAAATCCTGATGGAAAAAAACTCCACACTTGCTCAGAAGCTGGAAAACGGCACGTTAGAGGCCGGGGATACCTATATGCTTCCGGCCAGCGATGATTTTCCCTCCGGTTTCACTGGGGTATTGGAATCCTGGGGATCTCCGTCGGATGCGTCTGCAGATCCCAATACATATCTGGAGGTGACGTTTCGGGAACCCCAGTTGGATGACATCTTTGACGGAGACGGTTGTATAGACTTTGGAGGCGGTGTGAATGTCAATGATCCCATTGGATTTCTTATGGTTCCGGACGGAAGCCAGATTTCTGCCAAGTCTGCCCGAGGGACGGACACTTACCGTGCTGACAGCTATGAACATAGTGTTTTTCCAGAGGGAATGGCAGATATCTTTCAGCCAAACGTCACAGCAAAAGCAGACAAGTCGGTGTCCATTATACTGGATTTGGCGGATGTACTTTTATATGACGGAGACAGAGACAAATCCACCAAGGATCAGATTCGTCTGACAGGAAGTATCGAACTGGCAGACATTAAGTTCGACGGGCGGCTGGAGTGGAAGGAGAAATCCCTGGCTTTGATGCCCCAGCAGGTAAAGATGGATGTTTCCTACACCACTAAGGTCAACGTGGGGATTAAGACCAGCGGTACACTGGACTTTAAAGACCTTGTAAAAAAAGCAAACGGAGAGTTTGAAAATAAGATTGAGAAATGTGGTGTGGAACTGTCCGGTATTGACATGAGTGACCGACTGATGCTGGGAGTGATCGGATTAAATTTTGCGGCCTTCCCGACAGCAAGCGTTGCGGATATTGCGCAGATAACCGCTGCTTCTTTAACGCCTAAATTTTTTGTGGCCTTGTATCTGGATCTGAATGGAAAAGTTTCCGCAGAGGTTTCATTGGCCTATAATTATGAATCCTATCGGGAATGTGGCTTTAATGTATGTAAAAAAGACGCGCAGGTTACTGATGGGGTAAATGCAGCTGTCTACAGTGAAACGAAAACACTTGCCGGGGACTATTTGATGGGAACCTATGACCGGGAACGGAAATCCAAAACGGAGTATGGAAACCCGGAACCTAAGGTAACTTTGGATGGAAACGTAGAGGCAGAGGCGCGGATCGGATGCGGAGCCATGTTCGGTATTTTGATGTGGGGCCTGATGCCAGGTGATTTCTACGGAGGCTGTGAGGCGAATGCAGAATTTACGCTGGACGGAAAAGCGGAGATTATCAAGACAACCACCAATCATACCTTGGGAAACACGGATTTGGAAATCTGCGCGGATATCAAAACTGGTTTTGTTCTGGGTACGGATTTGAAGTTCAGTGTGAAAATTGTCCAGGGCTTTATGGAGGATTGGGGGCTCAATCTGGAATTTTCCAAAACCAAAGATTTTCCTGTTTTTGAGGTAAAACTGAATGTTCCAACCTTTCAGTTGGAGGGAACCGTCTATGACCTGACGGATAAAACTGTAACGGAACATCCCATTCTTCCCAATGCAGAGATCTATATCTATGAAAAGAAAAAAATCGAGCAGGATATAGAAACCGTCACTGCCGAGGATCTTTTAGCGGTTCCTGCAGACGTTCAGGGGAAAAGCGATGAGAACGGAAATTATAAAATTGCGGAATTGGGGAAACGGGATTATCTGTTAGTAGCCAAAGTTCCGGGGTATCAGTATTATATGAAGAAAGACTTAAGCTTTTCCAACAGTGATATCCGTCAGGATATCTATATCGAACCTATTCGGGAAAAGAACTGGCTGAACGTATGTAAGCCTTACTCCTATACCCAGAGTTACGGGGAATATCTGGGAGATGGGAATGGTACTATGCTAATTTCCGGCGTGGAATACGATGCCGGATTTTATCTCAACAATGGCAACCAGGGCACGGGCGGCACTTCCGATGCACTTTGGAATCTGGAGGGGAAATACAGCTCGCTAAACGTGCGGATTGGTCATCTGGATGATACCAAAAAGCTGAATGCTATGCTTTATATCTATCTGGACGGTTCAGATGAACCAAATCAGATCATTGAGTTAAATTGCCAAGATGTCAGCCGGGTTTATACGATTGATCTAAACTACGCACAATCTGCCAAATTTTCTCTGAAGAAAACCCAGTGGAGCAATTGGGCAACCTCATCCTTCGGTTTTGTGGAGGGGGTGTGGAACGGCAAAAATGGAGCAGAGGGTACTGTGAACTTTCAGGATCCTTTTGCGGATGTGGATTGGAGCGGAAATTTCATGGAAATTTGCCGCCCTTATACCGGCATATCCTGTACTACTTATCTGGGAGATACGGAGGATACCTTTACCATGTCGGGAAAATCCTATGATACCGGATTTGTCCTGACCACCCAGTCTATTACGGATGTATGGGGAAATTCGGCGGCGATGTTTAACACCAACGGTAATTTCAGCGCCCTGAAGGTCAAGATTGGCCATGTGGACGCAAATTACACAGAGGATGCAAAGATCTATATTTATTTGGATGGAGAGTCAGAGCCAAGCCAGACCTACACCATCAACGCATCTGATGTGGCCAGAATATATACGATTCCGCTAAACTATGCAAACAGCGTTAAGATTGCTCTTCAGAACGTACACAGCAACTGGACAACCGAAAGCTTTGGCTTTGCGGAGGGTGAGTGGATTAAATAGATAGAAAAGTTTAAAAACTTGTTGGATATATTGAAAATGAGTACAAGATATGCTATAATCAAGAAAATATTAAAATAATAGAAGGGAGAAAAGAAATGATTGAAAAAAGGAAGAAGAAAAAGAATTGGTTGTTTGTTTTTATGACGGTATTTATACTTTCTATAATTATACCAACATTCTCAGCTCTTTCAGGAGTGGGTAGTATAACTGCAGAGGCTGCTGCGAAGCCCTCAATTAATAAGAAGAAAGTTACTTTGAAGTTTGGAAAGAGAGTAACCTTGAAAGTAAAAAATGCGAATAAAAAGGTAAAGTGGACATCCAGTAAACCTTCAGTGGCAAAGGTGCAGTCGACAAAGGGAAAAAGAAAGCAAAATGCGGTGATTAAAGCAACCGGAAAAGGCAAAGCTGTAATTACGGCTAAAATGGGACGTGTAAAATTAAAAGTAAGAATAACCGTTAAGCATACACACAGTTATACATATCCGGCAACCTGTACAACTCCGGCAAGATGTATCTGTGGAAAAACGTATGGTGTGGCACTCGGCCATAACATGTCTATGGCTACGTGTCAGAAACCCGCTACATGTGTAAGGTGTGGGGTGACGAATGGTACAAAGGCAGATCATAATTATAGAGATTTTCGATGTATTTGGTGCAATCAGTTAAACTTGAAAGAGCTAGTTTCCATAACACCGAGACATACTTCGGCAACCGGAGACTATAATGTTCGCTGGATTAGTCTTGTTATTGAGAATACGGGTACATCTACGTTCCTTATTAAAGGAGGAACGACGACAGGTCTGATATATCCGGATGCAAATTCTGCGCCACTAACAGTGTACCTGACCAATAGTTCAGACGAAGCGTTACTTTGGCATAGAACATTTCCAGGAAACAGAACTACTACGTATTTCGATACTATGAATACGAATTTGTTTACTTTTACTCCCAATGGTAAGTTGGTATTTACAGCGTCATATGGTGATCAGGATTATCGGATTACATTAAGAATTGACGGGGATTATGATTTTGAATTGATCTAAAGTTTTTGCGTTCAGTGTTGCAAAGAAAGAGGGTGTCCCAAAACTATGAATTTTTAGATTCATAGGAAAGGGTCCCTCTTTCTTTTATCAAAAACCCTTTAATATCATAATTTTGCGAAAAACTATTGACACTATCAATGCCCGAAACGACTAACAGCCTTTGACCCTCTCAAAGGTCTGCTATACTTCCGCCATTCTTTGCGAGCTCAGTTCCATCCCTTTCTCAGAACAAAGGTTTTCCTTCTCTTTTCTCTTTAACCCAATTAATCGATGCGAAAACTGTATGATCTTTGATTTAAGGTAGCATCATGATCTGTTTTGGAATAGCTGTTTCGGGTATGTTCCTACTTTTTTGCTAGCAGGGGTAAAAAATAGGAAAATCGCCTGCAAAGTTTTTTTGATGAAGGGAAATTATTATAGAGAATAGATATCCAGAAAAAATCTGGATGTGAAAGGAACCGGTGATCATTGACAGAAAAGGGGAAACCCCTTATAATGAACCGTAGAAAACAGGAGGAACATATGTCAGCCGACAGGCTGCCTGAGGGAAGACAGGTGAAAGTCCTGCGCAAGTCCGTTACTGTATAGCCAGATACCTGCATATGTTTCCGGAGGGGTCTTCTGCTGCGGCAACCGGCAAAGATCTGACAGGGGAGGAAGATTGTTGTCTGCAAGTGTGTGGGCGACTTTTTTTTGCTTCAATGAAAGTCAGAAGGTCTTTTTTGTGCAAAAAAGACACTCTGAAAACAAATTTTTACTTCTCTGGAAAAGGCGGGAGATAGTTCATGACAGAGAAAAACGGTCTGGAAAATTACTATGTAATGAAACAGAATAGAAAACTACGTTGCGGCTATACAACAGGCTCCTGCGCTGCGGCAGCGGCAAAAGCAGCCGCCAGGATGCTGTTGACGGGAAAGCCGGTGGCTCAGATAGATTTGATGACGCCCAGAGGAATTTTGCTGCATCTGCCTGTTCTGGATGCCCGGATGGGGGATGCAGAGGTCTCCTGCGCGGTGAAAAAGGACGGCGGGGACGATCCAGACGCCACGGACGGACTTTTGATCTATGCCAGAGTAAAAAAAAGCCGGAAACCGGGGATCTGGCTGGATGGGGGCGTCGGCGTAGGACGGGTGACCAAGAGGGGATTGGAGCAGCCTGTGGGAGCTGCAGCGATCAACCGGGTGCCCAGGAAAATGATTCAGGAAGCAGTAGAGCAGGTCGCTTTGAAACTGGATTATCGGGGAGGACTGGAGGTACTGATTTATGTTCCAGGAGGGGAGATGGTGGCGAAAAAAACATTCAATCCCCGGCTCGGTATCCAGGGAGGTATTTCCATTCTGGGAACCAGCGGAATTGTGGTACCTATGAGTGAGGAAGCACTGATCGCCAGCATTCGGCTGGAAATGGAAGTGCGAAAAGCATCAGGAGACGACTATTTGCTGATGACGCCGGGAAACTACGGCCAGGCTTTTCTGGAAGAGAAAAAAAGTTTGGATCTGTCCAGAGCTATGAAATGTAGCAATTTTGTCGGCGAGACCGTGGATATGGCAATGGAGCTTGGAATGAAAGGAATTTTGTTTGTGGCCCATATCGGAAAATTTATCAAGGTATCCGGGGGAATCATGAATACCCATTCCAGGAATGCGGACGCCAGGGCAGAACTTTTGGCGGCCCAGGCCGTAAGGGCCGGTGCCTCTGTGGAGTTGGCAAGGAAGCTGTTGGCTACCATTACCACGGAAGAAGCGGTGGCCCTTCTGGATGAGGAGCAGATGCTGGAACCGGTGATGAAGCTGGTGGCAGAGCGAATCTGGTTCTACCTTCAGAACCGGTGTAAAGGTGAGATTCTGACCGAGGTGATACTCTTTTCCAATGAAAAGGGATATCTGGGAGAGACAGCCGGCGCACAGAATATTTTGAAATGTTTTATCAGAAAGGATTAAAAGATAATGGCAGGAACACTATATGGACTGGGAATCGGTCCGGGGGACCCGGAGCTTATGACCCTTAAGGCAGTCCGGTTGATTCGGGAAAATAAGGTGATTGCCCTTCCGGGAAAAGATCCAAAGGAGACCGTGGCCTATCAGATTGCAGTGCAGGCGGTTCCGGAGCTGGCAGACAAGAAGCTGGTTGCCGTGGAGATGCCCATGACAAAGGATGCCAGGCTCTTGGCAGAGAGCCATGAGAGGGCGGCGGAGCTTTTGGAGGCCTATCTGAAGCTGGATGAAAACGTGGTCTTTTTGACGTTGGGAGACGCCACCGTATACTCTACTTATCTGTACGTGCACAGACTTTTAGAGCAGAGGGGGTATGATACCCGGATTGTAAGCGGTATCACCTCTTTTTGCGCTGTGGCGGCCAGGCTTAATACGGGGCTTGTGGAAAAAGATCAGCAGCTCCATGTGATACCGGCTTCCTATCAAATGGAAGAGGCTTTAAAGCTGCCGGGAACTAAGGTACTGATGAAAGCGGGCAGAAAGATAAATGAGGTGAAACGCTTTTTAAAGGAGCAGAACCTTTCGGCTGTGATGGTGGAAAATTGTGGGATGGAGGATGAAAAGATTTATCATTCTACAGAGGAAATCCCGGAGAATGCAGGTTACTACTCACTGATTATCGTAAAGGAGAAACAGGTATGATACATTTTGTAGGTGCCGGTTGCGGCGCGCCGGATTTGATCACAGTCAGGGGAATGAAGCTTCTAGAGGAGGCAGATGTGATCATCTACGCAGGTTCCCTGGTAAATCCGCAGCTTTTGGAATATAAAAAGGAAGAATGCCAGGTTTACAATAGTGCCAGCATGACGCTGGAGCAGGTACTTCAGGTAATGGAACAGGCGGAGGAGGAGGAGAAGGTGACGGTTCGCCTCCACACGGGAGACCCGTGTCTTTATGGCGCCATCCGGGAGCAGATGGATGCCCTGGATCAAAAGGGGATTACTTACGACTATTGCCCCGGGGTCAGTTCTTTTTCCGGGGCGGCCGCGGCCCTGAATCTGGAGTATACGCTGCCGGATGTGTCTCAGAGCGTGATCATCACCCGTATGGCGGGCAGGACGCCGGTACCGCCTAAGGAGGAGATTGCCGCGCTGGCAGCTCACCAGGCTACCATGGTGATCTTCTTGAGTACGGGAATGTTAGAAAAGCTGTCCCAACGGCTGGTTGCGGGGGGTTACCGGGAAGATACCCCGGCAGCCATTGTCTATAAAGCCAGCTGGGAGGATGAGAAAGCCTTTGTGTGCACGGTGGGAACCCTGGCAGAGACGGCCAGGGACAACGGGATTACCAAGACAGCGCTGATGATTATCGGCGATGTGGTAACCCATAGCCATTATCGCAGATCTGACTTATATCATCCGGCGTTTTCCACAGAATTTCGGGAGGCTACGGAATGAAGCGGCTGGCTCTGGTAAGTTTTACACAGCGGGGAGCAAGGCTTTGCAAAAGCTTAGAACAGGCTTTGACTTTGCAGGGGTATTGCTGTGAAGCCTACGGAGGAGAACGGTATGCCGAAGAACAGGAACTGTTGCCTTTGAAAAAAAGGATGAAGGACTGGACAAAAGAGATGTTTGAGCGGATGGATGGCATCCTTTTTATCGGTGCTTGCGGGATTGCGGTGCGGGCCATTGCTCCCTGCCTTAGCGGTAAGGACAAGGATCCCGCCGTGGTGGTGATGGATGAGAAAGGAATGTTTGCAATCTCCCTGCTGTCAGGACACCTGGGAGGGGCCAATGAACTGGCGGGGATCCTATCGAACCTAACCGGCGCCGTCCCCGTGATTACCACGGCTACCGATGTGAACGGGAAGTTTGCGGTGGATGTATTTGCAAAAAGGCAGAATCTGTACCTATCCAATCTGGCAGCGGCCAAGGCTGTGTCTGCCGCTGTGTTGGATGAGCAGCCGGTGGGGCTTGTGACAAATTTTCCCATCTTTGGCAAAGTCCCCCGGGAATTGTTTTTGATGAAAGAGGATACGCCCTTTGAGGGGAGCTGTGGTATTCGAATTGCCCTAGACGAGCAGAGCCGTCCGTTTCGGCAGACATTGCATTTGATCCCCAGGATTGTGACAGTAGGAGTGGGCTGCAGAAAAGATGTGAAAAAAGAAGAGATCGCACAGGCAGTCAACCGAGTTTTAGAGACGCATCACATCTCTTCCCATGCGCTTTTGCAAATCGCTACCATCGATTTAAAGGCAAAGGAGGCCGGGCTTGTGGAGTTTGCAAAAGAGATGAACGTACCTCTTTTGACCTATTCACCAGGGCAGTTGCGGCGCGTGGAGGGGACGTTTACGTCGTCTGCCTTTGTGCGGGAGGTAACCGGAGTAGACAATGTCTGCGAGCGAAGCGCTGTATTGGCCAGCGGAGGGAAACTGATACAAAAAAAGAAAGGGGAAAACGGAATCACCGTTGCCCTGGCTGTGAAAGATTGGAGTGTGGACTTTGAATAAAATATACGTTGTCGGAATCGGGCCCGGGGCATACGAGCAGATGACCATCCGGGCGGCCAGAATTTTAAAGGACTGCGATGTGATCGTGGGCTATACGGTCTACGTGGATCTGGTAAAAGAACATTTTGCGGAGAAAGAATTTCTGACCACGCCCATGAGAAAGGAAGTAGAGCGCTGTGAGATGGCCTTTGAAGAAGCAAAGAAGGGAAAAATCGTGGCCATGATCTGTAGCGGAGACGCGGGAGTATACGGTATGGCGGGGCTGATGTTAGAAATCGGAAAAAATCATCCGCAGATCCAGGTGGAGGTGGTACCGGGGGTGACAGCCGCCACCGGAGGGGCGGCTCTGCTCGGTGCTCCTTTGATTCATGACTTTGCCCTGATTAGCTTAAGCGATCTGCTAACACCCTGGGAAAAAATTGAAAAGAGGCTGTTGGCGGCCGCAGAAGCAGACTTTGTGATTTGCCTGTACAATCCCTCCAGCAAGAAACGCTACGATTACCTGCAAAAGGCCTGCGATCTGATGCTTCGCCATAAATCCGAAAATACGGTGTGCGGCCTGGTCTCCAATATTGGAAGAGAAAAGGAGGCCATGGAACTGATGACTCTGAAAGCCTTAAGGGAGGCCAAGGTAGATATGTTTACCACCGTGTTTGTGGGAAATGCGCAGACCAAAGTGATACAAGGAAGGATGGTGACACCGAGAGGATATCGAAATGAGTAGAGTACTTCTGTTTGGAGGAACCACGGAGGGACGCAGCCTGGCAGAGTATCTGGAGAGGGCAGGGGCGGAAGTCCTGGTCTGTGTGGCCACCGAGTATGGGGAAAGCCTGATGGAAGGGACGAGGTTTCGAACCATCCACACAGGCAGGATGGACCGGAAAGAGATGGAAGCGCTTATGTGCCGGGAGCGATTCGCAGCCGTAGTGGACGCCACACACCCTTACGCATCTTTGGTGTCAGAGAACGTAAAAGCGGCTTGTGTGGCCACAGACACAGAGTATCTGCGGTTGTCCAGAGCCAGAGAAATGTTGGACGGGGATGTGATCCGGGCAGGTTCTATGGAGGAGGCGGCCGCTTTCCTGGCTGAAACGAAGGGAAATATTCTGGTAACCACAGGAACCAAGGAGCTTTCCAAGCTGGCCAGGATACCTGACTTTGCAGAAAGGGTATATGCAAGGGTGCTTCCGGCAAAAGAATCCATCGCGGAGTGTCAGAAACTGGGACTTGGGGGAAGCCATATCATCGGGATGCAGGGTCCCTTTGAAGAGGCGCTGAATGAGGCTATGCTTCGCCATATTCATGCGGGATGGATGTTAACCAAGGAATCTGGAAAGCAAGGGGGATTTGCCGAAAAGAAAAGAAGCGCAAGAAAAGCCGGGGCAAGCCTGGTGGTGATCACAAGACCGGGAGGAGAGAAGCCTATACAAGAGGGGGACGATGAACTTAGGATACGAGGGATTCTGTGTGAACGTCTGGGCATTTCTCCAAAGCGCAGCATCCGGATCATCGGCATTGGGATGGGAGCGCGTGACGGAATGACCGGAGAGGCGGCGGCGGCATGCGAGGATGCCGATGTGCTGATCGGAGCGGAGAGGATGGTGCAGGCGGCGGCATCCTTTGGGAAACCCATGTTTATCTCCTATCGCCCACAGGAGATCCGGGAGTATGTCTATGCCCATCCGGAATATGAACGCATCGGTCTGCTGCTCTCTGGAGATGTGGGCTTCTACAGCGGAGCGGCCAAACTTCTGGAGGCATTTCAAAAGGAGGAGACGAGACTGTATCCCGGCATTTCCACAGTGGCCTATCTGTGCTCCAGGGCGAAGACGGCCTGGGAGGATGTGCGGCTACTGAGCCTTCACGGCAGAAGTCCGAACCTGATTGGAGCCGTTTGCGCGAGTAAAAAAGTCTTTGCGCTGACAGGAGGACGGGACGGCGTAAGGGAGATTTGCAAAAAACTTCTTGCGTATGGACTTTCTCAGGTAAAGGTTACGGTGGGGGAGAGATTGTCTTATCCCCAGGAGAGGATCTTATCCGGAACGCCAGGGGAGCTTTTAGAGGAAAGCTACGACGGCCTGTGTGCCCTTCTCATTCAAAATAACAAGGCCTGCGAAACTCTGGTGCATGGTCTGGAGGATGAGGCTTTTTTGCGCGGGGAGGTGCCCATGACAAAGTCAGAGGTACGAAGTGTTTCCCTGTCCAGATTGCGTCTGGGAAGAAATTCCATAGCTTATGACGTGGGAGCCGGAACCGGTTCCATGGCTATTGAGATGGCCATACAGGCATGGAATGGTCAGGTGTATGCCATTGAGCGAAAGCCCGAGGCCGTTTCCCTGATACGGGAAAACAAACGAAAATTTTGCGCAGATAACCTGACGGTGATAGAAGGGCTGGCCCCGGAGGCTTTAAAAGATCTCCCTGCTCCCACCCATGTATTTATAGGGGGATCCAGTGGAAATCTAAAACAGATTTTAGAGACTGTTTTGGGTAAGAATCCGGGAACCCAGATTGTCCTAAACGCCATTGCCTTGGAGACAGTGGGGGAGGCTATGGAATGCCTGAAAAACTTGCCCGTAAAAAATTTACAGATATCTGCGTTATCTGTATCCAGATCTAGACAGGTGGGAAACTATCATATGATGATGGGACTAAATCCTGTGTATATCATCTCCTGTAAGGGAGGTGGGACACATGCCTAATCCCAGATTTATGATTGCGGCGCCTGCAAGCGGGAGTGGGAAAACTATGCTTACCTGCGGAATCCTGGCGGCTTTGAAAGCCAGGGGGATTTCGGCAACTTCCTTTAAATGCGGGCCGGACTATATTGATCCGATGTTTCACAGGCAGGTCTTAAGGACAAACGCCAGAAACCTGGATCCATTTTTCACGGATCGCCAGATGACCCGGTATCTTTTTGCCAGGGCAGCCAGACAGGGGCAGGTATCTGTGCTGGAAGGCGTGATGGGATATTATGACGGTTTGGGTGGGACGGAAGTAAGAGCCAGCTCCTACGAATTGGCCGCTATGACGGAAACCCCGGTGATCTTGGTGGTGAATGCCAGAGGGATGAGTCTGTCGGCGCTGGCGCTAATCCAGGGGTTTCTGGGCTACCGCAAGGACAGTCGGATTGCGGGTGTGATCTTGAATCAGATGTCTCCTATGCTCTATCCCAGGATGAAAAAGGCCATAGAGGAGGAACTTTCTTTGCCTGTGTTTGGCTTTGTACCCAGGGCAGAAGAAATGAGGCTTAAGAGCCGTCACCTGGGTCTGGTACTGCCAGAAGAGGTGGAACAACTGGAGGAGCGTCTGAAGCGCCTGGGTGCCCTTTTGGAAGAAACCGTGGATTTGGATGGGATCTTAGAACTGTCAGATCAGGCTCCGGAGATTCCCGAAGAGATGCCGGATGATCTGCACAGGCTTTTGGTCAGTCCAAAGGCACAGAAATGCGAAAAGTATGCTCCCGTAATTGCTGTGGCCAGGGACGAAGCCTTTTGCTTTCTTTATGAGGATAACCTGAACCTGCTTCGGGAGTTGGGGGCAAGACTGATCTTTTTTTCTCCTTTGAAGGATGAAAAGGTGCCGGATGAGGCAGAGGGACTTTTGCTTTGCGGAGGTTATCCCGAATTGTATGCAAAAGAACTGGAAGAGAATGTTTCTATGAGAGAATCCGTAAGAAAGCGAGTGAGTGAGGGCCTGCCCTTTTTGGCTGAGTGCGGAGGGTTTTTGTACCTGCATAGAGAGCTTGCGGATATGGAGGGAAAGCCTCATCAGATGGCAGGTGTCATTCCGGCCAGGGCTTATCCCACCTCAAAACTTTCCAGGTTTGGCTACGTGAATCTAACTTGCAAGCAAGCTTCGGTACTGGGCTTTGGGACAGAGGCTTTGCGAGGACATGAATTTCACTATTTTGAGAGCGAAAGCTGTGGGGA
>CABSEG010000028.1 GCA_902476645.1 uncultured Lachnospiraceae bacterium | reverse complement strand
CCAATACTGCTAAGCA
This sequence comes from uncultured Lachnospiraceae bacterium, assembly GCA_902476645.1. Classification (GTDB taxonomy): domain Bacteria; phylum Bacillota; class Clostridia; order Lachnospirales; family Lachnospiraceae; genus CABSEG01. The sequence goes on along the minus strand of CABSEG010000028.1, from coordinate 29,548 downwards.
GTTCTCCTCCTGTCAAAGCAGCTGCAACCGCCACAGACAGGGTCCTTTTTTTCCAGTTCATTCAATTTCCTCCTTTTCTCCCATTTTTTAATAATATGTTGCGAACTTCTCTACTTGAAACTTCTTTTCCTCCTTTCCTGGTTTTTCCATTCACGGCTATTATAACACCTGTTCATTTGGTAAACAAGTATAATTTTTAGTAAAATTACACTAATTTTTTATACTTTTTATCTTATTAACAAATCTTCTCTCCGCAAGTTTCTTTATTACTTTTTACAGATGCATAATTTTCATAATTTATGCATATTTAATAATTTTTTATTTTTTCCTCTACCAATACCGTAACCGGTCTCTGTCTATTTTAGAAAAAACCCGGCAAAAGGGAATTTTCTTTTCCTTTTGCCGGGCCGCCTTTCTTTTAAAAGAACTTTCCGTTACCTTTTTACCTTTCCGGAAACCTTACCTGCGCTGTAGGTCTTATTTTTTCCAAAGGTTACCACTTTATAATAATACGTTTTCTTTGCCTTGACTTTTTTATCTGTATATTGCAATTTCTTTACCGGTTTTTTGGTAAGCCTTACATACGTTCCATTTTTCTTGGCGGAACGATAGATCAGGTAGCCCCTGGCGCCCTTCACCTTCTTAAACGTTACCGTTACCTGCTTTCCAGATCGTTTGGCTTTCACCATGGATGTATTCTTTGCCAGTGTGATTGCTTTAGACTTGCCGGGCTGGCTCTGGGTATATCTCACATCTTTGGAAGTCGCTATGGCATAATATATCGCCTTCTTTCCGCTTGCCGGATTCTTGTCCTGTACAGAAGACCCGGAAGTTGTACCGATCTTTTTTACTTTCTTGCCCACCTTACGGTATACCGTATAAGTATCCGCATTGGTCACCTTAGAAAATATGATCTTTACTCTGGAGCCATTTTTTACAGCCAGGCTCTTTACGGATTTTACAGCGGGTGCTGCAAGCTGTATCTTCGTCTGGTCTGGCTGAGGTTCCTGTCCAGACGGCTGACCAGCTGCTCCTGCCTCCTCTTTCAGATTTGCAATGGCGTTCTCCAAAGCTGCTCTTGCCCCATTGACTTCTTCCTGGGTTGCCCGAACATTCAACAATACTTCCTGGGCCACCCTCAAAGCGGCAGTCACACCGGCATAACTATCTGACGTATAGTTCCCGGCATTCAAACTTTGAGCCTTTTGAATGACCGCTTTTAATGCCTCTTTATCCACAGACGGCTTCTCTGTCAGATTCGCCAACGCATCTTCCAGGGCTTTTTGTGCTGCATCCACGCTTTTTTGAGATGCTTTTTCATCCTCCAGTATTTCTCTGGCATGCTGCAATGCTTCCGCAAACGCCGCATAGCTGTCCTCCGTATAGTTCTCACCTTCTATATGCAGCACATTCTCAACAACCGTCCGCAACTGTTCTTTGTCAACCGCCGCTGCCACACCAAGCCAGCTGATCACCGGTGCTTCCGTGCCGGACGTCATAGTCACAACGATGCGAACCTCTGCAGGTATATCCAGAGTAAAGGTTCCGCCTGCCACCCGGTTGGGATCACCAGACTCTACCCGAATTCCTTCCGCTAATACCGCCGTCTGTTTCTGGCCTCCGGCATCCGTCCAGGATGCGGTCATCTCCATGGTACGGGGGCCCTGCCACCATTCCCTAAATCCTGCTGTCACCTGATATTCCCCCGGTTCCAGAGGAAGTATATAGGTAATGGGAACTGCTGTGTTTCCATTTCCAAGTGCCCAAAGCCCGGTTGCAGCCTTGTCTGTCTGATCTGCTCCGGCCGTGTCCCTTATGTTTACCGTACTCGCGTCGTATCCCCAGGTTCCGGCTGTATATACCTGATCCGCCTTGTCATTTTTCAGATTTGGGAACAGCGTCCTAACCATCTCATAGGGCATCGCCTCTCCTTCTTGTCCCGCACCGCTGTCAATAAAGTACTTCAGGTTTTCCGGTACCACTTCCAACTGTGCACGGACTCTGACGTTGTCTCCCTGAATCCTTCCATAAACCAGAATCCGGCTGTATGCATCCAGACTGATTCCCGCAAGATCCCAGGCCACTGCCTTTTCTACCTGATTTCCCGCTGCTGTTTCACACAGCACTGTTTCTGGCAACGTATGCTCTCCGGTTACGTCGATGGCCGCATAAACTTCTTCCACGTCCACAATGGTATAGGTGTACTGTAACCCTTCCATTGCTGCCTCCAACGCTTCCAGGGCCATGTTGATTTCCTCCTGGGATACATGCTCTGCCCCGGAAATTTCCTTAGCCTTCTCAAGAGCCGCGCTTAGGGTATTCCAGGTATCTTTTACCATCTCGCTGTCATAAGCGATCCCCTCTGCCTTTGCAATCTGTGCATTCAGACTGGTCTTATCCGGAGCCATGTAGGGAAGCACGTAGATAGCATCCAACACCAAGGTCCCGGCTGTAACGGCAACCTGCACCTGATGCGCTCCCTCTCCCAACCCACTCAGCATATAAGTAGAAGCATGCTGATTGCTGGACTGGGTAGAGGTACCCTGCGCTTTACTCTCTCCGTCTACCGTCACATCCAATACCGCTGAGCCGTCATTTCCTCCAATCAGAGCAAATCCGTCTCCATTCACCATAAAGGTAAAGACAGCCTGCGCTCCGGTATTGGTGCTGGTGGAGCGGTACCAGTCGTTACTGCCCCCTCCGCCTCCTGCGACAATATTCCAGGATTCGTCATAGATGACTTCATCCGCTGCATTATCTATCATTGCTGCGGCATAGGGCAGGTATCCGTCTACCTTTTCAATAACCAGGTTATCAAAAGCTGTCTCGGCCCAGCCGCATCCAAGACGTACACGTCCAAAATATTCCGGGGTATCGTCCACATAGGAGCATACCTCTTCACCGTTAATCCATGCTGTAATGCGATTTCCTTTCCCTTCCAGGGACAGATGGTATGTACGGTTCTGCTGTTTCGGCACTCTTCCGCTCTCTAAAGTCGTTGCCCTCTTTTTCAGTGTCCAAACGCCCTCGTCTGTAATCTGCAGGTTATAGCCGCTGCCTTCAAAATTCATACCCGTTTGCTGACGAATATTGATTCCCGCATATCCCCCCTCTGCCACGGTCACGTCCACGCTGGCCTTGTAGTTGGCCCAACGGAAATCACCCACCACCGTGCTGGGCGCGTTGTTATTCCACTGGCTGACGCTCTGGTTCAAAAGCTGTTTCATCTGTCCGTCTTCTACCACAAATGCACCGCTAAAATCCATCATATATCTGGGTTCGTTTCCTCTGTTTTCCAGATATCCTTCGCGCTCCTCCTGATACTCAAAGTCATCCGCGTACAGAATGCCATCCTCTGTATTTTGCCCCTCTCCGTCTGCATCTGTATCCAGAACTGCCTTATCTCCTTCTTCTGGAAGCCTTGTTGTATACTCTGGCTCTCCATCGCAGTCCAGGGTGGTCAGGGTCACCATGGAATAGGGCTCCACGGTAACCAGATAATATCCATCTTCCAGATCTGCCTCTCCCCGGTACCGGAGATAGCTGTCCGTCTTGGTTTCCCAGATTTCCATGGCTGTATGCTCTGCCAGGTTCATATGTTCCGGTTTTACCCGATAGCTTACTGTCTTCTCGCTGTTATTTACCATCACCACAGAAAAATCACGTTTGTCCGGAGCAGCCAACGTCATATAACTGGGATTTCCGGCCTCGTTTCGCAGATGATCGCTTCCCGTGGAGTTGTTTGCGCTGGCACTTGGAATCACTCGCCAGATCCCTGACGTATTATCTTCACTTTCCCATCCCACCTTCGCAAACTTAGTAAAATGCTCCAGCATATAGATGACCGGATCATAGTGTACGTAGCCCGCCCATGGTTCTCTCGCGCTTAAAATCTCTTTATGGTCGTACTGGGCGCCTTCATAGAAAGAACCGATTCCGGGCTGGAAGATATAGTGTGTCTTTCTGGAATATACAAAGCTTTTTACAAAGTTATCCGCCAGCGCCAAAGGACTTTGATAGCCGCCGATGGTACCTCCCCCGTATGCGTCCGTCTTGTTTTCCTGGTATTCTGTATAACTGAAGGTTGCACAGCCTTCACTGTACCACACTTCCTTATCATCCTTATCTGCCATGTTCCGGTAATCCGCTGTGGATGTCTCATCTCCCGCCCGGTAATGGAAGCCGATTGCATCCACTGCATCGTATAATTCTGCGTCTGCTCTCATGCTTGGTACAATATTCAGCGTTGTGTTTTCATCCGAAGCAATGATCCGAATGTTGTGATATGCCTCTCTGGCTGCCTGATTCATATAATCTGGAAACTCCGTCTCGCTGGATACCCGGTTACGGAACCATTTGATAAAGGCCTCATCCGGATCTGAGGTCTCGTTCGTGTCCGGGTTGATATAATCTACCACATAGCCGTACTTTTCATAGGCATCAAAAACGGTCTCTCTGTACCAGGTATACATGGACTCGTATCCTGCTCCCGTCCGGTCACGATTCCAATCCTCTGCCACCCAGGCGGGCATTCCCCAGCGCAGGAAACTGACTTTCACAGCAGGGTTGATCTTCTTTGCGTCTGCTGCCAGCTGAAATCCCGGACTTCTGGATACATCCGCTTCCTCATTCTCAAAACGCATAGTACAGGAATCTGCTCCAGTGGAATTATTCCCGTCATTTCCCATCTCCATCTTAATGTGACTGATCAGCGGGTGTGCGCCGCCAAACAAGACTTCCAGCATCTCTTCGTAGGCCTGAGGATTCTGATCTTTATAATCCATCAAAAGATTGCTGGTACTGTTGCCGCTTAAAAGGCCGAATCCCTTATAGGTCAGGCCGTTTTTGTTTTGAGCCGCCTCATCCACATCGTTCCCGTCTACTATAATATCCTCTTCCCACGCGGGACCTTCGGGTACGGCTACCTCTCCCTTGGCCACTGCAAACCAGCTGATGACCGGAGCCTCTCCCCCGGTAGCATTCTGCACTTCCATGGTAACCGGCCCTGCCGCATCCACTTCAAAGCTCATGGAAATCTCATCCGAACTTCCGATTCCGCTTACCGAAACCGCTTCAGAAGTGATCGTCTCCAGTCCTTTCCCGCTTAACTGTACCTTTACGCTGCGGTTATTCCACCACTCATAAAAGCCTGCCGTCAACGTATACGTACCAGGCTCCAATTCATATTGATAGACCAGTGGCTCTGTTTTAGAACTGCTGTACCAACCTGTTTGCATTTTCTTTGTCACATCCACATTGTCTGTCTTTTTCTCAACAAAATTGGATCCCACTCTTCCCCATCCGGATGCTGCATCATACGTCTGATCTGCCACCTGGTTTTTCAGGGTATCTCCGGTCAGTTTGCTAACTGCGTCAAAGGCAACAGATGTGGCCGCATTCCACAGGCCGGAATCCACAAAATATACCAGTTCATGCTCCTCTGCCGGGATCACTTCTACCTGTGCCTGTACCGTATCTCCATCTTCTGTGGTTCCGGATACCTCCGTAGTGGTGTAAGGAACAGAAAGCCTTGTCGGTCTGATGGACCATTCTACAGCCGTCTGCTCTCCATTTACCAGAACGGTGTCTGGAAGCGTGGTTTGCTCCCGGGTGGACGCTCCCTGATATACCGCGGCGTAAACAGGTTCGTCCTGTGTTGCCGCTAAAGTGAATCCGGAGGGCACCATGGAAATAATCATGGCAGCGCTAAGCGCCACGGACATTGCTCTTTCTTTCAATAACCTCTTTTCTTTCATACTTCTTTTCCTTTCTTCTTTTCCTTCTGCAGTCATTCTCCGGGAGCTGCAGTCCCCCATTTCCTCCTTTCCTGGTATTGGATACGCAAAGAAGACCTGTGTCTTTCTTTGCCTTCTATTTTATCCTTTTTCTGTCATTTTGACTATATCTTTTTTCCATTTCCACCCCCTTTTTGTCGCTTATGACTCTCCCCACCGTACCATTTAAATAAAAGGCGAAAAATCCGCAGACGCAACTCCCGCTTCCAATCATCACATCTCTCCATAAAAAAAGAACCTGACCCCAATAAGCCAGATTCCTTTTTGCTTAACAATCTATCATTCTCCCAGATAATCCAGGATTCCCCGGATATCCTCAATCACACCGTCCGCGCCGGCCTCCACATAAATCTTGGCCACGCGATCCTTTTCCACCTGCTTTTCTTCTTCACTCAAGGCCTCATACTCTTCCTTGGTCATTCCCATCTCGGAACTTCCTTCTAGCACACCAATAGTGCATACTCCGGCGTTTTTTCCTTCCCGGATATCTGATACGGTATCTCCCACCTTGATCATGGCGTCTACACTGGATACGCCAAGCTGTTCCATATTCCGGAAAATCATATAGGGATAGGGCCGGCCTTTCTGTCCTGTGGCATCCGGACTGTACCAACAGTCTGGCTCATATCCGGCCGTTTTCGCCTCTCTGGTGACAATCTCCATCATGGGGTCCGTGTAGCCCGTAGTGGAGCCTATGCGGATTCCCTTTTCCCTGAGCTTGGCCACTGTTTCTACCACATAGGGCTTCGGTTCCGAATACTGATCCAGAATGCTCATCAGTTTCTCCTCAAACAATCCGTAAAGCTGATCAATTTCCTTTTCACCCGGTTCGACCTGATATTTTTCTCTCCAAAGATTGCAGATACGCTCCATCTGCAGCATGGTCTTAATGTGATCTCTCTTTAACATACCCATAGGCTTTCGAACCTCCTCCATGGTCGGTTCGATACCAAAATGTTTAAATACTTCCACAAACGCCTGTACCGGCGCCATACATCCATAATCCACTGTGGTACCTGCCCAGTCGAAAATCACTGCTTCTACTTTTTTCATGCCTTCTGTCCCTCCAAAAATTCTTTCATAATTGTATAGAGTTTTTCAATATCTTCCGGATAGATCTCTCCGATGTTGCCAATCCGAAAGGTATCCGCCTCGGTCACTTTTCCGGGATAAATCGCATACCCTCTCTCTTTGATGTACTGATACATGTCCTGGAAAGAAAAATGGTGATGTTCCGGATAAAAGAAGGTGGTGATAATCGGCCCCTGATGCTCTGGTCCGATATAGGTTGTGATTCCCAACTGGGACATCCTCTGGATCAGCAAACGGTTATTCTCCTGATAGCGTCTGTTTCTCGCCTGGATGCCTCCCTCTTCCTTCAGCTCTTCCAACGCCTTCGCAAACGCCAGTACCACATGGGTTGGAGAGGTAAAACGCCACTTACCGTCCACTTCCATGGTCTTCCATTGATCATACAGATCCAGAGAAAGACTTCTGGCCTTTCCGTTGCTCTCCATCAGTTTCTTACGGTTGGCAATGATAAAGGAAAAACCGGGCACTCCTTGAATACACTTGTTGGCGCTGCTGATGATAAAATCAATGCCCCAATCCGCTACCGGTATCTCCATACCGCCGAAACTGCTCATGGCATCCACGATAAAGGTGCATCCGGCCTCCTTTACCACCTTGCCCACCCCCTGAATATCATTTAGAATTCCGGAGGTCGTCTCGCTGTGCACCATGGCAACATGGGTAATAGACGGATCTTCCTTTAACATAGAAGCAATCTTTTGAGCATCCGGTATCCGGTCATAATGCTCCAGGTAGATCACATAATCCAATCCACTGTGTTTCGCCATATCTTCCATACGCTTTCCATAGGCACCATTTGCCGCAATCAGCAGTTTCTCCTGATCTCCCACTACGCTGGTCAATACAGATTCCACGCCAAAAGAACCGCTTCCCTGCATTAAAACAGCCGTGTACTCTTCCTCTGAGACATGGGCCAGCTCCAAAAGCTGCTTACGTATTTTCTGGGTAATCTTTTTATAGTCGTCATCCCAGGTACAATGATCAAACATCATCTCTCTTTTTACGGTATCTGTGGTAGTCAAAGGTCCCGGTGTCAATAATTTATAGTTCATGTTGTTTTTCTCCTCCTACTTCTTCATACATTCTTCAGACAATGCCTGGTGCTTTTCTAACAGTTCTACGGTTAATGGCTCTGAAAATACCTTGGGGTTTTTGGATTTCGTTTCTGAATCCGCGCTCTCGCCCTCGTACAGGGGGGTAGGATAGGTTTTAATCAGCTCGCTTCTTCCCTTATTAATGATACAGTCTGCCATCTCCATGGCCAGCTCCTGCTTTTCTCCCCCTTTGTTCACCACTGCCACAGACTCTGTCAGGGAGAAATTTCCTTCGGTCGGGTCTACATAGTCGATAGGAAGCTTACCTTCTGCCTTGTCTGCCACTGCCTGGTGACGCAGCCCGAATCCTACCGCCACCTCGCCGGCACGCACTTTCTTGATAGGGCCGGAACCGGAATCCTCGATGTGGGGGCCTGCGTTTTCGTAAATCTTCGTCAAAATCTCTTTTGTCTCATCTTCCCCGTACTCACTGATCAAGGCCTGAATTAGCAGCCATGCTGTGGAAGAGGACGCGATATCGGTCACAGAAACCATGCCTGCATACTCTTCATTTGCTAGATCCTTAATGGAAGCAGGCATAGGCAGATTGTTTTCTTCTAACACTTGTGTGTTCACAATAATGGCGCCCTCCTGGGCCGTAATGGGAGATTCGTAGGCCGGATACTCTGTCAGGGGGTTACGATCAAAGGTCAGATCTGCAAACATATTATTTTGTTCCTGGGCACTGTCCACATAAAAAGTACTCATGGTAATCAGATCTGCCTCTATGTTGGTTCCCTCTGCCAGCAGCTTGCCTCCCAGCTCAGAAGTTCCAAAAGCCTGAAGAAGATATTTGCCCTCGTATCCGTTCTCATCCAACGCCTTTTTCATCGCCTCAATAGCCTCGTCATCCGCATTGGAATAAATAACGATCTGTTCATCTTTTTTCCCACAGCCCATCATACTAAGGCTGGATGCCAGCATGACGGCCGCCATACATACTGCTCCTACTTTTTTCCAGTTTTTCATAATGGTTTCTCCTCTTTTCTCTTGATTTTTGCCAACCGCTCAAAGACGATTTTAGCAATGATATTTGTGAATAAAATCAACAGTGACAACACGAAAATTTCATTGAATCTCGTATAGTACTGTAATTCTTTAATTTTCGTTGTGATAACCATGGTGCGGGCACCTGCAATAAAAATCACCGCGCTGATGGTTACCATAGCGTTGACAAAGTAATAACTAAAGACCTCTAAGATAGTAGCCACCACATTAGGCGTCACTACCCGGACAATTGTTTTAAGCCAGGTATCCCCCATCAACATAGCCGTTGTTTCCCAGGAGGCGTTCATCTTGGACAGAGTATTTTTCATCATCAGATACGGTGTGGAGAAAAAATGCACCACGTTACAGATGATGATCAGCAGGAAGGTATTCTGCAAATCCGTGCCTGAAAAGGCGAACAGAAAAGCCAAGCCAATGACCATTCCTGGTATGGTATTTGTAACCAAGGCGATACTCTCAATCACATTTTTCAGTTTACCGGACAGAGTACTTCTTGCGGTTACAAGGGCTGCCCCATAAGCCGCCAGCGTACCGAATAGGGCTGTCATGATGGCCACCCACAGGGAATTTTGATAAACTCCAAACAGATTGGGATCTGCAAACACAGCCTGTACATGCTCCAGGGTAAACTTTACACTATAGGGCCATTCTTCCACAAAGGGAACAACGAAAATTACCAGAAGAACAGACAGAATACACAGAATAATCAACCCGCTGGCAATGGTGCATCCAATGTCTCTTACCTTATTTTTCCGCAACTCAATGGTGGAAATTTTGTGATACCGGATATTGTATTTTTCCAGCCAATGCAATACCAGGATGCTGACAATGGAAGGGATCAACATGGTCATGGCCACTACGGCTCCCCGGTTAAAATCCGGTACGCTTCCCAACATTTCATTGTAGAGTACCGTGGCAATCACATCATACTCTCCTCCCACGGACGCCGGGATTCCGAAATCCGTAAAACATAGAAAGAAGGACTGGATAAAGGATGCGGCCAGTGTCCCCAATAACGGCCTTATAATGGTAATGAAGAAACTGGACAAATTCCGGTCTCCCATCACTTTGGAAACAATCAGATACTTTTTATCCACATAAAGCATGGTATTGTATATCAACATAAAGGATATGGGCAGCGTATAGATTACATATCCCAACAGCAGCCCATTAAATCCGTAGATATCAAAAAGCTGTTTTCCAAACAACGTGGTCAAAAGCCCCTGCTTTCCAAACGAATAAATAATGGCAAATCCATAGGTGATGGTAGGCAGCAGCATGGGCAGCTTTGCAGCTCCTCCGATCAACTTCTTCAGGGGATTCGGTACATTGGTGTAATGTATGGTGTAGGCCATCACAAAGGCCAAAAGCGTGGTTACCAAAGCACTGGCCGCAGCCACAGCAAAGCTGTTTAACAGCGCCTTTCCAAAGCCCCTACCCTGATAAACTTCCACATAATTGGATAGGGTCACTCCGGACTCTCCTACAAAGGATTTCACCAAAAGGCGAATCACCGGCATAGCCAAAAACAGGGCAAAAACCACGATCAGCACACCGAATATGATTTTAATCTCTAAGTTTTTTGTTTTTCGTTTCATGTTTTCCTCCAACCTCAATGCCGTATCATCCGGCCTTTGACATAAACAGAGAATAGATATTGTTTCTTTTAATCTCTAACTGATGGAGGATAAACTTTTTCACAAACTCATTCGCCGGGTCATTGATAATATCTTCCGGCTTTCCATACTGGGCAATCTCTCCCTGGTTTACAATCAGAACCTTGTCCGACAGGGTAAGAGCTTCCTCCGGATCATGGGTCACGATGATGGTGGTCAGATGATACTCTCTGGCGATGGTCTTGATCCGGTCCTTGATGGACTCTTTGATTACTCCATCCAAAGCGCTTAAAGGCTCGTCAAGCAGCAAAATCTTAGGCTTCATCACAAGTGTTCTGGCCAAAGCCACCCTTTGTTTTTGTCCCCCGGAAAGTTGTTCTATTTTCTTATTTAGATGCTCCCTCAATTCCAGCAGGTCGATCAAATCCTCCACCTCCTGCTTGGATGAAATCAAAGGTTTATTTTTCAAACCATATGTAATATTCTTATAAACGTTTAAATTTGGAAACAGAGCGTAGTCCTGAAATACAATGTTAAATCCTCTCTCTTCCATAGGAACCTGTGTAATATCGTTATCCTTAAAAATAATTCTTCCACTGTCTGCGTCCGTAATCCCCAAAATCAGATTCAGCAGCGTGGTTTTTCCGCATCCGGAAGGGCCCAGTATGGATACGATTTCTCCTTCCTGAATTTCCAGGCTGATATCCTTTAGCACGGAAACACCATCATACGATTTCTTAATATGATCCAGCTTTAACATGGAAATAGTCCTTTCTATTTGAAACTCAAACCTCTCTTTGAAACACGGCTATTATAGCAACGGCCCTGTTAAATAACAATAAAATCCAGTTCAAATATTTGTAAAATCACTGTAAATTTGGTAGAAAAAAGCACGCCTTTTCTGTAGTATTTCTACAAAAAAAGCGTGCTGTTTCAGGAGTGTTTTTCATCATAAGCCTTATCCTGAATGATCCTGCTGCTTTTGTCAAGCTGTTTGGCATAGGCATCATAATCGCTTAACAGGATTCCCATATAGATCATATCTACAATAGCAATCTGGGAGGTTCTGGAAAAAATAGCGTCTCCGTAAAGGTATTGATCGTGACTGGTACACAAGGTCAAATCCGCGTATTTACTGATCATAGAGTCTGCAAAATTGGTGATGACAATGGTCTTTGCTCCACGCCTCTTTGCGATTTTCATCACATCCACCGTATCTTTCGAACAACCTGAGTAGGAAATACCAATGGCCACGTCCTTAGGTGTCAGCTTTCCCGCGCAGATCCTCTGTAAATAATAGTCGTGAAACATCCGGCAATTGAGCCCCAAATACAGAAGCTTGGTGGCCAGATCGCTGACCGGAGTTTCCGAGTTTTCCACCCCGTAAATATCGATAAAACGCGCTTTTGAGATTGCCTCCACAATCTGAGAAAATACCTTTGGAGAGATACACTTTAACGTGTTTTCCAGCATCTCTATAGTGGTGGCAATAGCCATAGCAGGCACATCCTTTACCTGATCCTTCCCGCTGATACGATAGCCGTGCATTGCGGATATTTCCCTGCCATCCCGCTCCTGCCTGGCTTTCTCCGCAATCAGCGCATATTTAAATTCCTTATATCCGTCAAACCCCAGGGCCTTTGTAAACCGTATAATCGTAGGCTGGCTTACATCCACCTTTCGTTCCAGTTCTGAGAGGGATAGTTTTCCCACTTTCTCCGTATGTCCCAGCACATAGTCTGCTACCTTTTTTTCCGATCTGCGCAAAGAAGCATAATTTCTTTCAATTAAAAAACGTATCTGTTCCATCTTGCAAATACCTTGTAGCTTGACTACAAATTCCTTCCTGTTTTTTTGCAAAAAATCAATTTCTTGTAAATTTCATTCTAAAACAGGATTGCAAAGAACATGTCAAATCTTTGTAAAATAGAAATTTAAATGCTATGACGCCTGTGTTTCTGTTTCACCCTCTGAACCGGACTCATCTTGCGCTCCATCTTCTTCCGGATGGCTTTCCCCTGGCTGACCCATACCGACTCGTACGGCTTTGGCACTCCCATCCTCTGCCAGAGAAACCGTAATCAGATCATCCACAGATAAATCCTTAAGGCTTCCTTCCTCTCCGTCGACCTCATAGGTGGTGGATTCTGTCACCGAAATCTCCTGAGTCTCTCCCGTCAATGTGAACTCCATCTGTCCTTCTTCAGGAGGTTCTTTTGGGGCTTCCCCGTCCTCCCCAAACATTCCCTCAGGCGGTTCTTCCCACTCTGTGCCCTCAGGCATATCTTCTGGAGGCTCTTCTCCATCGGGCGGTTCCTCTCCCTGAGGTCTCTCCGGCATCTGTGCCAAAGCCACGGTAATGGTATTCTCTCCAATTTCTTCCACTTCCCCCAGAATGGTATCCTCATCCATTATGGGGATTCTTCCTGCCTGCGCTCCTTCCTCCTGAGGTCTGTCGCTTTTCGGTTTCCCACAGCCGGCAAACAGGAAAGCTGCAGTGATCAGGACTCCCATAAGCATCTGTACCCTTTTCTTCTTCATGGTTCTACCCTGCCCCTTTCATAGATTAAGCAGGGATGCCCCCCAAGACGGCCGGCCGATCCCTTGGCAAAACGGCCGGCCGCCTGCAGCAGCATCCCTGCTGTTATTCCCAGTATAAAAGATCTGGTTGTTAAAACTGTGAAAAAAACATGTTCTTTTCATGGCATATTCCCAAATTAAATTTGGCTTTTCTAAGTCCTCACACCAGTTGTATCCGGTAATGCTGAAGCCAGTAGTTTACCTGAAGCATAAAGGCAAGCATCTGCGGTCCTGCCATCAGCTGTCCATACCAAGGCTTTCCGTAATCGGAGGGGCTCTTCAAAAAGGCTAAAACTTTCTTTTTGTCTATCAGATCCTTGATCGGTGCGTTGGGCTCCTCCATCACCTCCAGGAGTCTATCTCCCAAAAGTTTTTCATAGGCCGGATCGTAAGTTTTTGGATAAGGGCTCTTTTTTCTGTAAAGCACTTCGCTTGGAAGATCTTTCTCCCCTGCCATGCGCAAAAGTCCTTTCACGATTCCTCCCGGACATTTCATGCTCCACGGAACATTCCAGAGATATTCCACAATACGGTGATCCGCCAAGGGAACTCTGGCCTCCAGACCACAGTACATACTGGTGCGGTCCATACGATCCAGTAGCGTTACCATAAACCATTTCAGATTCAAAAAGGAAATCTCCCTCCTTCTCGCCTCCTCCGGCTTTTCTCCATAAAGTCTGGGAACCTCCAGGATCGTCTTTTCATAGGCTGCCCGGGCATATTCTTCCATGGGTAGCTGAGTAATGACTTCCTCCTTTAGCAGCACCTGTCTGGGCTCCATGCTGACAGACCATGGAAACGTATTCTTCCTCCACAGCTCCTGCCTGTGAAACCAGGGGTATCCCCCAAAAATTTCATCCGCACATTCCCCCGTCAGGGTTACCTTATTATACGGTACCACCTGGGAGCAAAAATACAGGAGAGACGACTCCACATCTGCCATACAGGGCAGATCTCTGGCATCCACCGCCCGATATAAATCATCCGCCAGTATGCGGTTTTCACACTCCAAATACCGATGATTGGTCCCGGAATGCTTCACCATCCGGTCCACCCATGGTCGGTCCTGACTGGGCTGAAAAGCGTTGGACTGAAAATACTTCCCATTATCCTTAAAATCAAAAGAAAAGGTATTTAACTGTTTTCCCTCTCCGGCCAGTTCCTTCGCACAGATAGCAGTCACCAGGCTGCTGTCCACGCCCCCGGATAGAAAGGTGCTGATGGGAATATCAGAAAGCATCTGCTTTCTCACAGCATCATGAATCAGATAAGAAGTCTTTTCTACCGTCTTTTCCATGGAATCCTCATGGGGCTCGCTTTTGAGTTCCCAGTAAACCTCGTCCCGGAAGGATCTTCTGGACCAACGCAGGAAGTGTCCTGCCAGCACTTCCCTGATATTCTGAAATACACCTTTTCCGTAGCTCTTTGCCGGCCCCAGGGCAAAAATTTCGCACAATCCTTCCCGGTCCACCTTGGGTTCCACCCCGGGAAAGCAAAACAGCCCCTTTAGTTCCGAGGCAAAAATCAGCGTATCGTCTTGAAAACAGTAAAACAGAGGTTTCACTCCCAGACGATCCCGGAACAAGTACAACGCCTCCTCCCTGGCATCCCAAATAGCTATGGCAAAGATGCCATTGAGTTTCTTTACGTAGGACGCGCCTTCCCTGACATATCCCTTTAGAATCACTTCCGTATCGCTGGAGGTGGAAAACACTTCTCCCTGTTTTATGAGTTCTTTTTTCAGCTCTTTCATATTATAGATTTCTCCGTTGTAGACAATGCTGTACGTGTAAGCGTCCTTTTGAACGGTCATAGGCTGATGTCCCGTCTTCAGATCAATGATCGACAACCGCACGTGAGCCAGACCGCAATGTGGATACAACAGCACGCCTTCGTCATCTGGTCCTCGGTGCTTTTGTGCCCGGTTCATGTGCTCTAAAATGGCTCTCCATCTGCTCTCCTCCCCTGTATAGTCCCCAAAGGGGTTTGCAAACCCTCCAATTCCGCACATATACCTGCCCCCCCTTATTTGAACGGACTGCTGATGACCGGCTGTAGCTGTCTTCCCTCCAAAGCCTCCATAAGTGCCGGAACCAGCAGCTCCGTGTGGGCAATCATAGAGTTTGGCTTCTTAACCGGATGATCCTGGCCAAAGGGAACAAAAAAGATGTTTTTGGCGTTCAGCAGAAGGCCGATATTTTTCATGTTCATCCCCAGCGCATCGTTGGTGGACACCGAAAGGACCAACGGTTTTTCGTTTCTCAGATGCGCTTTGGCAGCCATCAATACCGGCGTATCTGTGATCCCGTTTGCCAGTTTTGCGATGGTGTTCCCGGTACAGGGCAAAATCACCAGAATATCCAAAAGACTTCCTGGCCCAATAGGCTCTGCATCCTCAATGGTTCGTATGGGCTTTTCCCCTGTGATCTGTTCGGCCCTGCGAAGAAAATCCGCTGCCTTTCCAAATCGGCTGTCTATGCTCTGGGAAACCCCGGAAAAAATCGTCTGTACATGGGCTCCCTCATTGACCAGAGCTTCAAGTCCCTGAAATACTTTCTCGTAAGTGCAAAAAGATCCGGTAAGAGCCACTCCTACCTCTTTCCCTTTTAATAACATTTCAAACACCCTCCCTGATATTTGCTGCATGAAGTTCCGGTTCCTCTTTTGTCGCAGCTTCCCGTCCCATCAGCCGAAGAGCCATCTCCATCATCGCCTGAGCGGAAGCCCTTGGCGCATAAATACCGGGAAGTCCTGGACACCGTTTCACGCGAAGTCCCAGTCCGTCCGCCCACTCATAATCCATCCCTCCCGGCGCGGAGGCCAGATCCAGGATCAACGTATCCTTGCGAATCTGCTTTAACTCGTCTTTTCCAAAAATCAGAGCCGGTACCGTGTTAAAAATATAGTCAAATTCCCTAAGGCGCCACTCCAGCTCCTCAAAGGAAAGAACATCATATCCGGCCGTTTTGGCTTCTTGCCTTGCCTCCTGCCTTCTGGCACAGATCGTAACTCTTGCCTTCAAGCCATCCAGACAGGAAGCCAGAGTACGGGCACAGACTCCAAAACCGGTAATCAGGCAACGACTCCCTCTCAGATTGCCGGGACTGTCTGCAATGGCCATGGACACGACTCCTTCTGCCGTAGCGATACTGTTAAAGGAAGTAAGACTTTTATCCTTCATGTAGTCATAGACCTCCCATCCCTCTTCCTTCCAGCCGGAGGGGATATTTCCAGCAATGAGCCTGCCTCCTCCTTTTAGTCCCTTCCGCAGGTTCTCAAGACTTAAATCTGTCTGTTTTCCCTGTTGGAATATGTGCCTTTGATCCCTGGTCAGGGGAATGGGCCCAAGCCAGGTATCCGACCTCTCCATCAATTCAAAAAAAGAAGAGGCAGTGTCCTGTTCGGCCATTCCCTCTTCTTTGCACATTCCATAGCGCAGCACGCGATATCCTGCTTCTTCCATCATATGACTCATATATACCTGGCGCATATCTCCGCCGAAAATTCCAAAATCATACTTCATAAAGGCAATCTCTCCGGAATTTCTTACCCTTCTATTATATGTAGCCTGTGGAAATCTGGTGACATCTATAAAATCCCCAAATGTTCCAGTAAGATCTTCGTACCTAATAAAATCAGAATCGCACCGCCCACCAGCTCTGCTCTGGATTTATACCTGGTTCCAAACACATTTCCGATTTTTACTCCGATCATGGAACAGACCAGAGTGGTAATACCGATAAAGGACACGGCCCATACAATTCGCACCTGCAAAAAGGCAAACGTGATCCCCACGGCCAGGGCATCAATACTGGTGGCCACGGCCAATGTCAGCATGGATTTCGGATCCAGACTGTCGTCTTCTTCCTCTTCCTCCTTGGATAAAGCTTCCCGGATCATATTGATTCCGATAATCCCCAGAAGTATGAAGGCAATCCAGTGATCCACCGCTGTAATGCTCTTTCGGAACCGAACGCCTAACAGATATCCAAGCAGGGGCATCAGCGCCTGAAAACCTCCAAACCACGCCCCTACCATCAAAGCTTTTCCGACTGTAATTTTTTTCATGGCCAGTCCCTTACAGACAGACACCGCAAAGGCGTCCATGGATAGCCCTATGGCCAAGGTAAACAGTGTAAATCCATCCATATTTTCTCCTTCCTTTCAAAAGTCTCCCCTGATACATCAAAAAACTCATGGACAAAAGCATCTTACGCCTTTGTCCATGAGTCTCATCGTTTCAGGCAACACCAGATTTGCATCAAGATGTTGATGCTGCCACAGAATCTCTTCTGCCAATTACTCCCTCATAGGATTGGTCCCATTCTACTATAGTTGAGAATTTTTGTCAAGTATAGACAAGCTCTATAGATCCTGGTCCCCCAGATCATCCTCATCGGCGGCCTGGCTCTCCGCCTTCTGCCGCAGTTCCTCCAGCTTGATATCATACTCCTTGCGGTCTTCGTGCCAGGAAGCGTAATCAGGATCCTCCCTGTGATCCGCAAGATCATAATGTTCTGCCAGATATGAAAACAGATGCGCATCCACCTTTTTCGCCCCACTGAAATTAAGATGTCCCTCATCCCTGAAATCAGTTGTAAAATCCAAGCCCAACTCATCAATCAAATCCGCATAGTTGATACAGGGAATCCGCCTTTCTTCCAGCTCCTGTTCCAGGGCGTTATATACTTTTTGCCTGGCCTTATAATTTTTGGTATCGCTGGAAAACGGCATAACACAGAACATCAGTTCCACATCTTCCTGCTCGCACAGCTCTATGATCTTCTCCAGATAGCCTCTGGGGCCCTCTGGTATCTGACTGACCCCATCTACCTTTGTGGGTTTTTCGTAGGGATAGGCCTCAAATACCGGCCTTCCTCCCTTATAACAGGCCTCGGCCCCAATAAAATCCTTGCTCTCCAGATTCTTCCAGCGAGAATGATATTGAATAATCGGAAGATAGTAAGGCAGCCGTTGGGAGAAATCCAGCTGATCGCTCAAAAGCTCCTCACCCATACGAATTTTATTCAGACTCATGGGCATTCCATCCATGGTCTGTTGAAACATTCCCAGGTTGGAAACATTCTTGTTAACAAAAAACGTGTAAGCCTCCATTACCACCACCCGGGGCTTCTGGCGTTTGAAAGCATCCTTTAATAAAAAGTAGCTGGTTCCAGGATTTTGCAGGGGGGAACCAAATACGTAGGAAGCCACCCCATAATCGCTCCAGAAATCCATAGGATAAATCCCATAGTACGCGTGGCTGGATCCAAGAAAAATTACATCCAGACTGTTCTTTTCTTCCTGATAAAAGTTGTGAACCCGGCTGCTGCCCTTCTTCAGTTTTAACACCCCTTCTATTCTCTGGTACAAAAGCAGAAACAAGAGGAGAAAGCAGACTACAGACAGCAGACGTCGTATCGATTTCTTTTTCATCTTTCCTCCTTAAAACTGAAAGTAAATAAACTGAGACGCATCAAACACAGGCCCATAGGCACCGAAAATCAGTACGAAAAACACCCCTGCCAGATAGACGCCCCACCTTAGCCAGATCCCCTGCTGATACAGCCGGGTGGCCAGTGGAATATTCTTGTATCTGCAAATATCCACAATGGCCAGAATTCCTATGGAAAACAGGATCATTTGGAATGTCTTCTGATCCAAACCAAGCTGATAGATTCCGTTGTTAAAAAGCACCCATGGAGTCTGCATGGTAAACATATTCCGGATAATGGTACAGGCGTCGGTCACGCTGTTCGCCCGGAAAAACACCCAGGAAAGATCAATCAGGAAAAAGGTAAACAGGATTTTTAACAGCTTATGGCTGGCGCTCTTCCGGTTGATATGAAACAGAGATACCACTTTGTCGCGGAATGGCCGAAGCAGATCCCCCACCACCTGGTAGATGCCATTTAGACCACCCCAGATTACAAAGTGCCAGCTGGCTCCATGCCACAGGCCGCTTGTAAGAAATACCACCATGAGATTGAAATATTTGCGCAGCTTTCCCTTGCGGTTTCCTCCTAGTGGAATATACAGATAATCCCGAAACCATGTGCTCAGTGATATATGCCATCTCCGCCAGAAATCCGCCACGGAATCTGCCAGATAAGGAGCCCGGAAATTTTCCATCAGCTCAAACCCCATCACTCTGGCCGCCCCCACTGCAATATTGGAGTAGCCTCCGAAGTCACAATAAATCTGCACGGCAAACAGCAGCGTGGCTACCGCAAGCTCAGTTCCCCCATAGAGCGGATAGTTATCGTACACCTGAGTGACCAAAGCAGCGATATTATCTGCCAGTACCACCTTCTGAAAGTATCCGTAGAGCATCCTCACCAATCCGCTGCGCATCTTCTCAAAGGAAAAGGTATGACGCACGTTGATTTGGATCAACAGATTTTTGGACCGTTCAATGGGGCCCGCCACCAGCTGGGGAAAAAAGGACACGAAAAGCGCATACTTTGCGAAATTTTTCTCCGCATAGATCTCTTTTCGGTATACGTCCATGGTATAGCTTAAAGCCTGAAAGGTATAGAAGGAAATGCCCACCGGCAAAATTACGTCAAAAGCCGGATTGATCAGGGTCACACCCACTGCATCCAGGATCTGATTTAAGCTGTTGATGGCAAAGTCAAAATACTTAAAGAAAAACAGAATCGCCAGGTTTGAGCCAAAAGACAGTCCCACATAGAGCTTCTTCCTTCTGATTTGCCTCTTTTCATCAGGGATTCTGTTTGCTCCGTCAATCAGAAGACCAGAGGCATATGTAATCGCCGTTGATGTAAGCATCAGCAGCGCGTATTTTGGGTTCCAGCACATATAAAAATAGTAGCTGGCTGCCAACAAAAAAAAATGCCGAACCCTGTGGGGAATGACAAAATAAAGCAGACAGACCAGAGGAAAAAAGACCAAAAAGTGAAAGGAATTAAACAACATGGTCCCATACCTCCGTTGCGTCTCGTCTGCCGGAGCTTACTTTTGTAAAACAACTTACTTTTTCCATAACTTTTTTAATATCTCCTCTTTTTTATCTTTGATACTTGTCTCCCGTATTTTTTTGCGAAGCGGCAACACACAGGCCGGGGAGACAGACAATTCATCAATGCCCATGCTCAGGAAGGTCTCCGTCAGAGTAAGATCTGCTCCCAGTTCCCCACAGATTCCGATCCAGATACCATTTTTGTGGGCATTCTCCGCCGCCATCCCGATCAGGCGCAGTACCGCCTTGTGATGGGGATAGTAGAAACGCTCCAGCTGCTCATTCTGCCGGTCCACCGCTGTGGTGTATTGAATCAGATCGTTGGTTCCCACACTGAAAAAATCCACTTCCTTTGCTAACTCGTCGCTAATGAGAGCAGCCGCCGGGGTCTCGATCATGATGCCAAGCCGGGTATCTTCACAAAATGGAATCCCTTCACTGCGAAGCTCACTCTTTACCTGATTGGCCAGCGCCTTGGCCTCCAGCACTTCCTGGACGGCCGCAATCATAGGGAGCATAATCGCAAGGTTGCCAAAGGCAGAAGCCCGGTACAGGGCTCTTAGCTGGGTCCGAAACAGCTCTTGTCTGGTCAGGCAAACCCGGATGGCCCGATAGCCTAAGGCAGGGTTATCCTCCCTGGGCAACTTAAAATAGCCAATCTGCTTGTCTGCGCCGATATCCAGCGTGCGAATGATCACCGGTTTTCCCGCCATCGTTTCCGCCACCTGTTTATAGACCTGAAACTGTTCCTCCTCTGTAGGATAATCTTTGCTCTCCAGGTATAAAAATTCACTGCGAAACAGCCCGATACCGCCCGCATCGTTATCCAGCACAGCGCTCAGATCCGAGACATTCCCGATGTTGGCGTATACCTTCACCTTCTGACCGTCCAGAGAGCAATTTTCCTTTCCTTTTAGCTGTGAAAGCAACCCCTGTCTCTCCCGGTACGCTCTTTGCCTGGCGGTATAAAAAGCCAGGGTCTCTTCATCCGGCTCCACATAGATGCTGCCTTGTGCCCCGTCTACAATAGCCAGTTTTCCCTCGTACGCCTGGCTCAGGCTCTTCCCCACGCCAATAACAGACGGAATGTTCATGGTTCTGGCCAGGATAGCCGTGTGAGAGTTTGCGGAACCGCCTTGCGTCACAAAGGAAAGCACCATTTCTTTATTCAGTTGCACCGTCTCGCTGGGGGCCAGATCATCGGCAGCCAGAATCACAGGGATATCCGTCGTCAGTCCTTCTCTGAACGTTCCGGAAAGATTGCGAAGCACCCGTCTGGAAAGATCCTTCACATCTGCCGCCCGCTCCTTCATATAAGCATCATCCATGGAAGCAAACATCCGGGAAAAATTCTCGCCCGTCACAGACACGGCGTACTCGGCATTTACGCTCTGAGTTCGAATCGTATCCTTGACGGCATCCACATAATCCGGATCCTCCAGCATCATCTGATGTACCTGAAAAATCATAGCACTCTCTTCCCCCGCTTCCAAAACAGCTTTCTCATGGAGACTGCCAAGCTGTTTCATAGCCAAGGTCCTGGCCCTTTCAAAGCGCCAAATTTCTTCTTTGGGATCTTCTATGTTTCTTTTGTGAATCTGTTCCCGGGATCTTTTGTAAAAAGCAATGGGCCCGATGGCAATACCTTCAAACACGCCTTTGCCCTGCAACTTTACCATATTGTGTCTCCCTTCCTGAATGAAAATCTTACGCGTTATTGTACCATACTTTTACGGATTATTCTAGGGCGCCTTTCTCTTTTTTATAAAATTTTCTCCCTTTCGCTTTCCTACTCTGCCGTGGTCTGCACCTGGGTCTCCTCGGATTCTTGGATAACAGCAGAATCCTCCACCAAAGCCAGCGCCTTATCCAATAACAGATTTCTAAGTACCTCCTGTCTGCTGGTGGTCTTTAGATAATCCTCCGTACTCTCGGCGCCTGCATCCTCGGCATACCTGGCAAGTCCTTCTTCATATTCCCCCTCGCTGACCGTCAAATCTTCGGTTTCCGCAATGGCCA
Source organism: uncultured Lachnospiraceae bacterium (assembly GCA_902476645.1). Lineage (GTDB taxonomy): Bacteria > Bacillota > Clostridia > Lachnospirales > Lachnospiraceae > CABSEG01. The sequence continues at coordinate 7,362 of CABSEG010000028.1, read as the reverse complement.
TGAGAATCATCTCCTGGGACAGACTTTCTGTTACCACCTGCTTACATTCATTCCGAAACTCCTCTTCAGACTGACCAAAATTCTGCTGCAAAAATTCTTCAAAGCTCTGGCCTGCGTCTGCAGCAAAGTCCTCATAATATCCCACCAGGGTGTCCATACTGTAGTCGACCACATCCTGGGGATATTCTCTGATCGTGGAGGTACTGTAGATCTGGGCAAACAAGTCATTGACCTTCTGACTCTCCGCCTGAGCTTCTTTCTCTTCCCTCACCGTATCACGAATTTGTTCCCGGTACTCCGATACACTTTTACACTCGGAAATTTCCGTCACCAGCTCGTCGCTAAGCTCAGGTACCTGTTTTATGCTGTTTATCGTCACTGCAAAAATCGCTTCCTTACCTGCCAGAGAGGGATCGCTTTCGTAGGACTCCGGGAATGTCACGGCCACAGAAACTTCACTTCCGATTTGTGATCCTACCAAGGCCTCTGCCATGGCCGCGCCGATGGCGGTACCAAAGTCTCCTTCCTCAAAACCGGATATGGTATTGGACTTTCCCAAATCAAGATCCACATTTTTATCTGTTCCCCCGTCAATGTCCTCTCCATGGACCTGTCCTACATAATCCACATTTACCGTATCGGTCTCTTTCACAGTTCCTTCCGTAACCTCTTCCAGCTTGTTTTTCTGGGCAAGTTCCGTCTCAATCCTCTGGTCGATTTCCTCCTCGCTGGGCTCCGTAGAAGCCATCGTAACCGTCAGCCCCTTGTATTCCCCCAAAGTTACATAGTCCAGGGCCCGGTACTCCGGTCTTTCTTCGGTCTCCTTCCCGTTCTGGTTTATCTCCCCGGTCTGCTTCGTCTCTGTCTCCGCCTGCATGCCTCCGGTTGTCTGACAGCCTCCCATTACAAACAGACAAACGGTCAGCATTGCGATTACCATTTTTTTCTTCATTCCACCATTCCTTTCTCTTTGATACATCCCTTACATCTGTGGAACCGGCGTGGGTCTTGCCGGGTCGAATGCTTCCTTTGCGTCAAACAAATCCTCCAGCATCTCCGGATTGTAATACATTCGGTATCCGTCCAGGTTTCTTCTGCCCTGTCTCATAAAATTATCTCCAAACTGCACCCAATACCGGGAAGCGTCCACGTTACAATAGATATCAAATCCCTTGCTCTTTAGATAGCTGAATTTGGGGTTGTCCATGGTATAGGGAGAGGCATCTCCAATGTCGGCCCCAAAGGCGAAGATAATCAGATTGGTATCTCCCACAATAGGCGCCACATTATCCAGCCATCGTTGCGTATCCCGCTCCAACTCCTCCTGGGTTTTTTCTCCCGCATTGATGTGTCCCCAGGTATGACTTGCGACCTCCCAGCCGTTTTCCTTCATGACATTGGCCACCTTGGTGGCTTCCTCCACCTCCTTCTGAAAGGCCGCATCGTCAAAATCCGGATGCGTGTCAAAAAACTGCTGTTGAAACTCCGTAACCCTTCCCTCTTCTCTGGTCCGGTATACTTCATCCGTACGATATCCCAAGACGCCTTCATACCCGGTCAGGGCAATGGTTCCTTTGGCTCCCCGATAGGAAAAATCCGGATGCTCCTCCACAAAAGCATCGATTAATGGCACCATATCATAGTTTCCCACCGAAATGCTGCCGTCATCCTCCACATACTCGTTTTTTACATCTCCGTTTTCATCCACCACCAGCTTGGAGGCCATGCCGTCCCCATCCATATAGTGGTAATAGCTCACATCATCCTGGGACAGCACAAAAGCCTTTTTATCCGGGGGAAGCAAAATCTTTCCGGGCGTCACGGTTCCGTCCGCGTTGACCGTGGCCATATCGTGGAGACTGACCATCACATATCCCTTCTCATACATAGACTGGGTAATTTTACGAAATTCCTCCACTGTGGTCATCACCTGGTTATAGCCTGCCTCCTTGGCATCTCCGTCAAAGGCTTTTGCGGGATCATAAATCAGGGTATGATAAAATACATGGGTTACTTGATCCAGAGGGTATTCCACACATGCCGCCTTGGAGGACTCGTACCCTGCCACAGCGGCCGCCATCTCTTCGCTGGACTCATAGCCCTTCGTTTCTTTTAGAAGCGCAATCGCTCCGTCATAGTCATACATGGCTGCCAGCCGGTCAGCCTGAGCGATCAGCTCTTCTGTGGTGGGCCCTGCCGCTTCCGTCTCCGTCGCGGTCTCCGTCTCCTTATCCTTCTTTCCACTTTTCGGTCCCAGCTTTCCTGTAGCCAGCAAAACACAGAGTACTCCGATCACCAACACGAGAGCTCCTGCTACAGACTTCATTAGGAACAACTGGCGCTTTCTTTTTCTCATTCGTTCTTTTCGTTTTCTCTGGCGTTCTTTCTCATCCATCTTTTATCCTCCCCGTAATTTTATTAGGTACTATTATAACATAATCTTTCCCGATTTCCACCATCAAATCCCCCCTGATTTGCTTTTTAAGAAAAACGAAAGAATCATTGCACATTACCTGAAAGAATGTTAGAATAAGTCGATGAAATAATCATTTTGAGGAGGGAGATTATGTCCACATTTCTGAACGTCCTGCTGATTATTCTGGTGGTTCTGGTTATTGTTCTGGCAGTCTTATATTTCTTTGGACGCAGAATCCAGAAAAAACAGGCAGTTCAGCAAGAACAGTTAGAAGCGGCAAAGCAAAATGTTTCCATGCTCATTATTGACAAGAAGAGGCTTCCTATGAAGGAGTCCGGGCTACCCCAGACCGTCATCAATCAGACCCCCAAGTGGCTTAGACGAAGCAAGCTTCCCATTGTGAAAGCTAAAGTGGGACCGAGGATCATGACGCTGGTATGTGACGCCAAGATTTACGATCTGGTTCCTCTGAAAAAAGAAGTCCGTGCAGTGGTCAGCGGTATCTACATAACGGAAGTCCGCGGTATGAGAGGACCTCTGGAGGTTCCTGTCAAGAAGAAAGGCTTCTTTGGACGCATGAAACAAAAATTAGCCAAAAAGGCATAAAACAGGGACGGAGCCTCCAAACTCCGTCCCTGTTTTATGCCTCTGTACTTAAAAACCCCTCCTGGGCATCCTTGGACTTGATATTCATACTGATGGTACAGTCTGCCATGTGCTGATAATTAATCTCTAAAGCATAGTCCACCTGCACATCAATCCGTTCTTTTTCTTCCTTTACATCAATATTCGTAGCCGCGATTCCCACCAAAAGATTGCCAAAAGGAGTATCATAATAGGTGACATTTTTTTTATGGGCTTCAAAAATCATATGCACATTGGACAATCCCCGCTTGGTCACCTCCAGGCTGTCCCGGTTAATCTTAATCAGGTTCTGGATGCTGCCCTCCATCCCTTCCACAACTTCATCGTATTTAATATAATGCTTTCCATTCCGCTGGAAGTAGCTTCCGTTTGTGATGACTTCAAGCTGCTCCTCCTCCTGGCTCTCTTCCGGAATCTGAAGTCCTTTGATACTCACTAAAATATCCTTTGTCATCTCAATACTCCTCTATATTAATCTGCTTTGTGGTTTCAATGTCATAGGGCAAAATAGAATTGGCAAACCGCTTAAACTTTTCCGCAACGTCGCTGACAAAAAACTGGTAGCGGTCTTCCTCATTGCTCTCCCCTCCCGGATTTTCCAAATGTTCCCTTTCCAAAAGCTCCCGAAGCCCGATGGCGGTCTCATAGGCCGGATTGACCAAAGTTACCTGTTCCCCCATGATTTCCCCAATGGTGGAGCGCAAAAGCGGATAGTGGGTACACCCTAAAATCAGGGTATCGATCCGGGACTCTTGCAATTCTGCCAGATATCTCTTTGCCACCTCTACCGTAACCGCATCCTTTAGCCATCCCTCCTCAACCAGGGGCACGAAAAGCGGACAGGCTTTCCCAATCACCTGATTTTGGGGATTTTGTTTTTGTATAAACGCTGTATATATACCGGAATTCACCGTTGCCTCGGTTCCGATCACACCGATCCGGTGGTTTCTGGTTGCTCTGCAAGCCACTCTCGCTCCAGGTTTCACCACTCCGATGATGGGAATATCCAGCTCCTTTTTGATCTCCTCCAGCGCGTACGCGCTGGCCGTGTTACAGGCCACCACGATGGCTTTCACACCCTGCGTCCTTAAAAAGCGGATGATCTGCCTGGAATAGCGCAGTACCGTATCCCTGGACTTACTCCCGTATGGAACCCTGGCCGTGTCCCCGAAATAGACAATCCGCTCATTGGGAATATTTCTCATAATCTCCCTTGCCACGGTCAGCCCGCCTACGCCAGAATCAAACACCCCTATTGGGGCTCTGCATCTATCATTCATACGTTCTTCCCCGATTCTCTTTTTGCCGCCCCTGCGGTACGGCATCCTTATTATTCTACTAGCAAATGCCGGATAATTCAACCCTTTACGAAAAAATCCTTGGGGTTTTCCCGATCATAGCAAAGATCACGGAGGTTCTCCCGGTAAAATCAGCCCGCCCGTTCGTGGCCTCTGTCAGACTCTCTTCCAGTTCCGCAGCCTCCTGGGCCGGCACCAAAACCTGTATGGACACGGTATCCGTATAGCTGGAGTCCACTGTGACATAGCCTTTCTGCCCCAACAGATACTGAATCTTCCCCAGTCCGTTATAATCCGTCTCAATGGTCAGAAGAATCCCTTCCTGTTTTTCAATCATCACACTGTTTTTCAGTCCCTCCTGTACGGCTTTTGAATAGGCCCGCACCAGTCCCCCGGTGCCAAGAAGCGTTCCCCCGAAGTACCTGGTCACCACCACGGCGGTATTGTGAATGTCTTCCCGCAAAAGCACATCCAGCATAGGCCTTCCGGCCGTCCCCGACGGTTCCCCATCGTCATTACACCTGGAAAGCTCCTGATTTCTTCCCACCACAAAGGCAGCGCAATTGTGGGTTGCATCCCAATATTTCTTTTTAATCCCATTTATAAATTCCAACGCCTCCTCCTCAGAGGAAACCGGAGCAACGGTCGCAATAAACCTGGATTTTTTTTCCACGATCTCTGCCTGGCCGCCCTCATAAGTCGTTTTATATCCCTTCATGTCTGTGTATTCCTTCCTTGTAATACCGGATTTGTTTGCCAAAAGCCTGAGAATCCTGCTTTTATTATAAGGTAGGAAGGAATTTTCCACAATCTCCTATTTTCCTGAAAATGTGAATTTTACAGGTTATCCCTTTCCTTCCCAATTTGAATTTGCTATAATAGCTGATACCAAGACATGTTTCGTCTACACAGTTCATTTGGAGGTATCTATGAATTATGGCAAAAACCATGTAATCAAAAAGCAAAAGGAGCTTACCTCCGCCAAGGTGAGCAGAAAAATCGGATTCTCCTTTTTCAAAGTCTTTTTGCTCTGCTTTCTGGGTTTGATTGTGATGGCAGGCTGTATGGGCTATGGAGCCATCCGGGGATTGATTCACAGCGCCCCGGACATTTCCAACCTGTCTGTAGCCCCCTCTGAGTCGGCTACTTATATCTATGTGAACGATCAACCGGTGCAAAAACTAACAGCTCCCACATCCAACCGGACTCTGGTGAGCATAGAGGATATCCCCCTGGATCTGCAACACGCTGTGGTAGCCATAGAGGACGAACGCTTCTACACCCACCATGGTATTGATATCAAAGGAATTGCCAGGGCCGCCGTCATCGGCATCACCAGCGGCAATTTTTCCGAGGGAGCCAGCACCATTACCCAGCAATTGTTAAAAAATAACGTGTTTACAGACTGGATGACGGAGACCTCTTTGTCAGACAAGTTTCAGCGGAAATTCCAGGAACAGTATCTGGCCATCCAACTGGAAAAGAAGATGTCCAAGGAACAGATTCTGGAGGACTACTTAAATACCATCAACTTGGGCGCGGGTTCTTACGGAGTACAGGCCGCCGCCCTGCGCTATTTTAACAAGGATGTCTCAGAGCTGACGCTCTCAGAAAGCGCGGTTCTGGCTGGCATTACGCAAAATCCCACTCAGTATAATCCCATTTTATATCCGGAGCAAAACGCCAAACGACGCAAGGTGGTTCTGGATAAAATGCTGGCGCAGGAATATATCTCCCAGGCGGAATACGACGAGGCCCTGGCGGACGATGTGTATTCCCGGATTCAGGAGACCGATGCCGTTGAGGAGGAAACTTCCATCTACAGTTACTATGTAGATGCCCTTATCGATCAGGCCATGGATGATCTGAAGGAACAGTTTGGCTACACGGATCTGCAGGCCTATAAGGCAGTGTATACCCAGGGTCTGAAAATCTATTCGGCCCAGGATCCTGCCATCCAGGCTATCTGTGATGAGGAATTTGCAGACCCGGAAAATTATCCGGAAGGAACTCTGGTGGGACTGGACTATGCCCTAAGCGTCCAGGATGAGGATGGGCAGGCGATTCACTATGGAAACGAAGACTTTCTGAAATGGTATCGGGCTCAGGGACACGAAGATTTTAATATGATGTTCTCCGATGAGGTTACAGCCAGAGCAGCTACGGAGTCCTTTAAGGCCGCAAAACTGGCTGAGGGCTATACCTATCTGGATGAACGGGTATCCCTGATGCCACAACCCCAGGCTTCTGTCTCTATCATCGACCAGTCCACTGGTCTTGTGAAAGCCATCGTAGGAGGCCGAGGCGAAAAGGAGGCCAGTCTGACGCTGAACCGGGCCACCTCCACAAGAAGACAACCAGGCTCTACCTTTAAAATTCTGACCACCTACGCCCCGGCCTTGGACCGAAACGGCATGACCCTGGCCACCGTTTTTGACAATGCTCCCTACGCTTACGAAAATGGCGTGGAGGTTAAAAACTGGGACAGCAATAACACCTATACTGGAATGACCACCATTCGGGAAGCCATTACAAATTCCATCAATGTGGTGGCTGTCAAGTGCCTGACGGAGATCACTCCCAGGCGGGGTTTTGAATATGCGGAAAAATTCGGGATTTCCACCCTCTATGACGACGAAAATCTGGATGTGCGTCAGCCTCTGGCCTTGGGTGGTGTGACAGATGGAGTGGTAAATCTGGAGCTGGCCGCAGGTTATGCTACCATCGCCAACAAGGGACAATACCTGGAGCCTAAATTTTACACTCGCATTGAGGATCAGAACGGAAAAGTTCTGATTGATAATACCACGCCGGCCGGAACCACTGTTTTAAAGGAAAGCACGGCCTATCTGCTTACCGATGCCATGGAGGATGTAATCACCAGGGGAACCGGTTCCGGTATCGATCTGGGCGATATGCCTGTAGCCGGGAAGACCGGGACCACTTCAGATTATAAAGATATCTGGTTTGCCGGCTATACCCCTTACTATACCTGCGTGGTAT
>CABSEG010000027.1 GCA_902476645.1 uncultured Lachnospiraceae bacterium | reverse complement strand
TGTGATCGTCAGTGAGGCATTCGTTGGAAATGTGATTCTGAAATTATATGAGGGGGTCGGAGCCACGCTGATTCAAAAGGTAAAAGAGGGGATGATGACTTCCTTAAGAAGTAAAATCGGAGCACTGCTGGTAAAGCCGGCCTTAAAGGAGACTTTAAAGTCATTTGATGCCAGCCAGTATGGTGGGGCTCCTCTGTTGGGACTGAATGGGCTTGTGGTCAAATCCCATGGCAGTTCCAAGGCCAATGAGATCAGGAACTCGATTATACAATGCGTCCAATTTGGTCAGCAGGATATAAACGGGAAAATAAAAGAAAAGATCGCGGTAAAAAATGAAGAGTGAGAGAGGATTGAGAGTATGGAACTTGAAAAATTACAGCAGATTATTGCAGAGGTATTGAATGTGGATGCAGATGAGATTACGCCGGAAACCACGTTTGTGGATGACCTGGGAGCGGATTCTCTGGATGTCTTCCAGATCATCATGGGTATTGAAGAGGAGTTTGACATTGAAATCCCTAACGAAGAGGCCGAGAAAATTGTTTCTGTGGGAGATGCTGTAGAACAGATTAAAAACGCTATAAATTAATCTGAGCGGATAGGTAAACGAGGGTGTTGCAATGCAGCACCCTTTCTATTTTGGAAAAGGAGAGGGACTGAGATGAGAGAACAAAGAAAACTACAGGAACTGGAGGAAAAGATCGGATATCGCTTTCAAAATCCTGGACTTCTTGAGCAGGCAGTAACGCACAGCTCTTTTGCCAATGAACAGAAAAGCCGGGGATACCGGGACAACGAACGCCTGGAATTTTTAGGGGACGCTGTGCTGGAGGCTGCCAGCAGTGAATTTTTATACCACAATTATCCGGATATGCCCGAGGGGGATATGACCAAGTTAAGAGCCAGCATTGTATGTGAGCCCACTCTTGCCCTGTGCACCAAAGAGATTTCCCTTGGCTCCTACTTAAGGCTTGGGAAAGGGGAAGACCGTACCGGAGGGAGAGAGAGGGCTTCCATTGTCTCAGATGCCATGGAAGCTTTGATTGGAGCCATTTATTTAGACGGTGGTTTTGCTAGTGCAAAAGAGTTTGTCAGACGTTTTATCCTGACAGATATTGAACATAAGCAACTCTTTTATGATAGCAAGACTATTTTACAGGAAATGGTTCAGTCCCAGGACAGGGAGTGCTCCATTGTCTACCAACTGGTGGCAGAGGAAGGGCCGGACCATGACAAACAGTTTCTTGTAGAAGTGTTGGTAAACCAACAGCCAGAGGGCCAGGGAAAAGGCAGGACCAAGAAGGCGGCAGAGCAGGAGGCCGCCTATAAGGCTATTTTACGCTTAAGAGAAAAGACGGAGGAATCATGTATTTAAAAAGCATTGAGGTGCAGGGCTTTAAGTCTTTTGCCAATAAGATCCTATTTCAATTTCACAATGGTATCACAGCCATCGTGGGGCCAAACGGCAGCGGAAAAAGCAATGTAGGCGATGCGGTGCGCTGGGTGCTTGGAGAGCAGAGAGCAAAACAGCTTCGCGGAGCCAGTATGCAGGATGTGATTTTTTCCGGAACGGAAAGCAGAAAGCCCCTCGGCTTTGCCTATGTGGCTATCACCCTGGACAACAGTGATCACCAGCTTCCCATTGATTATAAAGAAGTTACGGTTGCCAGGAGGGTATATCGCTCCGGAGAGAGCGAATATCTGATCAATGGGACTGCCTGCAGGCTGAAGGATGTTAATGAGCTGTTTTATGACACTGGGATCGGCAAGGAAGGTTATTCCATCATAGGACAGGGACAGATTGATAAAATCCTCAGTGGGAAACCGGAGGAGCGAAGAGAATTGTTTGACGAGGCTGCAGGCATTGTCAAATATAAGAAAAGAAAAAGTGCGGCACAGAAGAAGCTGGAGGATGAACGTCAGAATCTGGTCAGAGTCAATGACATTCTGTCAGAACTGACAAAACAGCTTGGGCCTTTGGAACGCCAGTCTGAGGTGGCGAAAACCTATTTAAAAAAGAGAGAAGAATTAAAGGACTACGATGTAAATGTATTCCTTCTGGAGATGGAACGCATACGACAGCAGGCCGGGGAGGTGGAGGAGAAGACCGGGATTGCCTCCCAGAGCCTGAAAGAAACCAGAGATGCGTATGAGCAAGCCAGGACGCAGTATGAACAGGTAGAACGAAGGATCGAGGAGCTGGAAATACAGATTGAGGAGAAAAAGAGCAAAGCAAACGAGAGTGCCCTCCAAAGACAGCAACTGGAAGGGCAGATCAATGTATTGAGGGAACAGATCAATACGGCTACCACTACCAGAGATCATTTGAAAGCCAGAACCAAGTCCATTGAACGGGAACTACAGGAAAAAGAAAGCCAGAAAAAGCAGGAGAGAAAAAACCTGGAGGAGTTGGAGAAACAATTGACCTTTGCCAGGGAGGCCCAGGAGGACTCCAGGGCAGAGGCGGACGCCATTACGGCAAGCATTTCCCATACGGCCCAGGAGATTGAGAAGGGGAAAAATGAGATTATTGCACTGTTGAATCAGAGAGCTTCCACGAAAGCCAGACTCCAGCGCTACGACACCATGTTGGAACAGATTGGAATTCGGAAGGCAGAGCTGAGTCAGCGAATCCTCCGCTTAAAAAGCGAGGAAGCTGAGCAGGAGGAAGGTCTGGAGCAGATCCGGGAAAAGTATGAGAATGTGACAGAGAATATTCGAAAGTTGACCCAGGAGAGCCAGTCCTATGAGGAGCGGGTTACGTCACTTCAGCGGGAACTGGCGGAACAGAACAGAAAAATGGAAATTGGCCAGGTGGCTTACCACAGAGAGGCATCCAGACTGGAATCTCTGAAAAACATCACAGAGCGGTATGATGGTTACGGAAACAGTATACGGAGGGTGATGGAGCAGAAGGGGAAGGAAAACGGCATCTTAGGCGTGGTGGCAGATTTGATTCAGGTGGAAAAAACCTATGAGATCGCTATAGAGACTGCTCTTGGGGGAAGTATCCAGAATATTGTCACCGAGGATGAACAGACGGCCAAGCGTATGATCGAGTATCTGAAAAGAAATAAGTTTGGAAGGGCCACCTTTCTGCCTCTGACGGCCATCAATGGCAAGAACGTTTTTCGCACAGAAGAAGTCCTGCGGGAAGAGGGCGTCATCGGACTGGCCAGTTCTCTGGTAAAGACCCAGAAGAAATATGAGGGCCTGGCCAGGTATCTGCTGGGCCGAACCGTTGTGGTAGATCATATCGACCATGCCATTGGGCTTGCAAAAAAATACCGTTATACCCTTCGGATGGTTACCCTGGAGGGCGAATCCCTAAGTCCGGGAGGATCCATGACCGGGGGTGCCTTTAAAAACACCAGTAATCTTCTGGGAAGAAGAAGAGAGATCGAAGAGTTGAGCCAGAATGTAGCTTTTCTGAAACGGGAACTGGATGAGATGCAGGAGGCTGTGGATACAAACCGCAGAGAACGAAACGAATACCGGCAGAAGATCGTAGAGCTGAATGAGAAATTAAAAAAGGAATATATTGTACAGAATACTGCCAAACTGGAGCTTGGACAACTGGAGACCAGACAGCAGGAAACCAAAAACGGCTACGCCAGCATGAAGCAGGAAAACGGGGAAATGGAAAGTCAGGTTAGGCAGATCCAAGAGGAGAAAAAGGAAATCCAGGAAGAGTTAAGGGAATCTTCCGGTCGGGAAAAGCAACTGGAAGAGGAAATTGCATTGCTGACGAAACGCCAGGAGCAGGAGCAAAAAGAACAGGGTGAACAAGCACAATTGGCTGAAAAAATTCATTTAGAGCTGGCCGCGGCGCTTCAGAAAGAAGAGTTTGCCAATCAGAATCTGAACCGGATTGCCGGGGAGATAAGTCAACTGGAGCAGGAAAGACAGGATATCGCAGAGAAAATGGAAGACGGAGACAGAGAGGCAGGGGAAAAGGAGAAAAAAATCCGGCAACTACAGACGGCCGTAGAGGAGGCTGAAATAGCCAGTCACAGAGAAGAAGAGCAGGGGAGAAAGCTGACCGAGGCCAAAGATGCGCTAAGCCGGTCCCAGAAATCCTTTTTTCAGAAAAGAGAGGAGCTTTCCCAGCAAATGGCAGCTCTGGATAAGGAATGTTTTCGGTTAAATTCTCAGAGAGAAAAGCTGGAAGAAGCTAAAGATGCCCAAATTAATTATATGTGGGAGGAATACGAGCTGACCTACAGCGCAGCCATGCCTTTGAGGAAAGAAGAGTACGGAAATCTTCCGAACCTGAAAAAAGAGATTGCAAACCTGAAGGGTGAGATACGCGCCCTGGGAAATGTGAACGTAAATGCCATTGAGGATTTTAAGGAGCTTTCAGAGAGGCACAGCTTTTTAAAAACCCAGCATGACGATCTGATCGAGGCGGAAAAAGCTTTACTTGAGGTGATTGAGGAGCTGGACTCTGGGATGAGAACCCAGTTCCAGGAGAAGTTTGCACAGATACAAAAGGAATTTGATAAAGCCTTTAAAGAACTGTTTGGAGGTGGAAAGGGAAGTCTGGAGCTGGTGGAGGACGAGGATATCCTGGAGGCGGGTATCCGCATTATTTCCCAACCGCCGGGAAAAAAGCTGCAGAATATGATGCAGCTGTCCGGAGGTGAGAAGGCTCTGACAGCCATTGCGCTGCTTTTTGCCATACAGAATTTAAAACCGTCTCCCTTCTGTCTGCTGGATGAGATTGAAGCAGCCCTGGATGAGTCTAATGTGACCAGATATGCCGGATATCTGCACAAACTGACAAAAAATACGCAGTTTATCATCATCACCCACCGACGGGGAACGATGGCGGTGGCAGATCGTCTCTATGGTATCACCATGCAGGAGAAGGGAGTATCTGCGCTGGTATCTGTGAATTTATTAGAAAATGAGTTAGAGGAGTAAAAAAATGGGAGAAAAAAAGGGATTTTTTAAGCGACTGGTAGAAGGTCTGACCAAGACGAGGGACAACATTGTATCTGGAATTGATTCCATTTTCAGTGGCTTTTCCAGTATAGACGAGGATTTCTACGAGGAGATTGAAGAGATCCTCATCATGGGAGATTTGGGAATCAACGCCACCACAGCGATCATAGAGGATCTGAAGCAAAAGGTAAAGGAGCAGAAAATTCGGGAGCCCAGGGAATGTAAGCAGCTTCTGATTGACAGTATCAAGCAGCAGATGAATGTGGGTGAAACTGCCTATGAGTTTGAAAACCGCAAATCTGTGGTGCTGGTCATCGGTGTAAACGGAGTGGGAAAAACCACAAGCGTTGGCAAGCTGGCGGGAAAGTTAAAGGACCAGGGCAAGAAAGTGGTACTGGCTGCGGCCGATACCTTCCGGGCAGCTGCCGGGGAGCAACTGACCGAGTGGGCCAGAAGGGCCGGGGTGGAGATCATCGGCGGTCAGGAAGGTTCCGATCCGGCCTCGGTGATTTACGACGCAATAGCGGCCGCCAAGGCCAGAAATGCGGATGTGCTGCTGTGTGATACGGCCGGAAGACTGCACAATAAGAAAAACTTGATGTCAGAGCTTGGGAAGATCAACCGGGTGATAGAACGGGAGTATCCAGAGGCATATCGGGAAACCCTGGTGGTATTGGACGGTACTACAGGACAGAATGCCCTGGCCCAGGCCCGGGAATTTAGCGAGGTGGCTGATATCACAGGAATCATTCTGACGAAATTGGATGGTACGGCTAAGGGAGGGATTGCCGTGGCAATCCATTCAGAGCTGGGCATTCCCGTAAAGTATATCGGAGTGGGAGAGCGCATTGATGATCTCCAGAAGTTTAACGCAGATGAATTTGTGAACGCGCTGTTTTGCGCAGACAAGAAAGAAGAGGAGTAGAGGAACCATGTTAACGTTAGAGAAATTTGAAGAAGCCTCGGAGGTAGTAAAACAGGTTACGCAGGAGACGAAACTGGTATACAGCAAGTACTTCAGTGAGCAGACTGGAAACAAAGTGTATATGAAGCCGGAAAATATGCAGCTGACAGGGGCTTACAAGGTGCGGGGAGCATACTATAAAATCAGTACGCTTCCGGAAGAGGAAAGAAAGAAGGGATTGATCACAGCCTCCGCAGGTAATCACGCCCAGGGAGTAGCCTATGCGGCCAGGGCTTTCGGGGCCAGGGCCGTGATCGTCATGCCGAACACGACACCGCTGATTAAGGTCAATCGGACCAAGAGTTATGGAGCAGAAGTGGTTCTTTACGGAGATGTGTACGACGAGGCCTGCGCCTACGCTTATGAGCTGGCGGAAAAGGAGGGGCTGACCTTTATCCATCCCTTCGACGATCTGGCCGTGGCAACGGGCCAGGGAACCATCGCGATGGAAATCGTAAAGGAACTTCCACTGGTGGATTATATTCTGGTTCCCATCGGAGGCGGCGGACTGGCCACAGGAGTTTCCACGCTGGTAAAGCTTTTGAATCCCAATATCAAGGTCATTGGCGTGGAGCCTTTGGGAGCCAGCTGCATGCAGGCTTCCTTAGAAGCCGGAAAGGTGGTGACTTTGCCCAATGTAAGCACTATCGCCGACGGCACGGCTGTGAAGACACCGGGAGAAAAGATTTTTCCATATCTGCAAAAGAACTTGGATGGAATTATCACAGTCAATGATGATGAGCTGATCGTGGCATTTCTGGATATGGTGGAAAACCATAAGATGATCGTAGAGAATTCCGGACTGCTGACTGTGGCGGCTCTGAAACATTTGGATGTCAAAGGGAAAAAGATCGTGTCCATTCTGAGTGGAGGAAATATGGATGTGATCACCATGTCCTCTGTGGTGCAGCTGGGGCTGATTCAGAGAGACCGGATTTTTACCGTATCCGTATTACTTCCCGATAAAGCCGGGGAGTTGGTTCGTGTGGCCTCTGTAATCGCAAATGAACAGGGAAATGTCATTAAGCTGGATCACAACCAGTTTGTCAGCACAAACAGAAACGCAGCTGTGGAGCTGAAGATTACCATGGAAGCTTTTGGGACAGAGCACAAGCGCAAGATTGTGAACGCGCTGAAACACCATGGTTACAATCCCAAACTGATTGGGGCAAATTTATAGTGTGGCATAGGTCCGGACACGAGTTTCGGGCCCCAGCGGTAAAAAGAGTCACGTGACGTTGTTTTGTCAAGAAAAAAACCTTGACAGAATTCGGAAATTCGTATATGATAGCAAAGGTGATTGAAATGGAGAAGATTGTAGAACAGACCTTGCTCTATGATTTTTATGGAGAGCTCTTAACAGAACACCAGAGAAACATCTACGAGGATGTGGTTTTTCATGACCTTTCTTACAGCGAGGTGGCTGAGGCGCAAAAGATCAGCCGACAGGGAGTTTATGACCTGATTAAGCGATGCAATAAGATTCTGGAGGATTATGAGCAGAAGCTTAGACTGGTGGAGAAATTTCTGAAGCTGAAAAAGAAAGTGGAAGAAATCCGCAGATCCTGCGATCAACCGGACGTGATTCGAACATTATCCGATGAGATATTGGAGGAGTTATAGGGAATGGCATTTGAAAGCTTATCCGATAAACTGCAAAACATATTTAAAAATCTGCGGGGGAAAGGGCGCCTGACAGAAGCGGATGTCAAGACCGCATTGAGAGAGGTAAAGCTTGCTCTTTTAGAAGCAGATGTCAGCTTCAAAGTGGTAAAACAGTTTATCAAATCCGTGCAGGAACGGGCAGTGGGACAGGATGTGATGAACGGCCTGAATCCCGGTCAGATGGTAATCAAAATCGTAAATGAAGAGCTGGTCAGACTAATGGGTTCTGAAACCACAGAGATTGCTTTAAAACCAGGAAATGAAGTAACGGTTATTATGATGGCAGGACTTCAGGGGGCAGGTAAGACCACTACTACCGCTAAGATTGCGGGAAAACTGAAGTCGAAGGGCAGAAAACCTCTATTGGTAGCTTGTGACGTGTATCGTCCGGCAGCCATCAAACAGTTGCAGATCAACGGGGAGAAGCAAGGGGTGGAAGTGTTCTCCATGGGAGAAAAGCAAAATCCCGTAAACATCGCCAGAGCAGCGGTAGAGCACGCGAAAACCGCAGGTTTTAACGTGGTGATTCTGGATACAGCCGGACGGCTGCATGTGGATGAGGACATGATGCAGGAGCTGCAGCGTATCAAAGAGGCCATCGAGGTGGATCAGACCATATTGGTGGTGGATGCCATGACCGGGCAGGATGCGGTGAATGTGTCCGATACCTTTAATCAGAAGATTGGAATTGACGGTGTGATTTTGACCAAGCTGGATGGAGATACCAGAGGAGGAGCAGCCCTTTCCATTAAGGCTACCTGTGGAAAGCCAATCCTGTACGTGGGTATGGGAGAAAAGCTCTCCGATTTGGAACAATTCTATCCGGATCGTATGGCTTCCCGCATTTTGGGAATGGGGGATGTGATGACACTCATTGAGAAGGCTCAGGCCAATATTGATGAGGAGAAGGCCAGAGATATGGAGCAGAAGCTTAAGAAAGCCCAATTCGGATTTGATGATTATCTGGAGAGTATGAGCCAGATGAAGAAAATGGGTGGTTTAAGCAGTGTTATGAGTATGCTTCCTGGACTTGGCGGAAAACTTCCGGAGATTGATACGGAAGAGCAGGAAAAACAGATGGCCCGTATTGAATCGATCATTTATTCTATGACACCGAAGGAGCGGGCAAACCCGGACATTCTCAATCCCTCCAGGAAGAAGCGGATTGCGGATGGAGCCGGCGTAAACATCAGTGAAGTGAACAAGCTGGTGAAGCAGTTTGAGCAGATGAAAAAAATGATGAAACAGTTCCCAGGTATGATGGGAGGTAAATCCGGTAAAAGAGGAAAGTTTAAACTTCCCTTTTTAACATAGAAAACAACCTTAAGGAGGTGAAATGAAATGGCAGTTAAAATCAGATTAAGAAGAATGGGACAGAAGAAGTCTCCTTTCTATAGAATTGTAGTAGCTGATTCCAGAGCTCCGAGAGATGGAAAGTGTATCGAAGAGATCGGTACCTACAATCCCAACACGGACCCCAGTGAATTCAAGATCAATGAAGAACTGGCAAAGAAATGGCTGAACAATGGCGCACAGCCCACAGAAGTAGTTGGAAAGCTCTTCAAATTGGCCGGCATTGAGAAATAGGCGGAGGGAAGCTGTGATGAAAGAACTGGTAGAAGTAATCGCAAAGTACCTGGTAGATGCGCCCCAAGAAGTCGTTGTAACCGAAAAGGAGACGGCGAAGGGCACGGTAATCGAGCTGAAGGTGGCTCCCTCCGATATGGGAAAAGTAATCGGAAAGCAGGGAAGGATCGCCAAGGCAATCCGCTCTGTAGTTAAGGCAGCGGCCTCCAGGGATGATAAGAAAGTGATTGTGGATATTTTATAGCAGGCACAGCCATTCAGAACTGTATCTAATATAGAAGAAACGTGTTCTGAATCCTGATGCAGTTGAAAGAAAAACCTCGTGCAAAGCGGGGTTTTTTCTGTTATAATTGATATCATACCAAGATTAGGGAAGGGTAAGAAAGGAGAAGATGTTATGAGGAAAAAGAAGAGATGGTGCCTGGCAATATTTTTTTTGCTGGCCTTTTTATGTCTGGCTATGCCAGTCTCTGCGGCCAAGAAAAAAGGAATATCTTTCGACAAGTATTTAAAAAAAGGAAAGAATTATACGATACTGGTATATAACTGTGTGCAGGAGCCTCTGTACGTGCGGACAAAGAAAAATCAGAAGGCAGCGGCCATGAGCCGTCTCAACTACGGGGATGCGGTGATTGTGGATAAGAAAAAGCTGCGCAAGAAAAAGCGGTATGAATGGATTCCCGTGATCATTCAGACTTCCTCCAGGACCGCAAAAACCGGTTATATCTATGCCAGGAAGGTTAAGGTGAAAAAAGCCAGGATGGCGGCGCTTAAGACGGGAACCTTTTCATCCAACCGAACCATAGACAGAGCTATTAAGTATGGGATGAAGTATCTGGGAACACCATTTTTGCTTCCGGGCAGTTCCATGAGCTCCGGTATTGACTGTGCAAACTTTGTGGTACAGTGTTATGCGGCTGCGGGTAAGCCCACCTCCTATCCCCACACGGATTACTTGCAAGGGATCAGCCGGCCCATCAGCAAGGGACAGCTAAAGGCAGGAGATTTGATTTTTTATCGGAAATACGACCCTTGTGTGGGAGTCATTGATCATGTGGCGATTTATATCGGTGGAGGATTTATGCTGAATGCTTCCGGGCACTATGGAGATCGGTATCCCAACGGCGGTATTTGTATCAAAAGAATCAATTATGGCAAGCGAATCGCAGCCATGTATAAGCGAATCAACGGATTTTAGGAGTTAAAACAATATGAATGACTACTTACAGGTGGGCGTGATTACCTCCACCCACGGAATCAAAGGAGAAGTAAAAGTTTTCCCCACAACAGATGATCCAGAGAGATTTTTAGATCTAAAAAACGTATGGCTGGATACAGGCAGCGGGATGAAGCGGCTAACCATATCTCAGGTGAGATTTTTTAAGCAATTTGTTATATTGAAGTTTGCAGAATTCGGGAATATCAATGAGATTGAACCCTATCGGAAAAAAGGGCTTTATGTGGATCGGGAACATGCGGTGCCATTGGAGGAAAATGAATATTTTATTGCAGATCTGATCGGTATGAACGTGGAGAGCGATCAGGGGAAAGCGCTGGGAGAGCTCACTGACGTGATTGCCACAGGGGCAAACGACGTATATGTGGTGAAGACTCAGGATGGAAAAGAGATTTTGATTCCCGCGATTCGCCAGTGTATCTTGTCTGTGGATATGAAGAGACGGGTCATGCGCGTTCATCTTTTGAAAGGACTGGTGGACTGACATGAATTTTCACGTACTGACCCTGTTTCCGGAGATGGTTCTTACCGGGCTTCAGACAAGCATCATCGGACGGGCGCTGGATAGAGGACTGATCGGCTTGGAAGCTATAAATATCCGTGATTATGCCAGAAATAAGCATCAAAAAGTAGACGACTACCCCTATGGAGGAGGAGCCGGTATGGTCATGCAGGCGGAGCCGGTTTACGGAGCCTGCAAGGCCGTGGAGGAGCGGATCGGATATAAGCCAAGAGTAGTATATTTGACGCCCCAGGGCAGAGTTTTTCATCAGCAGATGGCCAAGGAGCTGGCTTTGGAAAAGGATCTGGTCTTTCTGTGTGGTCATTATGAGGGAATTGATGAGCGGGTTCTGGAGGAAGTAGTTACAGATTATATTTCCATCGGGGATTATGTGCTTACAGGGGGAGAACTGCCTGCCATGGTGGTGATAGACGCTATTTCCAGAATGGTTCCTGGTGTGCTAAAGAACGAGGAATCCGGGCAATCTGAGACCTTTGAGGGGAATCTCCTGGAATATCCTCAGTACAGCAGGCCGGAGATCTGGCATGATAGACCAGTGCCGCCGGTTCTGCTCTCAGGCCATCACGCGAATGTGGAAAAATGGAGAAGGGAACAGTCCATTTTAAGGACGCTGAAATACCGCCCGGATCTTTTGAAAGAAGCCAGTCTTTCAGAAAAGGAGCGGGCATTTTTAGAGCAGTGCATAAGAGAGAGGGAAGAGCCATTATGAAGGAGAAAAAAGGACTGCTGATGTTTGCAGTCGTGATACTGGTGTTGCTTTGCTCGACAAAAGCCATGGCAGCGATGCCCCAGGTAACGGAGGAGAATACCATCCGCTGTTACCCGTGGTCCAGCAAAAAAATTACACTTTATGCAGATGAAAGCTTGCTGGGAAAGGGAAGGAAAGTTCCCTATGCAGGGTGTGACGTAACCCAAATTACAAAGACGGCAGCCAAATTGGTTTTGATGAACCAGAATACCCGGGAAGTGGAGGAAGGATGGGTACCATTGCAATCTATTTTTTATACCCCCAATTATGATCAGAAAGTAGCGTATTCCAATCAGATTTTAACCCTTTATAAAGGCCCTTCTGTTTCGAGTACACCCTATGTGGGAATCAATCCCCACCTTCCTGGAATCGAGGTTGGGAAAAAAGGCGATTGGACCCAGTTGATCTTCTATTCAGATGGGCAATACTATATGGGATGGCTACAAGAGACTTCCTATATAAATGGAGTTCGTCTGAGTATGGAAACCACCGGACAGGTTCTGGCAGATGGAATCTATACCCTTTCTCCCAGAAATCATGCTGGGAAGAATCTGACCTATGACCATAAAAAGAGAAGCGTCAAGCTCTCAAGGGCTTCCTCTGCGAAGGTTCAGAAATTTCAGCTTACCTATAAGGGAAAGGGAGAATATCAGATAACCCCTGTAAACCGGAAGAGGCTGGCACTGACAGCGCAAAAATCCAAGGGAGGAAAACGAGCAGGGATCCAATCGGTTGCAAAATCCCAGGCAGGTCTCTGGAGCATCAAGAGAACGGGAGCCTATTTTTATCTGTATCAAAAAGATGCCAGAGTGCGGATGGGAATTTCAGGTTCTAAAGTATTGGGATTTCGAGAAGTTAAGAGCGCAAAGATGCAGTGGAAACTGACCAAGACTGTGGAGAAGCCAAGGTTGTCCAATGTGACTGTATTTTCCCAGTTTGACCCTAAATGGGGGGATGCCACCTATATGGATGGCCCAAGCAGACGAACCATATCTACTTCTGGCTGTGGAGTCCTGGCGCTTACCAATGCCATCTACGCATTGAACGGAGAGTTTATTCCCCCGACAGAGCTGGCAAAATTTTCCGCCTCAAGAGGTCACTATTTTTATAATCAGGGGACAGCGGATACCTTATACGCAGATGCGGGCCGTCGTCTGGGAGGAAAATATCACTTCCGGCATTTGGGAAAGTTTTATTCTTTTTCTTCTTTACAGGATCATTTGAAGAAAAAACATACAGCCATTGCTCTGGTTCCGGGCCATTACATAGCTATTGTGGCTTACCGAAAATCAGACCGGTCTTATCTGGTGCTGGATTCCGCTGTTTACAATAAACGGCCTACCACCATAGACGGGGACTGGGTAAAAGAGGCGGATCTGCGAAGCGGATACCTGAATTGCGCGTATTTCCACATTTTTTCCAGACGCTGATGAAAAGGGAGAGGAATGGGAAAAAGCCCTTGCAATCTGTCGAAGGGTATGCTAGAATAACACATGTTGTGAGTAAAGGGATGGTCCTCTGTTACCAAAGGTATTAAGAACGTCCAAAGATATAAGGAGGTCACACGATGAACGATATTATTAAGAAAATTGAAGCTGAGCAGGTGAAAGCAGACGCACCGGAGTTTCGCGTTGGAGATACCGTAAAGGTTTACGCTAAAATCAAAGAGGGAAATCGTGAGCGTATTCAGGTGTTTGAGGGAACGGTTCTGAAAAAGCAGGGCGGCAGCGTGAGAGCTACCTTCACGGTAAGAAAGAATTCCAATGGAATCGGCGTGGAGAAAACCTGGCCGTTACACTCTCCCCATGTGGAAAAGGTAGAGGTAGTCAGAAGAGGTAAAGTGAGACGTGCAAAACTGAATTACCTGAGAGACCGCGTTGGTAAGAGGGCGAAGGTAAAAGAATTGGTAAAATAATGGCAGTGATTCAGTCGACTCGAAGCCGGCGTATCCCCTGTGGCAGGACCGCAGATTTTCGAGTATGGCAGCGCCAAAACGACAGGTTTTGTGTGCATCTGCTTTGTTAGAAGCTGCGTAGCTGAACGGCCACAAATAGTGGAGTGAGACAGGGACAAATACTTAGGTAGTTGTCCCTGTTTTCTACTAACATGGGAAAATGGCCGCGCAAAGAGCAGTGACAGCAAATGAGGTAGAGAGATGAGAAAAAAGCGGGAAAGAAGAGCACAGAGGGTTCCCAAGAAGAAAAGTGTTCCCAAAGTCATCTTTGGATGGACGTTTCAGATCGTGGTGATCATCATGTTTGCTTATGTTCTGGTTTATTTTTTCGGACAGACTAGGACGAACATTGGCCAGTCTATGGAAACCACCCTTTCTGGGGGAGATACGGTATTGCTCAACGAGCTGACCTACCGTCTGAAAAGTCCTTCCAGGGGAGATGTGATTGCTTTTCGGCCGGGAGGAAGCACTTCCAGCCACAGTTATATTAAACGTGTGGTGGGCCTTCCCGGAGAGACGATTCAGATCAGGGATGGCATGATTTACATCAACGATCAGGTATATCTGGAGCAGCGGGACTTTCCGACTATAGAGGACGCCGGACTTGCCAGTGAGCCGATCACGCTAGGAGAGTCCGAATACTTTGTCTTAGGTGACAATCGAAACAACAGTGAGGATAGCCGGTATGCGGATATTGGGTGCATAGAGAGGGATGACATCGAGGGCAAGGTTTGGTTTGTGATCTCTCCCAGAGAGCATATGGGCTTTGTAAAATAGAGAGGATGAGGCAATGAATTATCAATGGTACCCGGGCCATATGACAAAGGCCAGGCGAATGATGCAGGAGGATATGAAGCTGATTGACCTTGTGGTGGAACTGGTAGATGCCAGGGTGCCTGTAAGCAGCAGAAATCCGGATATTGACCAGCTTGGAAAGCAGAAATCCAGGCTGATTCTGTTAAATAAATCGGATTTGGCGGATGCGAAGAGCAATGAGGCTTGGGCAGAGTATTTTCGGGAAAAAGGATTTTATGTTCTGCCCGTCAATTCCAGAAACGGAGCAGGTTTAAAGGCCATTGATAAAATGGTGGGCGAGGCCTGTAAAGCGAAGATTGAGCGGGATCGGAAACGGGGGATTAAGAACCGGCCGGTCCGGGCTATGGTGGTGGGAATTCCCAATGTGGGTAAATCCACATTTATCAACAGTTATGCCAAAAAGGCCTGCGCGAAAACAGGAAACAAGCCTGGAGTCACAAAGGGCAAACAGTGGATACGACTGAATAAAAATCTGGAACTTCTGGATACACCGGGGATTCTCTGGCCAAAATTTGAAGATCAGATGATTGGAGTAAAGCTGGCTGTCATTGGTTCCATCCGGGATGAACTGCTGAATAAGGACGAGTTGGCTTTCTGGTTGATTGGCTATCTTTGCAGACAGTATCCGGGGGTTTTAGAGGCAAGGTATCAGTGCCAGGAAGAAAAAGAGCCGTTTGAGATACTGGAAGAGATTGCAGATTATCGTTCTTGCCGTTTGAAGGGCGGGGATTTGGATGTGAGTAAGGCGTCCATGATATTGGTAGAGGATTTCAGAGGGGGACGTCTTGGAAAAATAACACTTGAATTTCCCGGCAGGAACGACTAACATAGAAGTGTAGGAGGAAAGTATGAGTAATAATAGAGGGGAAGAAGCAGAAAAAAAGGAAAAGAATACATGGCGGGAGCTGCTTAGTATGATTGTCTACATTGGAGTGATCCTGGGACTGACATTTTTGATTATTACTTATGTGGGGCAGCGAACCCAGGTGAGCGGGATGTCCATGTATCCTACCCTTACGGATGGGGATAATCTGATTGTGGATAAAATCAGCTATCGCTTTCAGGATCCGAAGCGATATGACATCATTGTATTCCCTTTTCAGTATAAGGAAAATACGTACTATATTAAGCGTATTATCGGCCTGCCGGGAGAGACGGTTCAGGTACTCAATGGGGAAGTTTACATCAACGGGGAAAACCTGGGCGAGGATTATGGCCGGGAGATGATGGAGGATCCAGGGATCGCGGCAGAGCCGATTCAGTTGGGGGAGGATGAGTATTTTGTTCTGGGTGATAACCGGAATGCCAGTTCAGACAGCAGAGATCCTAGCGTGGGCGTCATCCACAGAAAAGACATTGTAGGGCGGGCATTTATTCGCATTTGGCCGCTGACAGATTTTGGAATTTTAAAGCACCAGTGACCGGGAAAGGCAAAAGACCATGAGAAAAACCATTGCAGAGATTAAGAGAGAACTGGAAGCTGCGGAGGGAGAGGCGTTGTCCCAGCTTTTGAATGTCTATGCAGAAGATACCCGCAGCGGTGTTATAAAGCTGCTTCAGACCTGTCAAAGGCGAATAGAGGCAAGAGAGAAAGAGTTACAGCGTTTGGAAAAGATGCGAAGCTATGAAAGAGAATATGAACACCTGGGATGGGTGTGCGGAATCGACGAGGCGGGCAGAGGCCCTCTAGCCGGCCCGGTGGTTGCCGGGGCTGTGATTTTGCCAAAAGACTGCCGGATTTTTTATCTGAATGATTCCAAACAGCTGTCTCCCCAACGGCGGGAACAGTTGTTTGACGAGATTATGGAAAAGGCTGTGGCAGTGGGGGTAGGGATGGCAAGCCCCGCCAGAATAGATGAGATCAATATCCTTCAGGCCACGTATGAAGCCATGCGGGAGGCGGTAAGTCATCTAAAGGTACGCCCTCAGATTTTGCTTAACGATGCGGTTCGGATCCCGCAGATTTGTCTGCCTCAGGTTCCGATTATAAAGGGAGACGCAAAAAGCCTTTCCATAGCTGCGGCCAGCGTGATTGCCAAAGTTACCAGGGACAGGCTGATGGAAGAGTACGACAAAATTCTTCCAGAGTATGGATTCGCCAGTCATAAGGGATATGGTTCCAGGGCCCATATGGAGGCGATCAGGAAGTATGGCCCCTCACCGATTCATCGCAGGACTTTCCTGAAAAATCTGGATAGATGATACGAGATGGAAGAGAGGATAAGCAGGATGGAGACAGAAGAAAACAGCAGCGGAAAGAAGAATATGGTAAGGGAAATCGCAGGTATGGTGATTTATATCGCAGTGTTGGCTGCGGCCGTGTTTTTGATCAACACCTTCGTGTTTCAGCGCACTGTGGTAGATGGGATGAGTATGTATCCTACGCTGGAAGACGGAGATAATCTGATTGCGGATAAAATCAGCTATCGTTTTACAGATCCAAAGAGGTTTGATATCATTGTATTTCCCTATAAACAGGAAGAGCATACCTATTTTATCAAGAGGATTATCGGATTACCAGGGGAAACCATTCAGATTGAAGATGGCACGATCTATATAGACGGACAGGAATTAGATGAAGATTATGGAAGAGAGACTATTCTGGATGCGGGAGACGCCGGAGAGCCAATCACCCTGGGAGAAGATGAGTATTTTGTTATGGGAGATAACCGGAACAACAGCAAGGACAGCAGAGATCCTTCTGTGGGGCTAATTCACAGGAAGGACATCGTAGGTCGGGCGTGGGTGCGTATCTGGCCCTTTGATCGGTTTGGGGTTTTAAGGCATCAGTAGCAGAAAGGAGTTTATTTGAATCGAAGAACAGTGGGGACCGCCTACGAACAGGCGGCCCTTTTTTATCTGGAGCAAAGAGGTTATGAGATCCTGGAGACAAATTACAGATGCCGTTTTGGCGAGATCGATGTGATCGCCAGGCATAAGGGGTATCTGGTATTTCTGGAGGTGAAGTACCGATCCCACGGGACAAAGGGGAGGGCTCTGGAGGCGGTGACCAGAAAGAAACAGGCTGTGATCACCAAGGTTGCCGCCTGGTATTTGATGGAGCGCCGGCTGGGGGATCAGGTGCCTTGCAGGTTCGACGTGGTGGGAATTGACGCAGAAGAGGTAACGGTCATAGAGAATGCCTTTTCATGCCAGTGACAGGGAGGAAATCATGAATCAATTGGAATTAAAGAGAAAAGACAGTAAAAGCCCTATGAGGGTTCAAGAGCGAGAGGGGGTGCCTTATCTGACTTTCCCGTCTTTTGAGAAGCTAGAAGGCATACGCCACGGGTTTTCCACCAGGCTTGGGGGAGTCAGCCGGGGATATTTTTCCTCCTTGAATCTAAGTTTTACCAGAGGAGACGAGGAAGAACGCGTGAGGGAAAATTTTGAAAGGATTGGAAAAGCCATGGGTTTTCTTACGGAGAATCTGGTGTTTTCTCATCAAACCCATACGACCCATGTGCAGGTTGTGGGGAAACGGGAGAGGGGCTGCGGGTTTACCCATCCCTTGCCTTATCAGGATGTGGACGGCTTGGTGACCGGGGAATCTGGGCTGGTCCTTACGGCCTTTTTTGCAGATTGTGTCCCCCTGTTTTTCGTGGATCCGAAAAAAAGAGTAATTGGACTGAGCCATTCCGGCTGGCGGGGGACCGTGGGAAAGATTGGAAGAGAAACGATCCGTGTCATGAAAGAGGAATTTGGATGTGATCCCAAAGATATTCTGACAGGTGTGGGACCATCCATCTGCCAGAGTTGTTATGAAGTGAGTGAAGATGTGATCAGCCGGTTTCGCCAAGAGTTTCAGGAGTGCGATTGGGAAAGCCTGTTTTATGAGAAGGGAGAAGGCAAGTACCAGTTGAATCTGTGGAAAGCAAACGAGCTGGTACTTTTGGAGGCTGGAATCACTCCGGCGCACATCTGTATCACCGATATTTGTACTTGTTGCAATCCAAATGTTCTGTTTTCTCACAGAGCCTCCGGAGGGAAAAGGGGAAACCTGGCTGCGTTTTTGGAACTGACAAGATAAGCCGGCTAAGCGCCGGCTTCTTGTAAAAGGGGACGAATTTCCCTTCTTCTATTTTTGACTGTATTTCTTTAACAGCTCATGAATTTTTTCCGTAGGAGATTGTACCCGGCTGATAGATACATCATGGTTCAGGGAATCAATGATGCTGGCCAGGAATTTCGTCATATCAGCTTCCTGGTAGTAGGGACGTGTCAGCAGATCCGGGCGGCGGTAGTTCAGATTTGTGGTAACCACCTTGGTTATGTAGCCTTTCTCATAATACTCGTCAAACTTTTCCATACCGTCTGTAAACAGGCCGAAGGTGGTACATACAAACACCCTTCCGGCTTTTCGGTCTTTTAACTGCTTGGCAACGTCCAGCATACTTTCTCCGGAAGAAATCATATCGTCGATGATGATCACATCTTTTCCCTCTACAGAATCCCCTAAAAATTCGTGGGCCACGATAGGATTTTTGCCATTTACAATGGTAGAGTAGTCTCTCCTCTTATAAAACATCCCCATGTCTACACCCAGAATATTGGCAAAATATACCGCGCGGCTCATGGCTCCCTCATCCGGGCTGATGATCATCAGATGGTCATTATCAATTTTAAAGTCTGGTACGGACTGAATCAGGGCCTTTAAAAACTGGTAGGTGGGCATAAAGGAATCAAAACCCTGAAGCGGAATAGAATTTTGCACTCTCGGGTCATGGGCGTCAAAAGTGATGATGTTGGAAACTCCCATGTCCACCAATTCCTGAAGGCTTAAGGCACAGTCTAAGGATTCCCTCTTGGTTCGTTTGTGCTGGCGCCCTTCATAGAGGAACGGCATAATCACGTTAATACGTCTGGCTTTTCCGTTGGCGGCGGAAATGATTCTCTTCAGATCCTGATAATGGTTATCAGGGGACATATGATTGACATGACCGCATACGGTATAGGTCAGAGAATAATTGCAGACATCCACAAGCAGATATAAATCACAGCCCCGGATGGATGATTTGATTACGCCTTTTGCCTCTCCACTTCCAAAACGGGGGCAGGCGCATTCTACCAGATACGTATCCTCACAATAACCCTTGTATACCGCATTGTCCACGTCGTGGGTGGGATTATTATGACGGTAATCGATCAGATGACTGTTTACTTGTTCCGCAATCTCCCTGCAGCCCTCCAGGGACAGCAGCTTTAGCGGAGCCAGCGGAAAGGCCTTGCTAAGTGGTTCAAAATTTGGCATAGTATTCCTCCACGTTTTTTATTCCTGCGTAAAAGACCAGGAAAATCTGTTTTCCGGAAAAGTCTTTCGCAAGGGTTAAGCCCCTGTCACCTGTGGCGGGGGCTTTATTTCAACATCATTTTAGTTATAACATTTCAGAATGAACCCGTCAAGAAAATTGTCGATATTTCTGCGAAATATCCCAGGATGGCAGGAAGGGAGAGAAAGGCAATTGGAGAAAAATCAGATTGCATTTTGCAGGGCAATTTAGTATCATGAAAAAGAAGAAAACGTAGGAGCAGGAACATGAAGAAAAAAACACATAGAATCAGCCGTGTCCTGGAGGGAAGCATCGGGGAAGAGATGGAACTGGTTCCGGGAGACATTTTGCTTTCCATAAATGGAAAGAGCGTGGAAGATATTTTTGACTATCAGTATTTGATACAGGATGAATACATGGTTCTCTTAATAAGAAAAGAAAATGGGGAAGAATGGGAGCTGGAAATTGAGAAAGAGGAGCAGGAGGATTTGGGACTGGAGTTTGAAAACGGATTGATGGATGAATATCGCTCCTGTCGGAACAAATGTATTTTTTGCTTTATCGATCAGATGCCAAAGGGAATGCGAAAGACGTTGTACTTTAAGGATGATGATTCCAGATTGTCTTTTTTACAAGGGAATTATGTGACCTTGACCAACATGAGTGATCATGATATTCAGAGAATTATCGACTATCATCTGGAGCCGATTAATATTTCCTTTCAGGCGTTAAACCCCAGTCTAAGGTGCAGGATGCTGCAAAACCGATTTGCCGGGGAAGCGCTGAAAAAAGTGGACAAACTTGCAGAGGCCGGTATCATTATGAATGGACAGATTGTTTTGTGCAAGGGAATCAACGACGGGGAAGAGTTGAAATACAGTATCCGAAAGCTGGAGGAGTACGCTCCGCTGTTACAGAGTGTGTCCATCGTACCTGTAGGACTGACAAAATTCCGGGAGGGCTTGACGCATCTGGAACCGTTTACCTCCCAGGACGCAAAAGAAGTGCTGGAACTGATCCATGACACACAACAGCATATGGTACAAAAGTATGGGATTCATTTTATCCACGGAGGAGATGAATGGTATCTGCTGGCAGGAGAGTCCCTTCCGGAGGCATCCCGTTACGACGGATATCTGCAACTGGAAAACGGTGTGGGGATGCTCAGACTGTTGGAGGAAGAAGTAAAAGAAGAACTCCAGGAACGCAACGGAGATTCCAGGCAGCATGAGATCTCTATCGCCACAGGAAAATTGGCGGCGGCTACCATCCGGGAGCATGTGAAGCATATCCAGGAGAAGTATCCTTGTGTACAAGTCCATGTGTATCCGATTCGGAATGACTTTTTTGGAGAGTCCATAACGGTGGCAGGTCTGGTGACAGGACAGGATCTGATCGCCCAGTTAAAGGGAAAAAGTCTGGGCGAGCGCCTGCTGTTGCCCTGCAACATGCTGCGCAGTGGTGAGTCCGTATTTCTGGACGACGTGACTGTGGAGGAACTGGAAAGCGCTTTACAAATACCAGTAAATATTGTAAAATCAAGCGGTCGGGATTTTGTCAGGTCCGTTTTAATGGAGGATGGGGAAGTCCTGCATGCACATGAAAATGAGGTGAACAAATATGAGTAAACCAATTGTAGCAATTGTGGGAAGACCGAATGTGGGGAAATCCACGTTGTTTAATATATTGGCGGGGGGAAACATTTCCATAGTCAAAGATACGCCTGGAGTGACGAGAGATCGCATCTACGCCGATGTGGAATGGCTGGGACAGAATTTTACGCTGATTGATACCGGGGGAATCGAACCTGACAGCAAAGATGTGATCTTGTCACAAATGAGGGAACAGGCCCAGGTAGCCATTGACACAGCAGATGTGATTATCTTTCTTACAGACGTTAGGCAGGGACTGGTGGATTCCGATTCCAAGGTGGCCGATATGCTTCGCAGATCCAGAAAGCCAGTGATCCTGGCGGTCAATAAGGTGGACAATTTTGATAAGTTTATGCCAGATGTCTATGAATTTTATAATCTGGGCATTGGAGATCCCATTCCCATCTCAGCTACCGGGAAGATGGGGATTGGAGACATGCTGGATGAGGTTCTTCGTTATTTTCAGGGAAGAAGCATGGAGGAAGAGGAGGATGAGAGGCCAAAGATTGCAATCGTGGGAAAGCCAAATGTGGGCAAATCTTCTATTATAAATAAGCTGCTGGGAGAGAACCGGGTGATTGTCTCAGATGTGGCAGGCACCACAAGAGATGCCATTGACACACCGGTTCGCTTTAACGGACAGGAATATGTTTTCATTGATACTGCGGGACTTCGCAGAAAGAGTAAGATAAAAGAAGATCTGGAACGCTACAGCATCATCCGGACGGTGGCGGCAGTGGACCGGGCTGACGTGGTGTTGGTAGTGATTGACGCCACTGAGGGCGTTACCGAGCAGGATGCCAAAATCGCCGGGATCGCTCACGACAGGGGAAAGGGCATTGTGATCGTGGTGAATAAGTGGGACGCAGTGGAAAAGGATGACAAGACCATCTATAAATATAAAAACGATATTCGAAACACCCTTTCTTATATGCCCTATGCGGAGATCATGTTTGTATCTGCCCAGACAGGACAGCGTCTTCCCAAGTTATTTTCCATGATTGATATGGTCCTGGAAAATCAGGCCCAGAGGGTTCAGACTGGAGTGCTAAATGAGATCATGGCCGAAGCAGTGGCCTTACAGCAGCCTCCCTCAGACAAGGGAAAGCGTTTGAAGCTTTACTATATTACGCAGGTTTCCATAAAGCCTCCCACCTTCGTGGTGTTTGTCAACGACAAGCAGCTGATGCATTTTTCTTATACCCGATATTTGGAGAATAAAATCAGAGATACCTTTGGATTTCGCGGGACTTCTCTGAAATTCATTATCAGAGAGAGAAAAGATAAGGAGAGGTAAGGAAATGGTAAGGGTATGGTGTGTTTTGATTGGGTATGTATTCGGCCTGTTCCAGACCAGTTATATTTACGGGAGGACGCACGGAATTGATATCCGGGAGCATGGAAGCGGCAATGCCGGTACCACGAACATGATGCGCACACTGGGAAAAAAGGCCGGTTTTCTTACCTTTGCAGGGGATTGTTTAAAGTGTGTGCTGGCAGTGGCGCTGGCGCGTCTGTGCTTTGGAAAAGCATATCCGGATATGGTTCCGCTTCTGGAGATTTATGCAGCGGCAGGAACGATTCTGGGACATAATTTTCCGTTTTATCTGGGCTTTAAGGGAGGAAAGGGAATTGCGGCTACAGCGGGCCTGATTCTTTCCTTTAACTGGATTATGATTCTATGCGGTCTGGTAACCTTCCTGGGAGCTTTTTTGACCACCCATTACGTGTCCCTGGGTTCCCTTCTTGTATATGTGGGGTTTGTGATTGAGCTGGTGATTCTTGGACAGTGTGGATACTTCCATATGAGTCAGGAACATTTGCTGGAGCTGTATGCAGTAGGCTTATTTCTGGCGATTATGGCATTTTGGAAACATCGTGAAAACATAAAGAGACTGCTTGCCGGGACGGAGAGGAAGATTTTCCTGTCTTCGAGAAAGAAATAAAGGGGGATGAATATGGCAAACATAGGTGTTTTGGGAGCGGGAAGCTGGGGAACGGCCCTTGCATATCTGCTGCACAACAATGGACATCAGGTTACAATCTGGTCTATCATAGAAGCGGAAGTTGAGATGCTTCGGACAAAGCGGCAGCATGAGACCAAGCTTCCGGGGGTGGTGCTTCCGGAAGAGATTGCAGTCACAAATGATTTAAAGGAGGCTATGGAGGGGCGGGATCTGTTGGTTTTGGCAGTGCCCTCCCCCTTTACCAGAAGTACCTGCCGCAGCATGAAGGAATTTCTGCAGGATGGGCAGATCGTGGTGAATGTGGCAAAGGGAATTGAAGAAGATACCCTTTATACGCTGACAGACATTATGGAAGAGGAGCTAAAAGGCGTAAACGCCGCAGTTCTCTCAGGTCCCAGCCATGCGGAGGAAGTGGGCAGAGGCCTTCCCACTACCTGCGTTGTGGGAGCCCACGATCAAAAGACGGCAGAGTATCTGCAGAATATCTTCATGAGCCCGGTCTTTCGTGTCTATACCAGTCCGGACATGCTGGGCATAGAACTGGGAGGAGCGTTAAAGAATGTGATCGCTCTGGCAGCCGGTATTGCGGATGGATTAGGATACGGAGATAATACAAAGGCGGCTTTGATTACCCGGGGGATTACCGAGATCACCCGTCTGGGCGTGGCAATGGGGGGAAAGATGGAAACCTTTTGCGGTCTGACCGGTATAGGGGATTTGATTGTTACCTGTGCAAGCGTACACAGTCGAAACAGAAAGGCCGGCTATCTTATGGGAAAAGGTTACACTATGAAAGAAGCCATGGATCAGGTGCAGATGGTAGTAGAAGGGGTATATTCTGCCAAAGCAGCTATGGGACTGGCAAAGAAATACGGGATTGAGCTTCCTATTATTGAAAAGGTAAATCAGGTGCTTTTTGAGGATAAGAGCGCTGCAGAAGCGGTAAAAGAACTGATGCTTCGGGATAAAAAGCTGGAACATTCAGAATTGCCTTGGGAGAAGTGAGTCCGTCTGGAAAAAAGAATTGACGTTCCCTGTAAAATGATGTATATTTCTATTTATAAGCGCGATGCTTTAACAAGTAAAAGCGTTAAATGAAAAAAGAAACGATATCAGAAAGGGAGAGTTCTTATGAAGAAAGTATTATCCATGTTATTAGCTATGGGACTGGCAGTTTCCATGATGGCGGGCTGTGGTTCCAGTGACAATACCGCCGCGGATGCACAGACAGAAGCATCTTCCGCCGATACTCAGGCAGATGCGAAAGACAGCGGGGAAGAGACCACCTCAAAAGATGAGGCATCCCAGGACGGGGAAAGCTACAAAATCGGTGTGATCCAGTACGTACAGCACGATGCTTTGGATGCCTCTAACGAAGGTTTTTTTGCGGCATTGGATGACTCTGGAATCTCTTATGAGGCAGATCAGCAAAATGCAGCCGGAGAAGTATCCTCCTGCCAGACGATTGCGGAGACTTTGGTGAACGATGGAAGTGATCTGATCTTCGCGATTGCGACACCTGCGGCCCAGGCTGTTTCCGGTGTGACTTCAGATATTCCTATTGTCCTGACCGCAGTGACCGACCCGGCTGATTCCGGTTTGGTGGCCAGCAACGATGCTCCCGGCGGAAACGTGACTGGGACTTCAGATCTGACTCCGGTTACGGATCAGATTGATCTGTTAAAGCAACTTCTTCCGGATGCCAAGACGGTGGGACTTTTGTACTGCTCCGCAGAATCCAATTCCATGCTTCAGGCCGAAATGGCAAAGGAGGCCTGTGAGGCAGCCGGACTGGAGGCAGTGGACTATACGGTATCCAATTCCAATGAAATACAGACTGTGGTAGAATCTATGATTGGAAAGGTAGACGCCATCTATGCTCCCACAGACAATATGATTGCAGCCGGCATGGCCACCGTGAGTATGGTAGCCACGGACAATCAGATTCCGGTGATCTGCGGAGAAGAGGGTATGGTCAACGAAGGCGGACTGGTCACCTATGGTATTGATTACTATGAGTTAGGCTACAAGGCGGGACAGATGGCAGTCAAGATCCTGACAGAGGGCGCAGATCCGGCAGAGATGCCGATTGAGTACCTTTCTTCAGAAGAATGTACATTGGCTGTAAATCAGGAAACCGCTGATGCCCTCGGAATTGATGTGTCCGGGCTGGAATAAAATCGGTAATGAGGCAAGGGAAACTCCTGGAGATGTTCCCTTGCCCTTCTTTGACAGTATTCGAACAAGTATAAATGGACGGAGGAGAAACAAATGAGTGGATTGCTGCTTTCCCTGCAGGGAGCAGTTTCCCAGGGCGTGCTTTGGGGAATGATGGTATTGGGGGTGTATATCACCTATAAAATTTTGGACATCGCAGATTTGACGGTGGATGGAAGTTTTGCTTTGGGAGGTTGTGTCTGTGCCGTTCTGGTTGTAAACCAGGGAGTGCATCCGGTACTGGCGCTGTTGTTGGCCATGCTGGCCGGAGCCTTGGCAGGAGCTGTGACGGGATTCCTACATACAATTTTTGAAATTCCGGCAATTCTGGCCGGAATTTTGACCCAGATTGCCCTGTGGTCAGTGAATTTAAGAATCATGGGCGGTAAGAGTAATGTGCCGCTTTTAAAGGTAAATACCGTGTTTACTCAGTGGGTGGAGAGCACGGGACTTACCCAGTCTCAAGTGTCTTTGATCATGGGAATTGTGATCGCTGTTGTGGTGATTGTAATTTTATATTGGTTTTTTGGTACCGAGATCGGTTCCGCGCTGCGTGCCACCGGAAACAATGAGGATATGATCCGGGCCCTGGGTGTGGATATCCGGGTTACAAAGATGATGGCGCTAATGATCAGCAACGGACTGGTGGGATTGTCAGGAGCCCTGGTATGTCAGAATCAGAAATATGCAGATATTAACATGGGAACAGGAGCCATTGTCATCGGCCTGGCCGCGATTGTAATCGGGGATGTGTTGATGGGAAGGGCCAGATCTTTCGGAAGCAAGCTGACCTCTGCTGTGGTGGGGTCTGTGGTATACTTTGCAATCCGCGCCATTGTTCTGCAATTGGGTATGGATGCCAACGACATGAAACTTTTGTCAGCCGTGATTGTGGCACTGGCTCTGTGTATTCCCACTGCGGTTCGTAAATGGAAGGTAAAGAGAGCCTACTCGGAAGGAGGCGAATAGAGATGCTGGAAATAAAGAATGTAAGCAAGACCTTTAATAAAGGGACAATTAACGAGAAAAAGGCTCTGTGTAAGCTGAGCCTTCAGTTGAATCCCGAGGATTTTGTGACCATTATCGGAGGCAACGGAGCTGGAAAATCCACGATGTTAAATATGATTGCCGGGGTTTATCCTATCGACTGCGGTAAGATCATCTTAAATGGAAAGGATATTTCACTGCAGCCGGAACATACCAGGGCGAAATATTTGGGACGCGTTTTTCAGGATCCCATGAAAGGAACTGCGGCAGGAATGGAGATTGAAGAGAACCTGGCTTTGGCTTATCGCAGAGGAAAGCGCAGAGGCCTTGGATGGGGAATCAAAAAGGAAGAAAAGGAACAGTACCGGGAGTCTTTAAAAACCTTGGGTTTGGGTCTGGAAGACCGTATGACATCGAAGGTGGGGCTTCTCTCGGGAGGACAACGTCAGGCCCTGACGCTTTTGATGGCATCTCTGAAAAAGCCGGAGTTATTGCTTCTGGATGAGCATACAGCGGCTCTGGATCCCAAGACAGCGGCGAAGGTGCTGGAGCTTACAGAGGAGATCATCCATGAGAATCATCTGACCGCTATGATGGTAACGCATAATATGAAAGACGCCATCCGTCTTGGAAATCGTTTGATTATGATGCATGAAGGAAGGATTATCTACGATGTTTCAGGGGAAGAAAAGAAAAAGCTGCAGGTTTCTGATCTGATGTTGAAATTCGAACAGGCCAGCGGCGGTGAATTTGCAAACGACAGAATGATGTTGGCATAAAAAGGAAGGGGCTGAGACCAGAGGAAGTTAGGTTTCAGCCTTTTTTGTGGTTTGACGAAGTGCTTTGAGAGGTACGAATGTGGTAGCTTGAAAGGAATTTGCTATTTTTTGGTTATATTTATCAGATTATTGAAAAAAGTACAATCTATCTTGTTGAGGTTGAATATTTTGTGTGTTATAATAACTCCGTATAGGGCGTTTATGCTCTAAGTCTGTCAAAATATTAACAAATATAGAAAAGAGGGAACAACGGTGCACATAGTAAAAGATGAGAATGGCAATATCTGTCCTCACGGTCATGAGCACAGTCACGAGCATCATCAGGAAGGCGAGTGCCAAAGCTGCCAGGGATGTTCACAGCCTGCCAATCAAAACGAGGCACTGCTTCAGTACATGCTGCAACATAATCAAAGTCATGCGGCAGAATTAGACCAGATGGCAGATAAACTGCAAAAAGAAGGCATGGAGGATGTGGCAAACCAGATCAAAAAGGCGGTGGATGAGTTCCAGAAAGGAAACCTCTATCTGGGAGTAGCCTTAGCCATGGTACGGGAAAAGCAGTAAAGGAGTGGTAATATGTGTTTAGCGACAGTTTATAAAGCGCAGGATCCGGATAGTATTTTGCTTTCCTATGTAAGCAAGCTGGAAGTGGAAGGCAATACCATTACCCTGACGGATGTGATGGGGGAAACCAAAGTGGTGGAGGGAACCATCAAGATGGTGGATCTGGCCAACAGCACGGTAGAAATTAACTGTCTGGACTAACAGGGAGTTAATCATAAATGCATTTATGACTTAATGGAGGTAGAAACATGGAGACCTTAACAGAAATTGGGGTAGGAGGTGAGGAGAACCGGCATGGCATACACAATTGCAGTCGCAGGCAAAGGCGGCGTTGGTAAGACAACTCTCAGCGGGCTGTTGATTCAGTACCTCTGTGAAAAAGGAAAGACCCCGGTGCTGGCCGTGGATGCGGACGCAAATTCCAACTTAAATGAGGTTTTGGGCGTTGAGGTGGAAATGACGCTTGGAGAGATCCGGGAAGAAGTGGCCAAGGCAGAAAACAGCAAGGAAAACCCCATACCGGCGGGAATGACAAAGGCTGATTATATGGAGATTATGTTCAACCGCTGTATCATTGAAGAAGATGACTTCGATATGCTGGTCATGGGAAGAACCCAGGGAAAAGGCTGCTATTGTTTTGTAAATGGTCTTTTGCAGACCCAGCTTCAGAAGCTGACTCCCCATTATCCTTACGTGGTAGTGGACAACGAAGCTGGTATGGAGCATATCAGCAGGGGAATTCTGCCCAAGGTAGATGCGATCATATTGGTCAGCGACTGCTCCAGAAGGGGCGTACAGGCGGTGGGAAGAATTGCCAAGCTCATAGACGAATGTGGTTTAAATCCCCAAAAAGTGGGCCTGATTGTTAACAGGGCACCCGGTGGAGTATTAAATGAGGGAACAAAAGAGGAAATTGAAAAACAGGGATTGCATCTCTTAGGTGTCGTTCCCCAGAGCGAGGATGTTTATGAGTTTGATTGCGATGGGAAGCCTATTATTCAGCTTCCCGGAGACTCTCCGGTGCGAAAAAGCCTGTATGACATCCTGGAATCGATGGAACTTTAGTTTCTTCAGAACTCGTTGAAAAAGGAGACGAGAAACGAGAGGTATCGTCAGATATTTCTTATGATGTCTGCGAAAGCAGACGATCTTTTTGCATAGAAATATCCCTGGGGGGCGGATGGGAGAAAAAAGGCCCCGATTACAACCCATAATGATGAAGGAGGTTTATAATGGGAAACTTTAAGTTAACTAGCGTAGAAGAAATGGAAGCGGCTACAGCCAGATTGCTGGAAACCGGAGCAAAAGTCGGCGCAGATGCATGGCAGCTGCGAGTGAAGAATCAGACTCCCCACTGTAAATTTGGAGAACAGGGTGTCTGCTGTAAGATCTGCTCCATGGGTCCTTGCC
Source organism: uncultured Lachnospiraceae bacterium (assembly GCA_902476645.1). Classification (GTDB taxonomy): domain Bacteria; phylum Bacillota; class Clostridia; order Lachnospirales; family Lachnospiraceae; genus CABSEG01. The sequence continues at coordinate 1,589 of CABSEG010000027.1, read as the reverse complement.
GCATTACACCGAAGGCGCCACGCGGAATTTGCGGATGCGACGCTCACGGAATCGTGGCGAGAAACTATTTGAAATTTACCGCCGGCGGAGCTGCAACCCACTCAGATCACGGTCGTGAGATCTGCCATACGCTGTATTGCACAAGCCCGGATGGAAGCTACCAGGTGAAAGATCCCGAGAAGCTGATTCGCATTGCGAAAGAGTGGGGGGTAGAAACCGAAGGAAAAGATATCTATGATCTGGCTCACGAAATGGCAGTTCTGGGAATGGGTGAGTACGGAAAAGTATTCGGGTACCAGAACTTTTTAAAGAGGGCACCGCAGCATACGCAGGATCTGTGGGAGAAAGAGGAGATTGCTCCAAGAGCCATTGACCGCGAGGTTTCATGTTCCTTACATATGACCCATATGGGATGCTCCTCCAAGCCAGAGGCGCTGATTCGTCAGTCCTTGAGAGCTGGCCTTTCCGATGGATGGGGCGGTTCCATGGCAGGCACGGAGTTTTCCGACGTTCTGTTCGGTACCCCAAAGCCCATTGATACAGAAGCCAATTTGGGTGTGATGGAAAAAGACAATGTCAACATCGTGGTTCACGGACACGATCCGTCTTTGTCTGAGATGATCTGCGAGTACGCAGATGACCCAGAGATGATCGCTTACGCAAAGTCTAAGGGAGCAAAGGGGATCACCGTATCCGGTGTCTGCTGTACCTCCAATGAAGTGGCTATGCGTCGTGGAATCCCCATGGCCGGAAACTTCCTGCAGCAGGAGAACGTAGTACTAACCGGTGCCTGTGAGGCCATTGTTGTGGATGTACAGTGTATCTTCCCGGCCCTCGGCCCCTTAAGTAAGTGCTTCCACACCAAGTTTATCACCACCTCTCCCATTGCCCAGATGCCGGATTCTGAATTTATCCGCTTCGAGGCAGAAAATGCGGCAGAGAATGCAAAAGCCATCGTAAAGGCTGCCATCGACAACTTTGAAAACAGAAATCCGGATTTGGTATACATTCCGGATATGAAGCAGAAAGCAACCGTAGGTTATTCTGTAGAGGCGATCGTAAAGACTTTGGATGGTGTTACCAACTCTCAGGTAGACGAGACTGGAACCACTAAGCCGCTGATTGAGTGTATCACTTCCGGCGTTATCCGTGGAGCGGTTGCCATGGTTGGATGTAACAACCCGAAGATCAGACCGGATTCTGCGCATATTGAGCTGATGAAGAAGCTGATCGCCAACGATATCATTATCATTGCATCCGGATGTTCCGCTCAGCCTGCCGCTAAGGCTGGGTTAATGGATAAGGCTGCCAAGGACATTTGCGGCGCAGGCTTAAAGAGAGTCTGTGAACTGGCAGACATTCCGCCTGTATTGCACATGGGTTCCTGCGTGGATATCAGCCGTATGATGGTGCTGGCTGCAACCCTGGCAAAAGACTCCGGATTAAATATTTCACAGCTTCCTGTAGTAGGATGCGCTCCGGAATGGATGTCTGAGAAGGCCGTTTCCATCGGAAACTACGTGGTAGCTACTGGTATCGATACTTTCCTGGGTGTAGAGCCTCAGGTGACAGGTTCTGACCAGATGGTT